>MNXU01000075.1:13910-46327 GCA_001872285.1 Betaproteobacteria bacterium CG2_30_68_42
CGGCGCCCGCCTCGAGCGCGACCAGCACCGGGCCGCGCCAGCCCTCGATCCAGCCCGCCCCGAACGCGCCTTCGGCGGCCTCGGGAAGCCGCGCGAGCGCAGTGCCGCCGGGCATGCGGGCGAGGATCTCGCGGATCAGCCGCAGCGATTCGAACACCTCCTCGAAGCGCACGGTCACGCGCGCCGCGACGTCACCGTTGCGGTGGGTGGTCATGTTGACGCCGAGCTTGTCGTAGGGCGGCGAGGCGATGTCCACCCGCAGGTCCCAGCTCTGCGCGCTGGCGCGGCCCGCGAGCCCGCCCACGCCCAGCGCGGCTGCGAGCCGCGGCACCAGCCGCCCGGCGGTGAGGAAACGGTCCTGGAGTCCGGCGTGCTCGTCGTAGATTCCCTTGAGCACGCGCACCTCGCGCTCGATCGCGTCGCACTGGCGTGCGATCGCCTCGGCCGCACCCGGCGCGAGATCCCGCGCGAGGCCGCCGGGGACGACGCAGTCCATCAGGTAGCGGTGCCCGAAGGCGGCCTGGTTCGCCCGCAGCCAGTCTTCCTTCAGCCGCATGAACTGCGCGAGCCCGAACGAGAACGCCGCGTCGTTGGCGATCGCGCCGATGTCGCCGAGGTGGTTGGCGATGCGCTCGCGCTCGAGCAGCAGCGCGCGCAGCCACAGCGCCTGCTCGGGGGGTTCGCACCCGCAGGCCGATTCCGCCGCCTGGCAGTAGGCCCAGGCGAAGGCCACGGTGGAATCGCCGCTCACCCTTCCGGCGAGCCGGTGTCCTTCGGCGAGCGGCAGGCTACGGAAGCGCCGCGCGATGCCCTTGTGCTTGTAGCCGAAGCGCTCCTCGAGCCGCAGCACCTTCTCGCCCACGATCGAGAAGCGGAAATGTCCCGGCTCGATGGTGCCGGCGTGGATCGGCCCGACCGGGATCTCATGCACGCCTTCGCCCTCGACGCGCACGAAGGGATAGGGCTCGGATGCGGCATCGAAGCGCAGCGCGGCGTCGGCATCGCGGCGCAGCGGAAAGAAGTCGGCCGGCCAGTTGGCGTGGCGCAGCCAGCCGCGTTCATCGGCGCCTTCCGCGCGCATCCCCAGCATGTCGAAGAGCGCGCGCTGGAGGCGGGCCGCGGCCGGGAAGCGGCCGGAGAGGTCGGGGTAGGTCGGGTTCTCGGCGGGAAGCGCGAGGCGCAGGCAGGCGAGCCCCTCGCGGGTGGTGAAGGCGACGTGCAGATCGAAGCCGCGGCCGCGATCGCGCTCGTCCGTTCCCCACAGCGACACGAAGCGGCCTCCGGCCTCCGGCAGGGCTTCGCAGAACGCGGCGAGCTGGGCGGCGTCGACCTCGCCGCAGGCCGCAGGCAGCGCGCCGGGCAGGACGGCGAATTCGATCGGCTGGTCAAGGAAGCGCATGGCTCATCCGATGAAGCGGGCTGCCTGGCGATACCATTCGGCCAATGCCGGCGGGATATAGACGCCGAGCACCAGCACCATGGCCAGATGCACGAACACCGGCAGGATCGCGGGCGGGTGCGGCAGCCGCGGCAGCGTGGTCTCGCCGAACACGATCGGCTGGATCTTGCCGAAGATCGCCGCGAACGCGATCCCGAGCGAGATGAGCAGGATGGGCGTCGACCAGGAATGCTCGTGCATCGCGGTGGTGAGGATCAGGAACTCGCTGGTGAACACCCCGAACGGCGGCATGCCGAGGATCGCGAAGGTGCCCAGCGCGAGGCCCCAGCCCACGGTCGGATTGGTGCGGATCAGCCCGCGGATGTTCTCCATGATCTGGGTGCCCGACTTCTGCGCGGCGTGTCCCACCGCGAAGAAGATCGCCGACTTGGTGAGCGAGTGCATCGTCATGTGCAGCAGCGCCGCGAACGAGGCGACCGGCCCGCCCATGCCGAAGGCGAAGGTGATGATGCCCATGTGCTCGATCGACGAGTAGGCGAACATGCGCTTGATGTCGATCTGGCGCGAGAGCGAGAACGTGCCCACCACCACCGAGAGCAGGCCGAAGCCCATCATCAGGTTGCCCGCGAAATGGTTTCCCAGCGCGCCGTCGGTGAGCACCTTGCAGCGTACGACCGCATACAGCGCGACGTTGAGCAGCAGTCCCGAGAGCACCGCGGAGACCGGGGTCGGGCCCTCGGCGTGCGCATCGGGCAGCCAGTTGTGCAGCGGCGCGAGCCCGACCTTGGTGCCGTAGCCGATCAGCAGGAAGACGAAGGCGAGCGAGAGCACGGTCGGCTCGAGCAGCACCTTGGACTGGTCGAGGTGGGTCCAGAGAAGCGCGTTGCCGCCGGTGCCGAGCGTGCGCTCGGCGGCGAAGTACAGCAGGATGGTGCCGAACAGCGCCTGGGCGATGCCCACGCCGCACAGGATGAAATACTTCCACGCGGCTTCCAGGCTTTCGGGAGTCCGGTAGAGGGATACCAGCAGCACGGTGGTGAGCGTGGCCGCCTCCATCGCGACCCACAGGATGCCCATGTTGTTGGTGGTGAGCCCGATCAGCATGGTGAAGGTGAAGAGCTGATACATGCTGTAGTACAGCCGCAGGCGGCCCGTGCTCAGCCGCCCGTGATGCTCCTCGATGCGCATGTAGGGGCGCGAGAACACCGCGGTCGTGAATGCGACGAAGGCGGTGAGCGCGACCAGGAACACGTTGAACGGGTCGATGAAGAACTGCTCGCCGAACACGAGCATCGGGCCGTCCGCGATCACGCGCACGGTGAGCGCGGCGGCCGCCAGCAGCGTTCCGAAGCTCAGCCCCACGCCCAGTTCGGCGGCGTAGCGGTGCTGGCCGGCAAGGGCCTGGAGGATCCCGCCCGCGAGCGGGATGCCGAGCAGCCAGAGCATTTCCACCATCAGCGTTCCTTGAGCTTTTCCATGTGGCGGATGTCGAGGCTGTCGAACGTCTCGCGGATCTGGAAGAAGAAGATGCCGAAGATGAAGGTGCCGACCAGCACGTCGAGCGCGATGCCCAGCTCCACCACCATCGGCATGCCGTGGGTGGCGCTGGTGGCGGCGAAGAACAGTCCGTTCTCCATCGCCAGGAAGCCGATCACCTGGGGCACGGCCTTGCGGCGGGTGATCATCATCAGGAAGGACAGCAGCACGGTGGCGGTCGCGATCCCGATGGTATGGCGTGCGGCGCCGGTGGCGAGTTGCGAGATCGGCTGCGCCAGATTGAACGCGAACACGACCAGCGCCAGCCCGATCAGCATCGTGGAGGGGATGTTGATCATGGTCTCCACGTCCCAGCGCACGTTGAGCCTGCGGATCAGCCGGTGCAGCAGCCAGGGCAGCGCCACGACCTTGAGCGCGAAGGTGATGGCGGCCGAATAGTACAGGTGGTGGAGGTTGGCGGAATAGGCGACGATCGCGGTGCTCGCGGAGAGCACCGCGCCCTGCCATGCGAACAGTTCGATCAGCGACAGGATGCGCCGCTGCGAGAGCATGGCGAAGCTGATGAGCAGCAGGATCGCGGCGAGCAGGCTGATGATCTGGTCGAACCAGGCGGCGGAGATCACGGTCGGCTCCTAGCGCTGGAGGACGAGGTTGAGCAGCACGCCCAGCATCGCCAGCAGGAACGCGGTGGCGACGAATTCGGGCGCGCGGAAGAGGCGCAACTTGGCGAGCACGGTTTCCAGCGTCGCCAGCACGGCCCCGCCGACGAAGAGCTTGCCGGCGAGCGCGAGGAGCGCGAGCGGAAGCGCCGCCGTGTTCCCGGCCTCGGCGATGCCCCAGGGCACGAAGAGCGCGATGCCGAGAGCGCTGTAGGCGACCAGCTTGACCGCGACCGCCCACTCGATCAGCGCCAGGTGGCGAGCGGAGTATTCCAGGATCATCGCCTCGTGGATCATCGTCAGCTCGAGGTGCGTGGTCGGGTTGTCGACCGGCACGCGCGCGTTCTCGGCCAGCGCCACCATGTAGAACGCCACCCCGGCGAAGGCGAAGCTCGGACGGATTAGGAAGTTGCCGTGGGCGAGCGTCTCCACGATGGTGTTGAGCGAGGTCGATTGGGCGATGAGCGAGAGGTTGAAGAACACGATCAGCATCGCCGGCTCGGCCAGCGCGCCGATGAACATCTCGCGGCGCGCGCCCAGACCCCCGAAGGCGGTGCCGGTGTCCATCGCCGCGAGCGCGGCGAACACGCGTGCCACCGCGAACACCCCGACCAGCGCGACCACGTCGGCCGCCGGCGCGAGCGGCAGGTCGGTGGCGAGCACCGGGACGATTCCGGCCGCGAGCCACATGCAGCCGAACTGGACGTAGGGATTGAAGCGGAAGATCCACGAGGTGTTGCGGCTGATCGCGGCGTCCTTGTGAAAGAGCTTGTGCAGCGCCCGGTAGGGCTGGAGCAGGCTCGGTGCGCTGCGGTTCTGCAGCCATGCGCGGCACATGTTCACCCAGCCGATCAGCAGCGGCGCAGCCAGCACCGCGAGCGCCGACTGGAAGAGCTGCGAGACGATGCCGGAAGTCATCGCACGAACAGCAGCACGAAGAGGAGGGTGACGAAGCTGTAGAGCAGATAGACCGCGATGCGGCCCTGCTGCAGGCGACCGACCTGGCGCGCCGAGAACTCGGCCGCCGCGGCCACCGGCCGGTACAGCCAGCGCCAGAAGCGGTCGCGGATTTCGAGCGAGAAATACGGGTCGGGATCCGTGGCCGCGGGCAGGTGGCGTTCCATCTCGTAGACCGGGGCGAAGATATGCCGGATCGGTTGCGAGAAACCGGCGGGCGTGTCCTGCATGCGTGCGTCGAGCAGCGGGAAGCCGCAATCCCACGGATCCGCCAGCCTCAGCCGGCCATGGTAGATCCGGCGCACGGCGAGGAAGGTGAGGGTGACCACCGCCGCGATCACGAGCAGGAAGATCACCGGGCTGTAGCTCGCGCGCTCGGCGGCGACCGGGGCGAGCCACAGCCAGCCGCCCTTGAGCGCCTGCGCGCCCAGGCGCGCGCCGACCATGCGCTCGGTGACGTATTCCAGCCGCTCCACCAGCCACACCGGGGCGAGCCCGAGCGCGACGCACAGCGCGGCCAGCCAGCCCATGCCGAGCTTCTCCCAGAAGCCGGCGTCATGGGCGTGCAGGCCGTGCGCGCTGCGCGGGGCGCCGAGGAAGGCGACGCCATACACCTTCACGAAGCACATGCCGGTGAGCGCGCCGGCGAGCGCGAGGGCGGCGGCCGCGAACGGGATGAGGCTGCGCAGGATGCCGTTGGCGAGTGCGGGCGAGAGCAGCGCGGCCTGGAAGGTCAGCCACTCCGAGACGAAGCCGTTCAACGGCGGCAGCGCCGAGATCGACAGCGCGCCCACCAGGAAGAAGAACGCGGTGTAGGGCATGCTGCGTGCGAGCCCGCCCATCTCGCCGAGGTCGCGCTCGCCGGTGGCGTGCAGGATGGAGCCGGCGCCCAGGAACAGCAGTCCCTTGAACACCGCGTGGTTGAGCGTGTGATAGAGCCCGGCGATCATGGCGAGCGCCGCCAGCACCGGGTGATTGCTGCCGGCATAGATCAGCGCGAGCCCCAGCCCGATCAGGATGATGCCGATGTTCTCGACCGAGTGGTAGGCGAGCAGGCGCTTGAGATCGTGCTGCATGAGCGCGAACAGCACGCCGAAGAGCGTGGTGAGCGTCGCGACGATCAGCACCACCACCCCCCACTGCCACTGGAGCTGATGCACGAGGTCGAACACGACCCGGACGAAGCCGTAGATCGCGGTCTTGAGCATCACGCCGCTCATGAGCGCGGAGACCGGCGAGGGCGCCGCCGGATGCGCCTCGGGCAGCCAGACATGCACCGGCAGGATGCCGGCCTTGGCGCCGAAGCCCACCAGCGCGAGCACGAAGGCGGCACTCGCCCAGCCGGGCGTCAGATGGGCCGCGCGCAGGGCCGCGAAGCTGTAGTCGCCGTGCCCGCCCTGCAGCACCCCGAAGGCGAGCAGGATCGCCACCGCGCCCACGTGCGCGATCAGCAGATAGAGGAAGCCTGCGTGCCGGATCTGCGGCTGGTCATGCTCGGTGGTGACCAGGAAATAGGACGACAGCGCCATCGTCTCCCAGGCCACCATGAACAGGTAGGCGTCGTCTGCGAGCATGACGACCGCCATGCTGGCGATGAAGACATGGTATTCGAGGCACAGCAGGCCGAGCGTCGGCCCGGCGGTGTCGCGGAAATAGCCGGCCGAATACAACGAAACGCCGACCCCGGCCGCGCCGAGCAGGAACAGGAAGAACCCGGAAAGGGCGTCGAGCCTCAGGTGGAACGGCAGATCCGGGAGCCCCAGCGGCAGGATCATCACCGTCGCGGCATCGTCCATCGCCGCGATTCCGGTAGCCGCGAGCACCAGGCTGCCGGCCGCGCTCAGCGGGAACAGCATCCGGTTGATGAACGCCGGGCGCGCCGAGGCGAGCAGGCCGAGGAGCCCGAGCGCCAGCCAGAACAGCACGGCGAGCCCGGCGATGTCGATCGGCAGCAGCCTCATCGGGAGGAACTGCATCAAGCCTGTCCCCTCCGTGACCGCGCGTGTGCGGGCATGCAGCGGCTGCGGTCGGTTGTCATGGCATTCACACTTGATCGAAATGCGATGCTAATATGCTTAACATCATTATATCCCCGACCGGCGCATCGTGGCATGGAAACCAGGAACGCCCGCCTCACCCTGCTGATCGATCCGGAGAAAAAGAAGCGCTTCGAGCGCCTGTGCGCCGAGCAGGACGTCACGCCCTCGCAGCTCATCCGCAAGTTCATCCGCGAGTACATCGACGCCCATGCCCCGACGCCCGCGGCGCGCAAGCGCGCGAAACCTGAAACCTGAAACCTGAAACCTGAAACCTGAAACCCGGAACCCGGAACCCGGAACCCGGAACCCGGAACCTGAAACGGGGCGCCGCCATGCCGGACGTGCCCGTTCACAGTTCCGGCGCGATGGCGGAGAGCAGTTCGTCCGACTGGACGGCGGGCTTCGCCACCAGCACCGCGCAGCGCGCCGCTCCGACCACCGCGTCGGAGACGCTGCCGAGCATCATGCGGTTCAGCCCGCGCCGGCCGTGGCTGCCCACGACGATGAGGTCGGCACCCAGTTCCACCGCCTTGGCGACGATGACTTCCCCCGGCCTGCCCTCGAGAGCGAACGCATCGGCCTCGATGCCCTGAACCCTCAGCGCCGCAGCGCACGTTTGTACATCTTCCCGCACCGTGTCCGCGTTCAGGCCGCCCGGCTTGACCACGGAGACCACGCTCACCGGAAGGCCGCACGCACGCGCGATCTCGGCCGCCAGCCCGGCGGCGATCTCGCTGAAGCGCGAGCCGTCGGTGGCGAGCAGGATACGCCGCCGCCACATGAGCGTGCCGGGCGAAGCCACCAGCACGTGGCAGGGCGCACCGGCGATGATGCGCGCGGCGACATCGCCCACCATGCGGCTCACCAGTCCGCCCGAGGGCGGCCGCCGGCCGATGACGAGGATGTTGGTGCCGCACCGATCGGCCGCGGCGATCACCTCGCGCACCGCATCCGCGCCCGCGAGCGCCGTTGTCTCGCACGGAACGTTCTCCGGCATCGCCTGGCGCACGACGGCGTCGAGGCGCGCGCGGGCGACTTCGATCGCGTCCTTCGCCGGGACGACGGTCACGACATCGAGGGTGACCCCGAAGCGCGCCGCGGTCGCGATCGCGATCGCGGTCGGCGCCTGCGCGTAGGCGCTGCCGTCGGTGGCGAGCATCAGACGCTGGCGGCGCAGGCCGTCGGGCAGCACGGCTCCGTGGCATTCGGCGAAGATGCGCGTCCTGCATGTGCGACACACTCCTGGATCGAGCGTCCAGTAGAGTTTTCCGGAAACGTTTTCCATGACCGGGAAGAACGCATCCGCGCCGATGTCCCTGACATAGTCGCCGCGCGACAGGAAGCGCTGGACGGACTCCGTCAGCCGGTAGAAGTACAGTCCGCCGCCCAGCCTGCGCCTGCGCCGCGCTTCGGCTGCGAGCATCTCGGCGCCGGCCACGTCGACGAAGTTGATGCCGCTGGCGGCCACCAGCACCGTCTTCTGGCGCGGATTGGCCTCGTCGATCTCCTGCAGGGCGGCCTGGACATGGCCGACCGCGCCGAAATAGATCGAGCCGTGGATGCGCACGATGCGAAGCTGCGGGCATTCCGGCAGGCCCTTCGCCGGCACGAAGTGATAGGCGCCCTGCTCGGGCGCGGGCACCACCGCCTCGATCTCCGGGCGCGAGGAGCGGTACAGGTAGAAGATGAGCGAGAGCAGCACGCCGAGGAAGATGCCATCCTCCAGTTTCGCCAGCGTTGCGAGGAACGTGGCGGCGAGGATGAAGGACTCGGGCCGGCTGGTGCGAACGATCGCGCCGATGTGGTGGAAATCGATCAGCCCCCAGGCGACGAGGAACAGAATTCCGGCCATCGCGGCGTTGGGCAGCCAGGCCGCGAGCGGCGCGACCAGCAGCACGATCAGCGCGAGCGCCACCGAGGCGAACACCGTGGCGAGCGGGGTGCGTGCGCCCGCCTCGTAGTTGACGCCGCTGCGGTTGAACGAGCCGCTCGAGGCGTAACCCGAGAAGAACGCACCGGCCATGTTCGACAGCCCCTGGCCGATGAACTCCTGATTGCCGTCGATGCGCTGCTCGGAGCGCACCGCCACCGCGCGCGCGATCGACACCGCCTCGGTGAGCGCGAGCAGGGTGATGACCAGCGCCGGCCGGAACGTCTGCGCGAGCGCGCCGGGCGAGAAATCCGGCATGCTCAGCGGCGGCAGGTGAGCGGGCAGCGCGCCGACGGTGGCGATTCTCGTGACCTCGGAGCCGAAGGCCGCATCGAGCGCCGCCGCGGCGAGGCTCCCCGCGATCATCGCCGAGATCATGTAGGGAAACCTGGGGAGGAACCTCCGGCTCGCGAGCCCGACGGCGAGCGTGAGCAGCGCGACCGCGAGCACCCAGAAACTGATCTCGCCGGAACGCGTGAAGAGCTGCATGAGGATCTCGTGCACCGGCGTGCCGCGCGCGATCGGGATCCCGAAGAAATTCCGCACCTGGCTCGCCGCGATCAGGATCGCCGCGCCCGCGGTGAAGCCGATCACCACCGTATGCGAGATGAAATTGACGAGCGCGCCGAGCCGGGCGAAGCCGAGCGCGAGCTGCATCGCGCCGACGAGGAAGGTGAGCGTCAGCGCGAGCTTCACGTACTCGCCGGAGCCGGGCGTCGCGAGCGGACTCAGGGTGGCGAACAGCGCGATGGAGATCGCCGTGGTCGGGCCCGAGACCAGATGCCAGCTCGAGCCGAACAGCGCGGCCACCACTGCCGGCATCATTGCGGCATACAGCCCATATTCCGGCGGCAGGCCGGCGATGGTGGCGAAGGCCACGCCCTGGGGCAGCACGATCAGCGCGCCGGTGATTCCCGCCGCGGCATCCTCGCGCAGGCTCTCGCGCGTGACCATAGTCCGCCAGCGCAGGAACGGAAAGACGTGTGGCAGCCACTTGCGGGCGGCAGCGGTACGGCTTCGGTTCATGGACGGCGCAGCGGGGAGGAAGAGGAAATCGCGCGCCATTATAGCCGAGGGTGTCGCGCGTCCCCCTCGCGCGCACCGGGAGTGCGCGGCGGTTTGACGCGATCCGCGTGGCGCAATAGACTGCACCCGAACAATTCGCGTCGCACCGGCTCCTCGCGCCGCCGACCCCGACGGCATTCCATGGAATCCGACTCGTCCCCAGCCGACCGCATCGCACCGGAGCGCTTGGCTGCGCTCTACCGGACCATGCTCCGCATCCGCGCATTCGAGAACGCCGCCGAGGTGGCGAGCCGCGGGGGCGTGGCCGCCTTCGGCGCGGCGGCGGCCGCGGGCGCTCTGGTGCGCGGTCCGCTGCACCTGTCGACCGGGCAGGAGGCGGTCCCCGCGGGGGTGTGCGCGAACCTCGCGCGCTCCGATTATCTGACATCGACGCACCGCGGCCACGGGCATGCGATCGCCAAGGGCGCAGAGCCGCGCGCGATGATGTGCGAGCTGTTCGGAAAGAGCGGCGGCACCAACGGCGGCAAGGGCGGTTCGATGCACATCGCGGACTTCTCCGCCGGCATGCTCGGGGCGAACGGCGTGGTCGCCGCCGGCATCCCGATCGCCGCCGGCGCGGCCCATGCCATCCGCATCCGCGGCGGCGATGCCGTGGTCGCCTGTTTCTTCGGCGACGGCGCGGTCAATCGGGGGCCGTTCCTGGAAGGGCTGAACTGGGCACGGGTGTTCGACCTCCCGGTGCTGTTCGTGTGCGAGGACAACCGATATTCGGCCACCACCGCGACCGAGTCCATGACCGGCGGCGAGGGCGCGGCGGCGCGCGCGCGCGCGATCGGGGTGCCCGCGCAGCAGGTCGACGGCAACGATGTCGCCGCAGTCGACGCGGCCGCGGCGCGGCTGCTGGCCCTGGTGCGCGAAGGCGGCGGACCGCAGTTCCTGCATGCGCTCACCTACCGCTTCAAGGGTCATGTCTCGGTCGATCCGGCCACCTACCGCGATGCCGCGGAGGTCGAGCGCGCGCTCGCGCAGGATCCCATCGAGCGCGCCGGGCAGCGGCTCGCCGCGCTTGGAGTGGATGCCGATCGGCTGCGCGCGCTGCGCGAGGAAGCCGAAGCGGAGATCGCACGCGCGCTCGCTGCCGCGGCGGCCTCCCCGGCGCCGCCGGCCCATGCGGCCTATCGCGACGTCCAGGATTGCGGAGCCGGACAATGGCGGTGATGAGCTACGCGCAGGCCGCCTGTAGCGCGCTCGCACGGGCGATGCGCGAGGACGAGCGGGTGGTCGCGGTCGGGGAAGACCTCGGCCGCGGCGGCGTGTTCGGCCAGTACCGCGGGCTCGCGCAGACGTTCGGTGCGGCGCGCGTGATCGATGCGCCGATTTCCGAGTCGGCGATCCTGGGCGCGGCGGTCGGCATGGCGCTCGTGGGCCTGCGGCCGGTGGTCGAGATGCGGGTCGCGGACTTCGCGATGTGCGCGATCGACGAGATGGTCAATCAGGCGGCCAAGAACCGCTACATGTTCGGCGGCCAGGGCAGGGTGCCGCTGGTGGCGCGGCTGCCGATCGGCATCTGGAGCGCCTCGGCCGCGCAGCACTCGCAGTCGATCGAGGCCTGGTTCGCGCACACTCCCGGCCTGGTGGTCGTCGCGCCGTCCTCGCCCGCGGACAACTACGGCCTGCTGCGGGCGGCGATCGCGTGCGACGATCCGGTCGTCTACCACGAACACAAGGAGCTGTGGGGCGTCGATGGCGAGGTGCCGGAGGCGCATCGCGTCGCACTCGGCGAGGCGAAGGTGCTGCGCGCGGGCCGCGACCTCACGCTGGTATCATGGTCGCGAACCGTTCTCGACGCGCTCGAAGCGGCGCAATCCGCGGCCGCATCCGGCGTGTCGGTGGAGGTGATCGACCTGCGCACGCTGTGGCCGTGGGACCGCGAGACGGTGCTCGCCTCCTGCGCCCGGACCGGGCGCCTGATGGTGGCGCACGAAGCGGTGCAGGCCGCCGGCTTCGGTGCCGAGATCGCCGCCACTGCGGCGGAGGAACTGGGCATCCCGGTCACGCGCCTGGGTGCGCCGAGGATTCCGGTGGGATACGCGGCGGCGCTGGAGGCCGAGGCGCGCATCGGGTCTCGGCGTATCCTGGAAGCGCTGCTCGCATGGATGGAAGGACGCGGCCGCAGGCGCTTTTCTGCGGCGACCGATTGACTGGGAGGTTCGTCATGCACAAGTCATTTGCTTCGTTGGCTCTCGCAAGTGTGTTCGGTGTCGTCGCACTCACAGCGGCAGCGCCGGCTGCGGCACAGAAGTACCAGACGGAGTACCGGCTCTCGACCGTGGTCGGCACCGCCTTTCCCTGGGGCAAGGGCGGCGAGCTGTGGGGCAAGCTGGTGCGGGAGCGCACCAATGGGCGCATCAACATCAAGATGTATCCGGGCGTCTCGCTGGTCGCTGGCGACCAGACGCGCGAGTTCACCGCCATCCGCCAGGGCGTGATCGATCTCGCCATTGGATCGACCATCAACTGGTCGCCGCAGATCAAGGAGCTGAACCTGTTCTCGCTGCCCTTCCTGATGCCCGACTACGCGGCGATCGACGCGCTCACGCACGGCGAGGTCGGCAAGCAGATCTTCCGGATCGTCGAGAAGAACGGCGTCGTGCCGCTCGCCTGGGGCGAGAACGGCTTCCGCGAGGTGACCAATTCCAAGCGACCGATCCATGCGCCCGCCGACATGAAGGGCCTGAAGTTCCGTGTCGTGGGCTCTCCGATCTACAACGAGACCTTCACCGCGCTGGGCGCCAACCCGACCCAGATGAGCTGGGCGGACGCGCAGCCCGCGCTCGCCTCGGGCGCCGTCGACGGGCAGGAGAATCCGCTCACGATCTTCACCGCCGCCAAGATGCACACCCTCGGCCAGAAGAACGTGACGCTGTGGCATTACGTCGCCGATCCGCTGATCTTCGTGGTCAACAAGGAGGTCTGGGAATCGTGGACGCCGGCCGACCGCAAGATCGTCGCCGATGCGGCGGTCGAGGCCGGGAAGGAAGTGATCCGACTGGCGCGCGCGGGCCTCGTGCCGCCCGACGAGAGCATGGTCAAGACCGTCGAGGGGCTGGGCGTCAACGTGGTCCGCGTGAGCGCCGCGGAGCGCACCGCCTTCGTCAAGGCGACCCGCAAGGTCTATGCGAAGTGGACGAGGACGATCGGCGCCGATCTGGTGAAGAAGGCCGAACAGTCGATCGCCGCCCGCAAGTAGCCCTGAACCGCGCTGCCCCCGGCAAGGAATGAGCGAACGCGGCGGCTCGATTCCTCCACGCATTCCGGTGAAGGTGGAGGAGTTCGCCGCCGCGGCCGCGCTCGCCGCGATCGTCCTCATCACCTTCGCCAACGTCGTCGTCCGCTATTTCACCGACGAGTCCTTCGCGTTCACCGAGGAGTTCTCGGTCTTCCTCCTGGTCGTGCTCACCTTCGTCGGCGCTTCCGCCGCGGTGGTGCGCGACAGCCACATCCGGGTGAGCTGGTTCGTGGAACGCACCGGGGCGGGGGCGGCGTTCGTGGCCGAGCTCGCCGTGATGGCGGTGAGCTTCACGCTGTTCGCCGCCGTCGCCGGCTTCGGCGTCAGGCTGGTGGCGGACGATGTGCGCTTCGAGACCACCTCGCCCGGCATCGGCGTGCCGCAGTGGCTGTACTCGGTCTGGCTGCCGCTGCTCGCGGCCGCGGTCGCGCTGCGCATCCTCGGCCGCATCGTGCGCCTCTGGCGCGCGCGCGCCCGATGCTGATCGCGGCGAGCCTGCTGCTGTTCGGCGGCTTCGCACTGCTCCTGGTGCTCGGCGCGCCGCTCGCGGTGGCACTCGGCGCCAGCGGTGCGTTGGTCATCCTGGTCGAGAAGCTCGGCATCATGGCGCTGCCGACCAACGTCTATGGCGGCATCGCCAAATACCCGCTGCTGGCATTGCCGGTGTTCATCCTCGCCGGGATGGTGTTCGAGCGCGCCGGTGTGGCGCTGCGTATCGTGCGCTTCACCTCCGCGCTGGTCGGCAACCGTCGCGGCGCGCAGGGGATCGTGGCGATCCTCGTGTGCATGCTGCTCGGCGGCATCTCCGGCTCGGGGCCGGCGGACGCCGCGGCGGTGGCGATGGTGATGATCCCGGGCATGGTGAAGCAGGGCTATCCGGCGGCGTTCTCGGCCGGGCTGATCGCCGCGGCGGGCTCGAGCGCCATCCTGATCCCGCCCTCGATCGCCTTCATCGTCTATAGCGTGCTGGTGCCGCAGGCGAGCGTGCCGGCGCTGTTCGCGGGCGGGCTGATTCCGGGCCTGCTGGCCGGGCTGGCGCTCGTTGCGCCGGTGCTCTACCTGTCGATGCGCCACGGCTGGGGCGCTGCCGCCGGCGAGGAACGGGTGCCGGTCTGGAGCAGCCTGCGCGAGGCGATCTGGGGGCTCGCCGCTCCGGTCATCATCCTGGGCGGATTGCGCTCGGGCTTCTTCACCCCGACCGAGGCCGCGGTGGTCGCGGTGGTCTACGGGCTTTTCGTCGGCATGGTCATCTACCGCTCGCTCGACCTGCGCAGCCTCTACCGTGTGCTGGTGGACTCGGCCGAGATCTCGGCGGTAGTGATGATCATCATCGCGCTGGCAGCCGTGTTCGCCCACGCCGGCAGCACGCTGGGGGCGTTCGACGCCTTCGCCCGCGCGCTGATCGGGGCGACCAGCAACGAGACGCTGATGCTCGTGATGATCGCCGTCATGATCCTCGTGGCCGGCATGCTGCTCGACGGAATCTCGATCTTCCTCGTGTTCCTGCCCATCCTGATCCCGATCGCCAACACGTTCCGCTGGGATCCGGTGTGGTTCGGCGTCGTCCTCACCATGAACATCGCGATCGGCCAGTTCACCCCGCCGCTCGCCGTCAACCTGATGGTCACTTCGCGCATCGGCGGCGTGACGATGGAATCGACCGTGCCCTGGGTGCTCTGGTTGGTGGCGGCGATGCTGGTCGCGCTCGTTCTGGTGACCGCGTTTCCGCCGCTCGTGCTCTGGCTTCCGGCGGCGATGGGGTTCTGAGCGGCGCCCCGTCACGCCCGCAGGCTACGTCCCGGCGTTCCTGCCGAGGTCGTTCAGGTAGTCGTGGTCTCGCGTGTCGACCTGGCTGATCCGGTACTCCACCGGAGCATCGTTGTAGCTGTAGGCGATGCGCCGGATTTCGAGGATCGGCGTATCTGCGGCGAGGCCCAGCGCACGCGCCGTCTCGCGGGCGCAGGTCCGCGCGTGCAGCCGCTCGGAGGCGCGGATCACGTTGATGCCGAAGCGCGACTGATAGAGCGAGTAGATAGTGCTGGGGCGCTCCCGCAGCGTGGCCTCGTCGAGGCCGGGAAACAGCGATTGCGGCACCGCGATCCGGTCCAGGATCAGCGCCCTGCCTTCGATCGCGAGCCGGTTGCGGAAGCGCAGGATGGGCGCTCCGCGCGGGATGCGCAGCGCCGCGGCCTGCGCGGGATCGGCCCTGCCCTCGGAAAAGGACAACAACTCGCTGGTCGGATACTTCTTGATGCCGTCCCTGGCGACGACGCGGAAGAAGTAGAACAGTGCGCGGTCCTCGTCGTGCACGGCGACGAAGGTGCCGCGTCCCTGGTGGCGCACCAGGATCTGCCTCGCGACCAGCTCGTCGATCGCCTTGCGCACGGTGCCGATGCTCACATCGAAGCGCTTCGCGAGCTTCGTCTCGGCGGGGATCGGTTCGCCGGAGCGCCATTGGCCGGCCGCCAGATCCTTCAGGATGCGGTCCTCGACCCGCCGGTAGAGCGGGCTCAGTCCGACGACGCCGGCGGTTGCCAGCCTGTTGTCCACGGTTCCGTCCCCCCGGGATTGCCTGCCGCAAGTATAGACGCTGCGGCCGCCAACTCATATAGATCACCTGGACGATACAGTTGACATGATTCTCCCCGCGCGCCTATAGTCTCGCACCGCGCGTCGCCGGGTGCGCATTCCCGGGTGCGGCGGACCGTTTCCCTGGATGGAGAAGAGCAGATGAACCATTTCGTCGTGCACGACGAAGCCGATTCGGTCGGCGTCGTGGTGGTGGAGGGGGTGAAGGCCGGAACCAGGCTGTCGGGCTGGATCATGGATCAGGACAAGGACATCAAGGTGAAGGCGCTGAGCGACATCCCCATCGGCCACAAGCTCGCCATCAAGTCGCTCAGGAAGGGCGGAACCGTGATCAAGTACGGCGTCGATATCGGGTGCGTGACCGCGGACATCGCCGTGGGCGAGCATGTCCATACGCAGAATCTGAAGACCAAACGCTGGTAGGAGGCGTCGCCGCAGCCCTTGCGGCGCCGCCATCCAGGTCGTGCCGTGCAAGGCCTGCCGGCGCCCGAAACGAATAGGAGGGATCTCTCATGAATCTGAAGAAAGCAAGCTTTCGGGGCTATCGCCGCGAGAATGGGCGCGTCGGCGTGCGCAATCACGTGGTCATCCTGCCGCTCGACGATCTGTCCAACGCCGCCTCGCTCGCGGTCGAGAACAACATCAAGGGCAGCCTGGCGCTGCCGCATCCCTACGGCCGGCTCCAGTTCGGCGCCGACCTGGAACTGTTCTTCCGCACGCTGATCGGCACGGGTTCCAACCCCAACGTCGCGGCGGTGGTGGTGATCGGCATCGAGGAGGAATGGACCCGGCGCGTGGTCGAGGGCATCGCCGCAACCGGAAAGCCGGTCACCGGATTCGGCATCGAGCAGCACGGCGATCATGACACGATCATGCGCGCCTCGAAGGCGGCGAAGCAGTACGTGCAATGGGCGACCGACCTGCGGCGCGAGGAGTGCCCGATCAAGGACCTGTGGGTCTCGACCAAGTGCGGCGAGTCCGACACCACCTCCGGGCTGGCCTCGAATCCCACCGCGGGTAATGTCTTCGACAAGCTCTATCCGCACAAGGCGACTCTCGTGTTCGGCGAGACCACCGAGATCACCGGCGGCGAGCAACTGGTGGCCGCGCGCTGCCGCACGCCTGCGGTGCGCAGCCAGTTCATGGCCATGTTCAACCGCTACCAGGAAGTGATCGACCGGCACAAGACGAGCGACCTGATGGACTCGCAGCCGACCAAGGGCAACATCCTGGGCGGGCTCACCACCATCGAGGAGAAGGCGCTCGGGAACATCCAGAAGATCGGCAAGAAGTGCGTGGTGGACGGCGTGCTCGACAAGGCGGAAACTCCGACCGGCCCCGGCCTGTGGTTCATGGATTCCTCTTCGGCCGCGGCGGAGATGGTCACGCTGGTGGCCGCCGCCGGCTTCGTCGTGCATCTGTTCCCCACCGGCCAGGGCAACGTCATCGGCAACCCGATCGTGCCGGTGATCAAGCTGTCGGCCAACCCGCGCACGGTGCGCACCATGTCCGAGCACATCGACGTCGATGTGTCGGGGATCCTGAAGCGCGAACTGACGCTCGATCAGGCGGGCGATGCACTGCTCGAAACGCTGTTTCGCACCGTCAATGGCCGCCTCACCTCGGCCGAGGTGCTCGGCCACCGCGAGTTCGTCCTGACCCGGCTGTACGAGAGCGCGTGAGGCGGCGGACCGGTGGGGCTGGCGGGCCCCGCGATCCTGTAGCAGACTGCGCCTGCTCCCGCTCTGCGGCAGGGGCGCAGGAGCCGGGTTCCAATATCGTAACCCTGGCAACCATCACCTCGGAGGAGACAAGATGAATCGCTCGACCAAGCTGTTTTTCGCCGCCGCCGCCGCCGTTGCGCTGGCCGGCCAGGCTGCGGCCGCTTATCCCGAAAAGACCGTCAACTACATCATCGCCTTCGGCCCCGGCGGCGAGTCGGACGTCTCGGCGCGCCTGCAGGAGCCGTTCTTCAGGAAGCTCACCAACCAGACCGTCGCGATCCAGTACAAGGCGGGCGCGGGCGGCGCCGCGACCTGGTCCCAGTTGAACGGCATGCCCGCCGACGGCTACACGATCGTCGGCACCAATCTGCCCCACCTCATCCTGCAGCCGCTGGAAAAGGACGTCGGCTACAAGACCGACGACATCGACACCGTCTACTGGTTTCACTACACGCCGGATGCCATCATCGTTCCGGTTGCGAGTCCGTTGAAGACGCTCAAGGACCTGGTGGAGGCGGCGAAGAAGTCCCCCGGAACGATCACGTTCTCGGGCTCTGGTACCAACTCCGCCAACCACCTGGCACAGCGGCGCTTCGACAAGATGGCCGGAATCAAGACCACCTACGTGCCGTTCAAGGGGACCGGGGCATCCAACACCGCCCTGCTGGGCAGCCAGGTCACCGGATCGTGGGGATACACCACGGTGCGCATGATGCTGGGCGAGCAGGTGCGATGCCTCGCGGTGGCGATGGAGAGCCGCCATCCGAAGATCCCCGATTGTCCGACCTTCAAGGAGCTCGGCTACGATCTGGTCGGCGGGGCCTACCGGGGCATCGCAGTGCCGAAGTCCACGCCCAGGCAGATCAAGCAGCAGGTGTCGGACCTGATCGGCAAGATCAACAAGACGCCGGAATTCGTCGCCAAGATGGAAGCGGCCGGATTTGCGATGCTGGACATCGATCTCGCCAGGACGGCCGAGTTCATGGCCCGCAAGAAGAGCGAGTACGAGGCGCTCGCGAAGGAAATGGGCATCGTCAGGAAGTAGGCGGCCGACAGGCCACCCGCATCCATCGGGCAGCGCAGCGCGGATGCCGCAGCTCGATTTCCTGATCTCCGCAGCGACGCCCTTCAACCTGCTGCTGGCGGTGGCGGGCGTGGTGGCAGGGACGGTGATCGGCGCGCTGCCTGGACTGACCGCCACCATGGCGGTGGCGGTGCTGGTGCCCTTCACCTTCGGCATGCCGCCCGCTTCCGGGCTCATCGCGCTGGGGGCGATCTACACCGGTGCCATCTATGGCGGTGCCTACTCCGCGATCCTGCTCAACACGCCGGGCACGCCCTCGGCCATCGCGACGACCTTCGAAGGCTATCCGATGGCGAAGCGGGGGGACGGCGACCTGGCCATCACGCTGGCCTGCATCGCCTCGGTGGTGGGTGGCCTGGTGGGGGCGCTGTTCCTCCTGCTGCTCGCTCCGCCGCTTGCGGCGGTGGCGCTCAGGTTCGGCCCGGTGGAGTATTTCTGGCTGGCGATCTTCGGCCTGACGCTGATCGCCTCGCTGAGCGAAGGCAGCCTGCTCAAGGGCGCGCTGGGCGGCTGCCTCGGCGTGATCCTGTCGACGATCGGCACCGCGGAAGTCGGCGGGGACATCCGCTACACCGGAGACTTCAAGTCGCTGCTCGGCGGCATCGAGGTGGTGCCGGCACTGATCGGGCTGTACTGCGTTCCGGTGCTGATCGACATGGTGGCGACCGCCGACCCCCACCTCCGGCTCAAGGAGAAGCTCGCCGGCTACCGGCTCGGGGAAGCGCTGCGTCTCGCCTGGGGAAGCAAGTGGAACGTTGCGCGAAGCTCGCTGATCGGCACCGTGGTGGGCATCCTGCCGGGCGCGGGGGGCTCGATCGCCTCGCTCGTCTCGTACGCCGAAGCCAGGCGCAGTTCCCCGCGCTCAGCCAACTTCGGCCACGGCGAGCCCGACGGCTTGATCGCCTCGGAGTCCGCGAACAACGCCACGGTCGGCGGTGGCCTGATCCCGACCCTGGTGCTCGGGATCCCGGGCACGCCGCCGGACGCGGTCATCCTGGGCGCCCTGATGGTGCAGGGGGTGCGCTCTGGACCCGCGCTCTTCAGCGTGCAGAGCCAGATCGTCTATACATTCATCTACGGCCTGTTCATCGCCACGATCCTGATGCTGCCCATCGGATTGCTGATCGGGCGCCACGCCTTCCGCTCGCTGATCGCGATTCCCAAGGCGATCCTGGTTCCGGCGGTCGCGTTCCTGACCGTCATCGGCGCGTATGCGGTCCAGAACAGCGAGAACGACGTGCTGCAGATGGTGCTGCTGGGCATCGCGGGTTGGGGCCTGAGCCGCTTCGGCTTCTCCGCCTCTCCGATCGTGCTCGGCCTGATTCTCGGCCCCATCGCCGAGGCCGGCTTCGTGCAGGGAACACTGATCGGCGGTGCCAAGGGCAGCGTGCTTGCGGAGTTCTTCACGCGGCCGATCTCGGTGGCGATCATCTGTCTGATCGTCCTCAGCCTGTTCTACCCGCTGGTGTTGCAGCGGAAGAGGCTTCCGGCGATGCGCCGCCAATCGGGGCCGGCGCAATGAGCGGCAGACCGAACCGCGACTGGCGCGGAATCGCGGGCGCAGCCGGCTTCGTGCTGATCGGCGCCGCAGTGCTCTACTTCTCGAAAGATTTTTCCAGACTCGGCGCGGTGTTTCCGCGCACCATCGGCTGGGCGATGGTGCTGTTTGCGCTCGCCTGCATCCTCTGGGCCTGGTTGCGGCCGGGCGCGGGCGTCGAGGCGGCGAAGGGGTCGATGCTCCGCCGTGCGGCCCTCGCCCTCGCCATGCTCGGCTGGGCGCTGCTGCTCAAGGTCGTCGGTTTTCTCGCCAGCGGCGCGGTGGCGTTCGTACTCCTGATGCTCGTCGCCAACTACGACCGCTGGACGCCACGCCGGGCGCTGGGCTACCTGTCGCTCGCCGCCGCGCTGCTCGGCGGCATGTACGTCATCTTTCGATTCGGGCTCCACGTGCCGCTGCCCGCCGGCGCGCTGATCTGATTTGCCGCAGAAGACGGGTATGCGGGTGCTGATCAGCGAATTCATGGATGCCGCGGCGGTGGCAGAGCTCGCACGCGAGTTCGACACCGAATTCGCCCCGGAACTGGCGGATCGGCGGTCCGAGCTGCTCGCGAAGGTGCGGGAGGCCGACGCGCTGATCGTACGCAATCGCACGCGGGTCGATCGGGAGGTGCTCGAAGCCGCCCCCAAGCTGAGGGTGGTGGGCCGCCTCGGCGTGGGCCTGGACAACATCGATGTGCCGGCCTGCGGGGCGCGGGGGGTGAAGGTGATCCCGGCCACCGGGGCGAATGCCGCCGCGGTGGCCGAGTACGTGATCGGCACCGCGATGGCACTGCTGCGGGGCGCCTATTCCCACGGCGCCGCGGTGGCCGCCGGGGAGTGGCCGCGTGCCGCGCTTTCCGGGGGCTGCGAGATCGGCGGCAAGGTGCTCGGGCTTCTGGGTTTCGGGAACATCGGACGGCTCACCGCGCACCTGGCCGCGGCACTCGGCATGCGGGTGCTGGCGCACGATCCGCTGCTCGCCGCCGATGCGGCGCTCCCGCAGGGCGCGGAACGGGTGTCGCTGGAAAGACTGCTCGCGGAAAGCGACGTGCTCTCGCTGCATGTGCCCCTGACCGCCGAGACGCGCGGCCTGCTCGATCGCGAGCGCCTGCGATCGATGAAACGCAGCGCGATCCTGATCGACACCGCGCGCGGCGGAATCGTGGACGAGGCGGCGCTCGCGCAGATGCTGAAGGATGGGAAGCTGGGCGGCGCGGCCCTCGACGTGTTCGCGCAGGAGCCGCTCGGGCCGGGCTCGCCGTGGGCGGCGCTGGCGGGTGCTCACAATGTGATCCTCACGCCGCACATCGCCGGGGTGACGGTCGAATCCAATCAGCGGGTGAGCGCGCTCGTCGCCCACCGGGTCGCGGAATTTCTGCGCGCAGGGACGACACCATGCCGACAGTGAGCATCGCCGAACTGACTGCGTTGGCGGCTCGCGCACTCGAGAAGGCCGGCGCCTCGCCCCAGATGGCGCAGGCCGCGGCCGAGGCGCTGGTGGCGGCGGATGCGCGCGGTCTGGCTTCCCACGGGGTGTCGCGGGTTCCGATGTACTGCGACCATCTGCGTGCGGGCCGCGTCGACGGCAACGCCGTTGCCTCGGTGCTGCGGGAGAAGAAGGCGGTCTGCCTGGTGGATGCCGCCTGCGGGATGGCCTACGAGGCGTGCGCCGTGGCCGTCCGCGAAGCGATCCGCCGCGCCCGCGACTACGGCGTGGCTTTCGCAGGGGTGACCAACAGCCACCACTTCGGCGCCGCGGCGCTGCACCTCGCGCCGGTCGCCGAGGCCGGCATGGTCGGCTTCGCGTTCGGCAATTCCCCCTCGGCAATCGCGCCCTGGGGAGGCAGGACGCCGCTGTTCGGCACCAACCCGATCGCGGCGATTTTTCCCCGTGCCGCCGATCCGCCACTGGTGATCGATCTGTCGCTCTCGACGGTAGCGCGCGGCAGGCTGCTGGTGGCCGCGCAGCAGGGCAAGTCCATTCCCGAAGGCTGGGCGCTGGACCGGGAGGGCCGTCCCACCACCGACCCCGCTGCCGGGCTGGAAGGCAGCATGACGCCCGTGGGGGGCGTGAAGGGCGCGATGCTGGCGCTGATGGTCGAGCTCGCATGCACGGCGCTGACCGGCGCAGCGATGGGATTCGAGGCTGATTCCTTTTTCGTCGCGGAAGGCAACCGCCCGCGCATCGGCCAGGCCTTCCTCGTCATCGATCCCGATGCCCTGGCCGGGCGCAGGGTGTATCTCGAACGGGTGGAGACCCTGGTCGCGAGGATGCTCGCCGACGAGGGCGTACGGTTGCCCGGAACGCGACGGGAGGCGCTGGCGGAAAACGCGCAAGTTTCCGGGATCGCCGTGCCCGACGCGCTGTACGAACGGATCAGGACGCTGGCCGGCGCCTGATCGCGACCCGGCCGGCGTGCGCGGGGGGCGCTGGCCCGCGGCGGTCCCTACAGCGCGATCGCGGGCGGCTCGCCCGCACCGAGGGCCGCGATGGCGCCATCGCCGGCCGCGTGCAGCGCGAGGATGCGCCGGGCCTGCGCCAGCCAGTGCGCGGCGCCGGCCTCGATCGCCTCCAGCAGGGCGCCGGTTTCCCCCGATGCGCTCCATGCCCGATAGGCCCGTGCGAGGCTGGGGAACAGCACCCTGCGCATGCCGTCGAAATTCGAGAAGAAGAAATGGAGCGAGGGCTGTGCATCGCGCCGGAGCAGGGCGGGGAGCGTGCTCAGGCAGTCTGCGAGATCGTCACGCACCGCGCGGGCGAGGACCTCCGCGCGCCTGTCCATGCCGGCCAGCATCCGCTCCCACGCGGGCCCGAGCAGCGCGCCCGCGCGCGCTTCGCCCAGCTCGTGCAGCACCAGCGTCTCGGCTTCGCCTTCGGTCATGCGCGCGAGCGCGGCGGCCGCATCGCCGGTGAAGCGGTAGTGATCGAGCGCGGCCTTGAGGGCGCCGTCCGGACGCCGGTTCGACCAGGCCTCGTATTTCTCCCACAACCAGCGGGACAGGACATCGCGGCGAACGAGGATCGCATCGCCCTGCAGCGCGGCGACCGTGGCGCTCATGTCACGTGCATATTCGCACCCGGCCACCAGCACTTCGAGACCCTCCCGCCGCTCGCGCGCAGCGAGCCGGGCGAGGAAGAAATGCGGCCGCCCGAAGCGTCCGATGCCGGCGCCATAGACGAGACCGTCGGGCAGAAGCGCCCGGTTGGCCTCGCTCGCCTCGAAGGGTTCGACCATCCCGCCGGCGACCGGCAGCGAGGCGTAGTCCGCGTCTTCGAGCTGCGCCCAGTGCGCCTCGCGCTCGGTGAGCCAGCGCGAGAGTTCCTCGCGGCCCGGCGCCTGCCCGCAGGGCACGCCGGCCTCCCACGCGTAATACTCGCGCATGCCGAGCAGATAGTTGCACATCGTCATGTCGCGCGCATGGCGCGCGTCGGCGATGTCGCAATTGCGCTGGACCGCGGCAACGAGCGGACGGAGATCGCGCATCGCGGCCGCCTCATCCCCGGCGCCTGCGCACCGCGAAGGCCGCCACCGCGCGCATGATCTCGGAATAGGGCGCGGCTTCGAGCCCGCCGTAGAGCACCCGAGCGGCCTCGACCAGATCGCTCACGTCCGCAACGCCGCCTTCGCGGTCGAGCGCGCGGGCGAGCCCGGTGAGCCCGCCGCACTCCAGCTTCATCTGCTTGGCATGGGGCAGTGCGGCCTCGCCGGGCGCGATGCGCAGCGCGAAGCCGGCGTTGGACACGAGCAGGCTCTTGAAGCGCGCGCAGGCAGCGGACGCCTGTGCCGAGAGGCAGGACACGCTCTCGCGCTCGGCCAGCGCGTGGAGGCTCGCGTACGAGCAGCGGCAATGGCCGGCGAGCAGCGCCTTCTCGAACGCGCAGGGATGGGGCGTGTGCGCCAAGCGTGCCGCGTGGAAGGCCGACTCGTCCATGGCCATCCATGTTCCGGTTGCGGCCTCACCACTCGTCGCCGGTGATCGGCTCCAGCGTTCGCGGCTGGCTGAGGACGAAGCGCGCCTCGTCCTCGGTGGGCGCGAAGATCACCTTGACGCGATAGTCCTCGCCCTGCGGGATTTCGCGCCGCAGCGCCTTGGCCTGGCTGGAGGCCTCGCGGAAGGCCGTGTGCTCGGCGAGCTTTTCCATCCGCCGGTCGGGAAGGATCTTGAACAGGTAGTAGGGCATGGGATGCTCCGGTTTCAGGGATCACTCGACGTAGGACTTGCGCGAGCCCCGCTCGCCGGGCCGCTGTTTCTGGATCACCACGCCCTTCACCGCGCCGAGACCGTCGATCGGCCGATCGGCGTAGGCGGAATTGAGCGGATGCAGCAGCCAGCGCTCCTCGCGCCGCAGAAGCTGGCGGAAGATGTGCTCGCCCTCGTGAAAGGCGACCACGAAGGCGCCCTCGCGCGCCACGCCCTCGGGCTCGACCACGATCACCTCGCCTTCGGCGAATTCCGGCAGCATCGAGTCGCCCAGAACCATCAGGGCGTAGGGTTCGGCGCTCGCGCACGCATCGAGGGCGCCGTCGGCGTGCTCGATCCGGATCACGGCTTTCGCGCTCATGGTGGACATCTCCTGCTCGGGGACAGCGGCCATGGTACGCATGCTTCGCGGCTTCGGCCAGCAAGAGCATTGATCGCGGCCCTCGTCCGCCTTATCGGATTCCCCTCGCTTGCCGTGGTCTTTCCGCCGGCCCCGCTCAGGAGCCGGCGAGGATCGCCTCGGCCGTGCGCACGCGTGCGAACAGGCCGTCGAGCGCGGCGACGAAGGCGAGCTGCACGTCGCGCGCCGCGATCTGCGCACCGCCGAAGGCGAGGGCGCGCGTGGCGCAGGCATCGTGCGCCAGCGTGCAGGCGTAGCCCAGGTCGAAGGCGGCGCGAACCGTGGTGTCGATGCACAGGTGGGTCATCATGCCCGCGACGACGAGCCTCGCGATGCCGTTCGCCTTCAGGTGGTCGAGCAGCCCGGTCTCGCGGAAGCTGTTCGGGAAATGTTTTTCGAATACCGGTTCACCGGTCGATGGGCGCACCGATTCGTGGATCTCGGCACCGAACGTTCCGGGGAGGAAGAAGGCGGCACCGGGGCGCAGCGACAGGTGGCGCACGTGCAGGACCGATGCGCCGCGCGCGCGGAACCCGGCGAGCAGCCGCGCGGCCGCCGCCGCGGCCTCTGCGGCACCCTCGAGCGCCATCGCCCCGCCCGGAAAATAGTCGTTCTGGATATCGACGATCAGCAGTGCGTTGTCCATGACGGATCTCCCCGGCGGTTCATGCGCGATTCTCGCATGGGAGCGTGCGCACTGCAGGGCCCGTTTGACGGCGCGGCCGGCGCTCGGGATAATGCCGCGCGCAAGGCTGAGATACCTTCCCCTCGGCGACCGGGACCGACCGTTCCGTGGCGCCGCGGCACGCGGTCAGCAGCGGCCACCCGCCGCCCGCTGAGCGACGGATCGGCCTGACGCGAGACACGATCGAGCGAGGAGTCCTGCATGAGCGATCACCAGCCCCTGCGGCTGCACGTTCCCGAGCCCACCGGAAGACCCGGCGAGCACACCGACTTTTCCTATCTGCATCTGTCGTCCGCCGGCGAGATCCGCCGCCCGCCGGTCGATTCGGCGGCCGCCGACACGAGCGATCTCGTGTTCGCGCTGATCCGCGTGCTCGACGACGAGGGCCGCGCGGTCGGTCCCTGGGATCCGGGACTGCCGCCCGAGCGGTTGAAGGCCGGCCTGCGTGCGATGATGAAGACGCGCGTCTTCGATGCCCGCATGCAGATCGCCCAGCGGCAGAAGAAGATCTCGTTCTACATGCAGAGCCTCGGGGAGGAAGCCGTCAGCGTCGCGCATGCGCTCGCGCTCGGGCCCGGCGACATGTGTTTCCCGACCTACCGCCAGCAGGGCCTGCTGATGGCGCGCGAAGTGCCACTCGTCGATCTGATCTGCCAGCTCCTGTCCAACGAACGCGATCCGCTCAAGGGGCGCCAGCTTCCGGTGCTCTATTCGGTGAGGAAGGCGGGGTTCTTCAGCGCCTCGGGCAATCTCGCCACCCAGATGCCGCAGGCGGTCGGCTGGGCGATGGCCTCGGCGATCCAGGGCGACACGAAGATCGCTTCGGGCTGGATCGGCGACGGCTCGACCGCCGAAGCCGATTTCCACACCGCGCTCACCTTCGCCCACGTGTACCGGGCGCCGGTCATCATCAACGTGGTGAACAACCAGTGGGCGATCTCGACCTTCCAGGCCATCGCGGGGGGCGAGGGCACGACCTTCGCGGCCCGGGGCGTGGGCGCCGGCATCGCCTCGCTGCGCGTGGATGGCAACGACTTCCTCGCCGTGTACTCCGCCTCGCGCTGGGCGGCCGAGCGCGCGCGAAGCAATCTCGGGCCGACCCTGATCGAATGGGTCACCTATCGCGCCGGCGCGCATTCGACCTCCGACGACCCCACAAAATACCGGCCCGCCGACGACTGGGCGCATTTTCCCCTCGGCGACCCGATCGAGCGGCTGAAGCGGCACCTGACCGGCATCGGCGCATGGTCGGACCGGCAACACGAGGACCTGAAGAAGGAACTGGAAGCCGAGATCGGGGTGGCGCAGAAGGAGGCCGAGAGCTACGGCTCGCTGGCGGACGGCCATGTGCACAGCGCGGCCTCGATGTTCGAGGATGTCTACAAGGAGATGCCCGCGCACCTGCGCCGGCAGCGCCAGAGGCTGGGGGTCTGATCATGGGCGCGGAGAGCGGGACGGTGCCGATGACCATGATCCAGGCGTTGCGCTCGGCGATGGACGTGATGCTCGATCGCGATCCCGGCGTCGTGATCTTCGGCGAGGACGTGGGCTACTTCGGCGGCGTGTTCCGCTGCACCGAAGGGCTGCAGAAGAAATACGGCACCTCGCGCGTGTTCGACACACCGATCTCGGAGAGTGGCATCGTCGGCGCCGCGGTGGGGATGGGTGCCTACGGGCTGCGGCCGGTCGTGGAGATCCAGTTCGCCGACTACTTCTATCCCGCCACCGACCAGATCGTCTCCGAGGTGGCGCGGCTGCGCTACCGTTCGGCGGGCGAATTCATCGCGCCGCTCACCATCCGCATGCCCTGCGGCGGCGGGATCTACGGCGGCCAGACGCACAGCCAGAGTCCGGAAGCGTTCTTCACCCACGTGTGCGGCCTGCGCACGGTGATGCCGTCCAATCCCTACGATGCGAAGGGGCTGCTGATCGCCTCGATCGAATGCGACGATCCGGTGATCTTCCTGGAGCCGAAGCGGCTCTACAACGGCCCGTTCGACGGCCACCACGAACGGCCGGTGGTGCCGTGGTCGCAGCACCCGCGCGGCGAGGTGCCCGAGGGCCATTACACCGTGCCGCTGGAATCGGCCGCGGTGCAGCGTGCGGGCAGCGAGCTGACGGTGCTCACCTACGGAACCATGGTGTATGTGTCGGAAGCGGCGGCGCAGGAGAGCGGCGTCGATGCCGAGATCATCGATCTGCGCAGCCTGTGGCCGCTCGACCTGGACACCGTCGTCGAGTCGGTGAAGAAGACCGGCCGCTGCGTAGTCGTGCATGAGGCTACCCGCACCAGCGGCTTCGGCGCCGAGCTCGCGGCACTGGTGCAGGAGCATTGCTTCTATCATCTCGAGGCGCCGATCGAGCGCGTCACCGGCTGGGACACGCCCTACCCGCACGCCCAGGAATGGGCCTATTTCCCCGGCCCCGACCGCGTCGCCGCCGGATTCAGGCGGGTACTGGAGAAATGAAGGTCCTTCGCGGCCGTGCCGCCACTGCAAAGGAAGAATGATGGGCATCCATGTCATCAAGATGCCGGACATCGGCGAAGGGATCGCCGAGGTCGAACTCGTGGCCTGGAACGTGAAGCCCGGCGATGTCGTCGTCGAGGACCAGCAACTGGCCGAGGTGATGACCGACAAGGCCACGGTGGAGATTCCCTCCCCGGTCTCGGGCAGGGTGCTCGCGCTCGGCGGCGAGCCCGGCTCGATGATGGCGGTCGGGCGCGAGCTGATCCGCATCGAGGTCGAGGGCGAGGGCAACGAGCGCGAGATGGCCGCGGCGGCGCCGTCCGGGGTGGGCACTGCTGCCGAGGCGGTCGCCCCGCCGGAGCCGGTCATGCCGGCACCCGCGCCGGCTCTGGCGCCGCGCCGCGCACAGCCGGCAGCGGCAGAGCGGCAGGCGAGCGTGCCGAGGCGGGCGGGAGACAAGCCGCTCGCCTCGCCCGCGGTGCGGCAGTACGCCTGGGATCGGGGCGTCGAACTGAACTACGTCGCGGGCAGCGGCCCGGCCGGGCGCATTCTGCGCGAGGATGTCGATGCCTGCCTGGCGGGCCGGGGCTCCGGTCGGGAAGCGCCTGCGGGCGGCGCAGGCCACGCGGAACTGGAATGGGAAGAGCGGGTGCCGGTCATCGGCCTGCGCCGCAGGATCGCCCAGAAGATGCAGGAGGCGAAACGCCGCATCCCGCACTTCACCTACGTGGAAGAGGTCGACGTGACCGAGCTGGAGGCGCTGCGGGAGCGACTCAACGCTCGCCACGAGGCCGGCCGCGGCCGGCTGAGCCTGCTGCCGTTCGTGATGCGCGCCGTGGTGCTCGCGCTTCGCGATTTCCCGCAGATCAACGCGCGCTTCGACGACGAGGAAGGCGTGGTCACCCGCTACGGCGCGGTCCATCTCGGCATCGCCACCCAGACCGACGGCGGGCTGATGGTGCCGGTCGTGCGCCATGCGGAGGCGCGCGATCTGTGGGCGTGCGCCTCCGAGGTGGCGCGGCTCGCCGAGGCCGCCCGCAGCGGCAAGGCGGGACGCGACGAGCTCGCCGGCTCGACGATCACCATCACCAGCCTCGGCGCGCTGGGCGGCATCGTCTCCACCCCGGTCATCAATCACCCGGAAGTGGCCATCGTCGGAGTCAACCGCATGGTCGAGCGGCCGATGATCCGGGGCGGGATGGTGGCGGCGCGCAAGATGATGAACCTGTCCTCGTCCTTCGACCACCGCGTGGTCGACGGCATGGACGGGGCCCGGTTCGTGCAGGCGGTGCGCGGCTACCTGGAGGCTCCGGCAACGCTCTTCGTGGAGTAGGCAATGAACAAGCGATCCACCACGCTGCTCGTGATCGGCGGCGGCCCCGGCGGCTATGTCGCCGCCCTGCGCGCGGCGCAGCTCGGCGTCGCCACGACGCTGGTCGAAGGCGCGCGGCTGGGCGGCACCTGCCTGAACGTGGGCTGCATTCCGTCGAAGGCGCTGATCCACGCGGCCGGGGAGTTCGATTCCGCTCGCCGCCACGGCGCAGGATCGGCGCTCGGGATCCGCGTGTCCTCGGCCTCGCTCGACATCGCCCAGACCGTGCGCTGGAAGGACGGTATCGTCGCCCGGCTGAGCGGCGGGGTGGCGGCGCTGCTCAGGAAGGCCGGCGTGGAAGTGGTCGAGGGCTGGGCGAAGATCGTCGATGGCAAGACGGTCGAGGTGCAGGATGCGAATGGGCCGTCGCGCATCGCCTGCGAACACCTGCTGCTGGCGGCGGGCTCGCGCAGCGTCGAATTGCCGGGGATGCCCTTCGGCGGGCCGGTGATCTCCTCGACCGAGGCTTTGTCGCCATCCTCCCTGCCGCGGCGCCTCGCCGTCGTTGGCGCCGGGTACATCGGCCTGGAGCTGGGCATCGCCTACCGGAAACTTGGGGTCGAGGTCGCCGTGGTCGAGGCGATGGAGCGCGTGCTGCCGGCCTGGGACGAGGAGCTGACGAAGCCGGTTTCCGCATCCTTGCGGCGGCTGGGGATCGAGGTCCATCTCGGCTGCACGGTGCAGGGCCTGGGCGCATGCGGCGATGCCTTGCGCATCCGCAATGCGCGAGGCGAAGAGACGGAGCTGCCCGCGGATCGCGTTCTGGTGGCGGTGGGGCGCCGGCCGCGCATCGAAGGCTGGGGTCTGGAAACGCTGATGCTGGAGATGGACGGACGTGCGGTGCGCATCGACGATCGCTGCCGCACCTCGATGCGCAACGTCTGGGCCGTCGGCGATCTCACCGGTGAGCCGATGCTCGCCCATCGCGCGATGGCGCAGGGCGCGATGGTGGCGGAGCTGATCGCCGGGAAGCGGCGCCGGTGGACGCCGGCCGCCATCCCCGCGGTGTGCTTCACCGAACCCGAGGTCGTGGTGGTCGGCCAGACCCCGGAGGACGCGGCGCAGGCCGATTGCATCCATGCGCACTTCCCGTTCGCCGCGAATGGGCGCGCGCTGACGCTCGACGCGCCCGAGGGCTTCGTGCGGGTCGTGGCGCAGCGCGAGGATCACCGCATCGTCGGCTGGCAGGCGGTGGGTCACGGGGCCTCGGAACTCGCTGCGGCCTTCTCGCAGTCCATCGAGATGGGTGCCTGCCTGGAAGATGTCGCCGGAACGATCCACGCCCACCCGACGCTGGGCGAGGCGGTCCAGGAGGCCGCCCTGCGCGCCCTCGGCCGCGCACTTCACGTCTAGCGCACCGGGGTCAGTTCTTTACTTTATAGCCCAAATGCTCTCGGGATATGCTGGCGTCAAAAAAGCTATAAAGTAAAGAACTGACCCCGTGTTCCGCCGGTCAGGATGCCGCCCGCTTTGCTGCGAACAGGCCGATCAGGCCGTCGAGCGCGAACAGGAGCAGCAGCGCCGCGATGAAGAGCACGATGCCGGCCGCGCCGTGCAGGAAGCCCTGCCCGGCCTCGTCGCCGAGGTGGTAGGTCACCAGCACCAGCACGATCACGCGGATCGCGTTGGCGGCGAAGGCGATCGGCAGGATGGATGCGATCAGCGCGCCATTGCGCAGCCAGCTCGCATGGCGCATCAGGTACAGGTAAAGCAGCCCGAGGGCCGAGAGCGAGAACATCGAATTGAGGCCAGAGCAGGCATCGGCCACCAGGAGCTGGTAGGGACCGATGGTGAGCACCACCCCGCTGCGCCCGATCGGATAGCCTGCCGCGTAGAGCAGGTTTTCCGCGATCAGCGAGACCATCTGCTTCAGCGGACCGGTGGCTGCATCGACGAGGAATCCGGGCAGCGGCACCATGAAGATCACGAACAGGACCGGAAACCACAGCGCGCGCAGCGCCGGAGCGCCCGCCGCGACGAGCAGCGTGCCGGCGAGCACCGGGATCTGGGAGCCGATTTCGAACAGCAGGATGTCCTGCGAACGGCCGAGCACGTACAGGAGCAGCCCGAAGCCGAGCAGGGCGCCGCCGGCGACATCGCGCGGGCGCGCCCCGGCCGCGGCCAGCGCGGCGCGATTCTGCCAGATCAGGAAGAGCGCGACCGCAGCGACGATCGGGCCGTGCGCCTGCTCCTCGGTGTTCCACAGGCCATGGGCGAGATCCCAGTAGGTCGGGCCGTAGAGCAGCGCGAGCCCGAGCGCGACCGGCGCCCAGCGCAGCAGTTCGCCACTCGCGAGACCGCTCGACTTGCTGCTCGGAAGAACGCTGGCCATGGGAGTGCGGGAATGGATGAGCGCGAGTCTACACGCTCGTGGCGACCGCCGGGCGTGGCGCATTCCCCACCGGCCGCGGATGGTGTATGGTTGCGTCACATTGACGCAGGATGCCGGGCATGGGCAGGCGTGAAGAACGCATGTCGGTCGAGGCGCTCGCCAGGGCAAGCGGAGTGAAGGCCGAAGAGATCAGGTTCTACCGGCGCCAGGGGCTGTTGTCCGGGGCGGGGCGCGCGCGCCTCGCGAAGGGCGCGCCGCACGTGGAGTTCATCCGGGTGGCCAGGCGGTTGGGCTTCAGCCCGGCCGAGATCGCCGAGCTGCTGCGGCTGGAGCGCGAGATGCGCTGCCAGGATGCGCGTGTGCTGGTCAGCCGCAAGCTCGACCAGATCCGCGGCCGCAACGAGGACATCGAGCGCATGGTGCAGGCGGTTACGCGCCTGGCCGAATCCTGCGTGTGCGAGCGCGAGCGGCTCTCCTGCCCGCTGATCGATGCGTTGCTCTCGGGCGAGGAGCCGGCAGGGTAACTGGTAGAATCGCGCTCTTTTCCGAGCGCGATCCCACGTGACACAGCTTGCTCTGGAGGTCGCCCGCAGGCGCACCTTCGCGATCATCTCCCACCCCGACGCGGGCAAGACGACCCTGACCGAGAAGCTCCTGCTCTACGCGGGGGCGATCCAGATCGCGGGCAGCGTGAAGGCGCGCAAGGCGAGCCGCCACGCGACCTCGGACTGGATGGAGATCGAGAAACAGCGCGGCATCTCGGTGGCCAGTTCGGTGATGCAGATGGAATACCGTGGCTGCGTCATCAACCTGCTCGACACGCCCGGACACCAGGACTTTTCCGAGGACACCTACCGCGTGCTCACGGCGGTGGATTGCGCCCTCATGGTGATCGACGCGACCAAGGGGGTCGAGCCGCAGACGCTGCGGCTGATCGAGGTGTGCCGCGCGCGCGGCACCCCCATCCTCACCTTCGTGAACAAGCTGGACCGCGAGGTGCGCGACCCCCTCGACCTGGTCGACGAGATCGAGCGCACGCTGGGGATGGACGCCGCGCCCTTCACCTGGCCGGTCGGCATGGGCAAGCACTTCCACGGCGTGTTCGATATTCCGGGCGCTCGCATGCGCGTGTTCCGCGCGGGTGCCGACCGGCGAGAGGACGCGGACGAGATCGTCGCCGGGCTCGACGACCCGAGGCTGGTGGAGCGCTTCGGCAGCCGCTTCG
>MNXU01000075.1:46346-64071 GCA_001872285.1 Betaproteobacteria bacterium CG2_30_68_42
GGGAGATCGAGCTCATCCTCGGCGCCGCGCCGCCTTTCGACCGGCAGGCATTCCTCGACGGGCGCCAGACTCCGGTGTTCTTCGGTTCGGCGATCAACAACTTCGGCGTGCGCGAAGTGCTCGATGCGCTGGTGGATCTCGCGCCGCCGCCGGGGCCCCGGACTGCGCGCGAGCGGCGGGTGAAGCCGCAGGAGCGCGCCTTCAGCGGCGTCGTCTTCAAGATTCAGGCCAACATGGATCCCGCGCACCGCGACCGCGTCGCCTTCGTGCGCGTGTGCTCGGGGCGCTTCGAGCGCGGCATGCGCATGCGGGTGACGCGCACCGGTAGGGAAATGCGGCCGGGCAGCGTGGTCTCGTTCCTGTCGCAGCGGCGCGAGCTGCTCGACACCGCCTATGCCGGGGACATCATCGGCATCCCCAACCACGGCACCCTGCAGCTCGGCGACACCCTGACCGGGGGCGAGGCGCTGCAATTCACCGGCCTGCCCTTCTTCGCGCCCGAGATGTTCCGGGCGGTCGAGCTCGCCGATCCGCTGCGCATGAAGCAGCTTCGCAGGGGACTGGCGGAACTCGGCGAAGAGGGCGCGATCCAGGTATTCCGCCCGCATGCCGGCGGGCCGCTGCTGCTCGGTGCCGTCGGCGCGCTGCAGTTCGAGGTGGTCGCGCATCGCCTCGCCCACGAGTACGGGGTCGCCGCGCGCTATCTCCCGAGCAAGTACGTGATGGCCCGATGGGTCAGTGCGGCCGATCCGCGCGAGCTCAAGCGCTTCATCGAGGCCAATGCCCATCGCATCGCCTGGGATGCGGTGGAGGCGCCGGCCTTTCTGGTCGCATTCGCCGCGGAACTGGAAGTGGCGCGCGAGCGCTGGCCCGCGGTGCGCTTCCACGCGCTGCGCGAGCACGCGGGGCTTCAGCTCGACGACCCGGTCGCGGCCTGATCGGCAGCCTGCGCGGCGCCGACACGCTGCGGGGCGAACCAGGCGAGGGTGCGGTGCAGCCGCACGACCTCGCCCAGCAGGATGAGCGTGGGCGGCCTGAGTGCGGCCTCCGCGGCCAGCCGCGGCAACTGCGCGAGCGTGCCGACCACCACACGCTGCTGCGCCGTCGTGCCCTGCTGCACGATCGCGGCCGGAGTGTCCGGCGCCAGCCCGTGCTCGACGAGCTTCGCGCTCACCACCGGCAGGCCATGCAGGCCCATGTAGATGACCACCGTCTGGCGCGGCCGGGCGAGTGCCTCCCAGTCGAGGTCGACGCTGCCGTCGCGCAGGTAGCCGGCGGCCAGCACGCAGGTGCTGGCATGTTCGCGATGGGTGAGCGGAATGCCGGTGTAGGCGGAGACGCCGGCCGCGGCGGTCACTCCGGGCACGACCTCGAACGGGATCCCGTGCGCGTGCAGCGCTTCGGCTTCCTCGCCGCCGCGGCCGAAGATGTAGGGGTCGCCGCCCTTCAGCCGGAGCACGATCCGGTGGCTGCGCGCGAGCCGCACCAGCAGCAGGTTGAGTTCTTCCTGCGGCACGCTGTGATTGCCGCGCTGTTTGCCGGCGTAGATGCGCTCGGCGGCGGGGTTGGCGAGCTCGAGGACGGGCCCGGAGACCAGGTGGTCATGCACGATGACCTCGGCCGCGCGCAGCAGCCGCGCCGCGCGCACGGTCAGCAGTTCGGGGTCGCCCGGCCCGGCGCCGACGAGGTACACCCGGCCGCGTTCGACGGCGCGGCCCTGCGCGGGCAGCCCCTCGATCAGACGCGCGAACGGATTCACGCCCATCGCCGCGAAGCGCGTCCGCGCAGCCGGGCCGTCTTCATTCGCTTTGGGGAACCGCGGCCGCCGCGCGTGCGGCCGGGTCGTTGGGGTTGATGAAGACGAACTGGAATTCTCCCGGTTCGGTCTCCACGAAATCGAGCGTGGCGCCGGCGAGCAATTCCTTCGAGAAGGGCGCGATGAGCACCGTCACCGCGCCGAAGTCCAGGACGACATCGTTCTCGCGTTCCTCGTCGAAACCGATGCCGTAGGCGAAGGAACCGTCCTCGATGCGTTTGGCCGCCACCCGCAGCGCCGGCTTGCCCTGCGCGCGTGTGGCCGACAGGCCGATCTGCTCGATCGCGGCCGCAGTGAGTTCGAAGATCCGTTCGGCTTTCATCCCGTCTCAGTTTCCGTTGATCGATCGTTGCGTGCCGGCGCGGCGCGCGTGCAGGCGTACGAAGGCGACGAAGCGCGCGGCCCAGTCGTAGCGGGCGCTCGTGCGCAGATGCGTGTAGGACGCGAGCAGATTATGCACGAGGATGCCGTCGTTGCGCCCGTCGCAGCCGTGGCCGCGCACCACCCGATAAGCGTAACGCGTGTCGGCCGGAAGGTTCTCCAGACTCGAATAGTGGAACTCGTGGGCGGCGATGGTCTCCGGCGGCTCCGCCGCCCGCGGCCAGCCGAGCGCCCCGGTTTCCGCCAGACGGACATAGCCGCGCCCCACCGGCTTGTCGTGCATGCGCACGTCGGCGGGGAGGACGCCGACCATGCGCCGCGTCTCGCCCTTCCAGGTGATGCTGCGCGCGAGATACATCAGGCCGCCGCACTCGGCATAGGTGGGCAGGCCGGCCTCGATCGCCTCGCGGATCTCGCGGCGCAGGCTCCCGTTCGCCTCGAGCGCGGCCGCACAGCACTCCGGAAAGCCGCCGCCGATGAACAGGCCGTCGACCGGCGGCAAATGTGCCGTGGAGAGCGTGTCGAAGGCCACCAGCTCGGCACCGGCCGCGCGCAGCGCTTCGAGGTCGTCGCTGTAGTAGAAGCCGAAGGCGCGGTCGCGCGCGATGCCGATGCGTACCGGCGCTTCGGCGCTGCGGCGCGCAGGCAGGCAGACGGGAAGCGCGAGCCCGGTCGCGGTGAGCGCGAGCAGGCGATCGAGATCGACCTGCGCGGCGATGCGGTTTGCGATCGCGGCGATGGCCTTGTCGGCCGCACCGGCCTCGTTGGCCGGCATCAGCCCGAGGTGGCGCTCGGGAATCGCGATGGCCTCGTCCTCATGCACCGCGCCGAGCACCTCGGCGTCCGTGTAATGCTCGATGACCGCGCGCAGCTTCGACTCGTGGCGGCTGCCGCCGAGCCGATTGAGGATGACTCCCGCGATGCGGATGGCGGGGTCGAAGGCCTGGTAGCCGAGGATCAGCGGCGCGACCCCGCGGGTCATGCCGCGCGCATCGAGCACCAGGAGCACCGGGAGATCGAGCAGGCGCGCGAGCGCGGCATTGCTGTTGCTGCCCTCGAGATCGAGGCCGTCGTACAGGCCCTTGTTGCCTTCCACCAGGCACAGGTCGGCGCCGCACGCATGGCGCGCGAACTGGGCGCGCAGCTCGTCGGGACCGGAGAGGAAGAAATCGAGGTTGCGGCACTCGTGCCCCGCGGCGCGCGCGAGCCACAGCGGATCGATGTAGTCGGGACCCTTCTTGAACGGCCGCACCGCGAGTCCGCGCGCGCGAGCGGCCGCGGCGATGCCCACCGACACGGTGGTCTTGCCGGAGGACTTGTGGGCGGCCGAGATCAGGAAGCGGTGCATGCTTCGCCTGCGCTGGAGGACGCAGCCTGCCGGGTGCCGGGGGTCGTTCGAGGGTGCGCGCGGTCAGTGCGCTTCCCACGCGCTCACCGACGCGTCGTCGAGCCGCTCGGGCAGCAGGCGCAACACCCGCAGGGCGACCACCACGAGCGCGGCGGCCACCGCGATGCCGCCCACGCCGAGCATCAGTTCCCACGCGCTCGGCACATAGCCATGAACCTCGCCGTCGAAGAAGCTGCTCTTCACTTCGTAACCGGGGAAGATGTCGAGGGGATAGGCCTGGGCGCCGATGATGGTGACATACATCTGCGCGAGCCCTCCGAGCACGATCATCGTGCATGCGGTGAGTACGCGGCCTCGGGACATCGACCCCGGCGAGAAAATCAGGATCAGCGGCAGCACGTAGCCGATGCCGACCTGGCCGAGCCAGAACAGCGCCGTGTGGATGCCGCCGTCCAGCAGCACGAAGCGCTCGATGCCGTGGGTCCGGGTGATGTACAGGTTGGTGAGGTGGAACACCACGGTGAAGTAGAACGATCCGGCGACGAAGACGCCCAGCAGGTGGGTGAGCCGGTCGAGCACGCGGGCACCGAGCGGGCGGCCGTCCGCCGTGCAGGCGGCGATCAGCACGACGAGATAGAGGGCGGTGCCGTAGGCGAAGGAGAAGACGATGAACATCGGCGCCAGCAGCGCCGTGTCGTAGGCTTCGCGGGCGACCAGGAAACCGAAGATCGAGCCGGTCCCGGTGGTGAGCGTGAGGCGCCAGATGAACGCGGCCACCCCCGCAGTGTGCGAGAACGGCTGCATGCGCCGCTCCAGCATGAACCACAGGTAGGCCCCCACGATCGCGAAGAATCCCGAATACAGGATGATGTTCAGCGCGAAGATCGACTTGAAGTTGTAGGTCGTCGCGGCGACGATCAGCCGGTCGGGGCGACCCAGATCGAGCACCAGCACGGCCAGCCCGCCCGCGAGCAGGGCGAGCGCCAGCAGCGCCGAGAGCGGCGCCAGCGGCTTGTAGATCTTCTTGCCGAACACCGAGGCGGTTGAGGCGACGTTGAGCGCGCCCGAGGCGGCAACGATCAGGAATACCGCGAACACGTGCGGGACTCCCCACACGGTCTGGTTGTCCATCCCGGTGATCCAGTGCCCGGCATGCTCCATGGTGAAGAAGGCCAGCGCGCCGAGCGCGAGGAACACGCCGATCAGCGCGAGCGTCCCCCAGTAGCCCTGGCGGCCTTCGAGTTCGCGGAAGATCACGGATGCCATGGCTCAGATTCCTCGATAGCGAACGGCGGTGCCGAGCTTGAGGTCGGCCCGGATCGCCGATGTCGGCTCGACTGCGACCCGCTTCGCGATCTCGGAGGCGGGGTCATTGAGGTCGCCGAAGACGAGCGCGCCGCCGCCGTCCTTCGCGCACGCCTCGACACAGGCAGGGACGCCGCCGCGGTCGATACGATGCACGCAGAAGGTGCAGCTCTCCACGGTGCCCTTGCCGCGCGGCACGTCGGGATTCTGGTCGTGCGTCTCCTCATGCACGAAAGAGCGCGCCTTGTAGGGGCAGGCCATCATGCAGTAGCGGCAGCCGATGCAGATGTGGCGATCGACCAGCACGACGCCGTCGGCGCGCTTGAAGGACGCGCCGGTGGGGCAGACGTCGACGCAGGGCGGCTCGGCGCAATGCTGACACATGACCGGGGCCGCGAACGCGTGCCCGGAGCGCTTGTCCCTGAGCTCGACCTTGCGGATCCACTGCGCGTCGGTGCGCGGCCGGCCGTGCGAAATCAGGTGATTCTCGGTCGCGCATGCGCTCACACAGGCAGTGCACCCGTCCATGCAGCGGGTGGTGTCGACCAGCATGCCCCAGCGGTTCTTCGCGCTCGCCGCGGCCTCGGGCGAGCGTCCGCTCGCCAGTTCGATCAGCCGCACGCCGGGCGCGAGTGCGACGCCGGCGATCGCACCCGCGGAAGCGGCGAGGAACGTCCGTCGGCTGTTCATGGCTTTACTGCCCCCTCGCCGGCGCCGCCGCGGCCGCGCAGCATCGAGGCCAGCAGGTCGGCGTTGGATGCGTCGTCGCGGCCCTGGACCGCGGGCGCGGCCTTCGGCTTGCCGGAATGGCACTCGAAGCAGTCGAGCGTGACGCCGGCATAGGCGTGGCAGCTCGCGCAGAAGTCGTCCTTCGCTGCGACGACCGAGCCGGTCCTGTTGCTTGCGTGGCAGCCAATGCAGCCCTGGAGACTCGCCGGCACCTTGCGGATGCCCTGGCGCAGCGTCCTGTCGCGATCGTGTTTGAGCATGAGCATGTGGTTGCGGCGCATCTCTTCCACCGGGGCGATGCACGCGCCCTTCTTCTCGACCGTGACCGCCGGCTTCGGCGTGCGCCCGCCTTCCGCTGAAGCGCCTGCGCACGCGAGCACCGCCGCGGTGGCGACGAACACTGCGCGCAAGGCTCGGCCGCGTGTCATGAGCGCGTTCAAACTTCTTGCCTCACTCGCCCAGTCCCATCTGGATGTAGCCGGTCGGGCAGACATCGTGGCAGATATGGCAGCCGATGCACTTCTTGTAGTCGGTGGCCACATAGCGCCCCAGGGTCGCCTTGGCCTTGGGCACGCGATAGACCGCGATCTGCGGGCAGTACACCACGCAGTTGTCGCACTCGAAGCACATGCCGCAGCTCATGCAGCGCTTGGCTTCCGCGATGACCTCGGCCTCGGACAACGGCTCCAGACGTTCCTGGAAGTTGCCCAGTGCCTGTTCGGCGGTGAGCGTGATCGTCTTGCGCCGGTTGCGCGCGACGTAGCCGAAATGGCCGAGGAAGAGCTCGGTAGACGGGATCACGTAGCGCTCCGAGCGGGTGTCGAAGTTATGCACCCCGACCTCCGCGTCGCAGGTCCCGCGCAGCGGCTCCTCGGCGCGCCTGAAGCTGTAGCCGCGCTCGACCATCTTGCGGACGAGGTCGAAGTGATGCACGTCGACCTTGGGCCGCTTGCCGATCTCGTGGTGGTTGAGATACTCGTCGATGCCCTCCGCGGCGATCGCGCCGTGACCGATCGCGGTGGTGAGCAGGTGGGGGCGCAGCACGTCGCCGCCGGCGAACACGCCGGGCTTGCCCTGCACCTGGTAGCTCTTGTCGGCCGACATCGCGCCGCGGCCGTTGTTGAATTCCTCCAGGCCCGCGAAGTCCACCGCCTGGCCGATCGCCGAGACGATGAGGTCGGCCGGGATGTCGCGCTCGGTGCCGGGCTTCACGGTGATCTCGAGTTTCGGTCCGACGAACTTCGCGTCGCACTGCGCGATGCGCAGCGCGGTGGCCTGGCCGGTGCGCGGATCGAGGAGCACCTCCACCGGCGACCAGCCGTCGAGCAGGGTGATGCCTTCGGCCTTGGCCTGCTCGATCTCGTGGGGATTGGCCTGCATCTTGTCCATCGTGAACACCGAGCTCAGGGTGACTTCCGCCCCCTGGCGGGCCGAGACCTGGGCGACGTCGTGGGCGATCTGGCCGGCGATCGCGTGCTCGGGGCGGTCCTTCTCGCTCACCTGATCGATGTGCCCGAGCCGGCGCGCCACCGTTGCGACGTCGATCGAGGTGTCGCCGCCGCCGATGACCACCACGCGCTTGCCGACATGGCGCAGCCGCCCGTCGTTGAATGCCTTCAGGAAGGCGGTCGCGGTCACGCAGTTGGGCGCCTGGGCACCCGGCACGGGCAGCGGGCGCCCGGATTGCGCGCCGAGGCCGAAGAACACCGCATCGAACCCGGCGCGCAGTTCCTCCATGCCGATGTCCTTGCCGACATGGCAGTTCATGCGCGTCTTCACACCGAGGTCGAGGATGCGCCCGATCTCCGCGTCCAGCGTCTCGCGCGGGGTGCGGAATCCGGGGATGCCGTAGCGCATCATGCCGCCGAGGTGTTCGTGTTCGTCGAAGAGGGTCACTTCGTGGCCCTTGCGCGCGAGCTGGTAGGCGCAGGACAGTCCCGCCGGTCCGCCGCCGATCACCGCCACCTTCTTCCCGGTGCAGGTGGCCGGAGCCTCGTACTTGAGGCCGTTGCAAATCGCCCAGTCGCCGAGATAGTGCTCCACCGAGTTGATGCCCACGTGCTCCTCGACCACGTTGCGGTTGCAGCCGGTCTCGCAGGGTGCCGGGCACACGCGGCCCATCACCGCGGGGAAGGGGTTGGCTTCGGTGAGCCGCCGCCAGGCGTATTCCTGCCAGCTCATCGCGGGCTTGCCGTCGGCACCGAGCGGCGGCTTCTCGATGCCGCGCACGATCTGCAGGTAGCTGCGGATGTCCTCGCCCGAGGGGCAACTGCCCTGGCAGGGCGGCGCCGACTGGATGTAGGTCGGGCACTTGTGCGACCAGCCGGCCTGGAAAATCCTCTGATGCAGATCCTTGTACTCGTTGTCCCCTTCCCTGTAGCGGCGGTAGGTGAGCGTTTGAACCTTGACTTCGGTCGTGGCCGACATTGTCGTCTCCTGTGTGCCTGTCATTGCTTCGCGCCGAGCCGGATCGCGTCGCTCACCAGTTGGTGCACGCCGCCGACCATGCCCATCTTGAACCCGTAGTACGGGAAAACCTTGGTGAACTGCGCCTTGCAGATCGCGCAGATCATCGCCATGAAATTCACGCCGTGCTGGTCGACCACGTTCTTGAGCGCGGCCATGCGCGGCATCGCGCCCTTCACTCGTAGCTCGATCAGCTCGTCGGAGAGCAGTCCGCCGCCCCCGCCGCAGCAGAAGGTCTGCTCATGGGTCGTGCCCGGCGCCATCTCGACGAAATGGTTGGCGACCGCGCGGATGATGGCGCGCGGGATCTCGAACTGCCCGCCGGGAACATCGCCCATGCGCGAGGCGCGCGCCACGTTGCAGGAGTCGTGGAAGGTGACGACGCGGTGATCGTTCGCTTCCTTGTCCAGGGTGAGCGCGCCACGCCGGATCAGATCCCAGGTCACCTCGCAGATGTGTGAGGGCTGCTTGTAGCGCGGATCGAGCTGCTTCTGCAGGAGCTGCGCGTAATGGTCGTCGCCCCCCGCGCCGACGCCGTTCAGGGTGTTCCAGAAGCTGTAGGCCACGCGCCAGGCATGGCCGCACTCGCCGACCACGACGCGCTTGACGCCGAGTTCGAGGGCAGCCTGGCGGATGCGGCCGGCGACCTTGTGAAGCTGTTCGTAGTTGCCGATGAACATGCCGAAGTTGCCGGCCTCGGACGCAGTGGTGGAGAGCGTCCAGCGGATTCCGGCGGCATGGAACACCTTGGCGTAGCCGATCAGGCTGTAGACATGGGGCTCGGCGAAGAAGTCGGCCGAAGGCGTGACCAGCAACACCTCGGCACCGGCCTCGTCGACCGGCATGCGCACGTCCTCGCCGGTCTCGTCCTTCATGTCTTCCTCGAGACCCTCGACGGTGTTGTGCAGCGCCGGTCCGGGAAGCCCGAGGTTGTTGCCGATCTTGTGGACCTTGCCGATGATCTCGTTGACGTACTTGTGGCCGACCCCGACCGAATCGAGGATTTCGCGCGCGGCCATCGTGATCTCGGCAGTGTCGATGCCGTAGGGGCAGAACACCGAGCAGCGCCGGCATTCGGAGCACTCGTTGAAGTAGCGGAACCAGTCGTCCAGCACTTCGCGGGTGAGATCGCGTGCGCCGACCAGTGCCGGGAACAGCTTGCCGGGCAGGGTGAAGTAGCGCCGATAGACGCTGCGCAGCAAGTCCTGGCGCGCGACCGGCATGTTCTTCGGGTCGCCGGTGCCGAGGAAATAATGACACTTGTCGGTGCAGGCGCCGCAGTGCACGCAGGAGTCGAGGAACACGCGCAGCGAGCGGTACTTGTGGAGCAGCTCGCCCATGTGCGCGATGGCTCTGGGCTGCCAGTCCTCGGGGAGTTCACCGGGGAAGCCGAGCGCGCCGTTGAGCGGGGCCGACGCGACGAACGGCTTGTTGTGCGCCATCGCGCCCGGCTGCAGGGCAGGAACGGCGGGGAACTCCTCGAGTACGGGTACGGCGAATTCCGGCGCGGCCACGATGGTCCTCGTTCTCCGGTCAGGCGTCGAGCCGCGCGGCCCACGGGGCGAGGTGGCGATGCTCGCGCGGGTCATCGACCTGGTTGCGGGTCGGGCTGAAGAACACGCCGGGGGCGTGCAGCAGCTTGCTGAAGGGGAAAACGATCATCAGCCCTGCAACCAGCGTCAGATGCACGTACAGCGGCGCATCGGCGGGAAGCGCCTGCCAGTCGAAGCGCATGAGCCCGAGGAAGAACGCCTTGACCGCGACGATGTCGGTGCGGGTCACGAACTTCATCATCAGCCCGCTCGCGGCAATGCCGAGGAGCAGCGCGATCATCAGGTGGTCGGAGGGTGTCGAGATGTAGCGGATGCGCTCCACCAGGAAGCGCCGCGCCCACAGGCAGGCGGCCGCGCCCGCCATGGCGAACCCGGCATACATGCCGAAGGGCTGGATCCAGACGACCCATGCCCACACCGGCTCGGTGAAATAGCGCAGGTGGCGAAGCAGCACCAGCAGGAGCGCGAAATGGAACGCCCAGCCGAAGACCCAGATCCAGAGATTGGACTTGAACAGGCTCTCGAAGAAGGCGATCTCGCGCGCCATCCGCAGCACCACGCCGAAAGTCGTGGTTGGCGCCGGGGTGGTCGGGATCTTCAGCGGCGCCGGCGTGCGCGCGAACTCATAGACCTTTGCGGCCACGCCTGCCACCAGCACCACGGTGGCGAAGTAGAACAGCAGGGCGAAAAAGAGACTCGCAGCGCTCATTGCCTTCACTCAGAACTCGATCATCCACCTGGCCCCCGGGTATTTCCGCGGTACCCGGCCCGGGCCACAGGCCGCGTCCCGATTCGGGCCGGCAGGGCGCTCGCGCGCCCCCGTGCCCCCCATCCTGGAACGTGGAACCCGAAACCGACCTCAAACACATCCGGTCGGCTTGGGCAGGCCTGCGATCTTGCACGCCTGCTTCGCTGGGCCGTAGGGGAACAGTTCGTACAGGTACTGGCTGTTGCCCTTTTCGGGGCCGAGCTTCTTGCCGATCGCCTTCGTCAGCACGCGCACGGCCGGGGCGATCTGGAACTCGTTGTAGTAATCGCGCAGGAAATTGACGACTTCCCAGTGGTTTTCGTTCATGTCGATGTTCTCGACCTTCGCGATCGCCTTGGCGACGTCCTCGGACCAGTCGGAGAGGCTGGTCAGATAACCTTCTTCGTCGGTTTCGACCGATTTTCCGCCAACTTCAAGTGCCATTTGCGTCTCCTCTTCGGTAAGAATTACAGCCAGGATTGGCAGGTGCTGTGCTCGGCGACCAGGTCGACGAACCCGCCGTAATCGACCAGGCGGACGCCTTCGATGAGGGCGTCCGACATTCCGCGCGCGGCCAGATCCGGTGCGAGCACATAGACCGTGAGCCGGTCCAGCGCGCTCTTCAGCGCGGTGGCGGCCGTGTTGCCGCGGGTCGCCGCATAGACGCCATCCTCGATCAGCAGCAGCGCGCCACCGGCCTGGGCGGCGGCCACGCAGGCCTCGAGGCTGTTGCGATCGAGTGGTGACTTGTTGACGATATGCAGCATCCCCTTTCCCCTCAGAAACTCAGCAGGATGTCCTGCTCTTCCATCAGCTTGCCGATCTGCGCGCGCGTGAGCACCTCGACGGGAACACACAGGTCGCCCGCGGTCAGCCCGCGCGCCTCGAGCGCTTCGGCTTCCACATAGAGCTTGTTCACGTCGTAGTCGTCGAGCGCGCGGTAGGTCGGCTGGAAGTTCTTGACCTCGATCGCCTTGGTATCGACGCCCTTCTTGAGCTGATACACGCCGTCGTCCATGAACACCATGCTCACGTCCTGATCGAAGGCCGCAGCGATCAGCACCACCTCGAGCGATTCGAGCGCGTAGATGGTGCCGAAGGGCGCCTTGCGATTGACATACATGAATTTCTTGACCTCGCCCATGGACGCTAGTCTCCGAACGTGACCAGGCGGTCGGCCTTGATGCCGGCCTCGATCAACTGGCCCAGGCCCGAGATGCGGAAGCCGGGCGCGAGGTTCTCGTCCTTGATGCCGCGGCGCAGGGCGGCCGCCACGCACACCACCAGATCCACCGGATGCTCCTCGGCGAGCTTCGACCAGCGATCGACGATGTGCCGGTCGTCCTGAGGCGGTTCGGTGAGCCGCGTCGCGTTGTTGACCCCGTCGTGGTAGAAGAACACCCGCGAGACCTCGTGGCCCTTCGCCAGGGCCGCCCGCGCGAACAGGTAGGCCGAGTCCGATGCCTCGTGGGTGTAGGGGCCTTCGTTCACCAGGATGCTGATCTTCATCGTTCGCTCGCGGTCCGGTTCAGAAGCGTACGTGGGCCGATGCGTTGAGGTTTGCCCGCGCGCCGCGCCAGTCGTCGATCAGGTACTTGGTGAAGGGCAGCCCGGTCTTCTCGAAGAAGCGCGGCCAGCCGATGCGCTCCACCCAGTCGGAGAGCCGTTCCCACGGGCGCGCATCCGCCTTGTACGTGTAGAGGATGTTCTTCACGACCGCGGCCACTTCCGGCCAGCGCGGCGGGTTGTTGGGCAGGTTCGCGGTCACCATCTTCATGAAGGTGGGGCGCCCGCGCGCGTTGGAATTCTTGCCGCCGACCCAGACCGCGAATTTCGAGAACTCGGGGTCGTTGATCTGCATCGGCGGGCAGGGCGGGTAGCAGGCGCCGCAGCAGATGCACTTCTTCTCGTCGACCTCGAGCGAGGGCTTGCCGTTGATCATCGCCGGGCGGATCGCCGCGACCGGGCAGCGCGCGACCACGGCGGGACGCTCGCAGACGTTCCCGACCAGATCATGGTTGATCGTGGGCGGCTTGGTGTGCTGGATGATGATGGCGAGGTCGGCCTGGCCGCCGCAGTTGATCTCGCAGCAGGAGGTCGACATGTGCACCCGGTTGGGCATCTCCTCGCGCTTGAACTCTTCGTAGAGTTCGTCCATCAGCGCCTTGACGACGCCGGAAGCGTCGGTGCCGGGGATGTCGCAGTGCAGCCAGCCCTGGGTGTGGGCGATCATCGACACCGAGTTTCCGGTCCCGCCGACCGGGAAGCCGCTGTCCTCCAGCACCTTGATGAGCGGCGCGACCCTGGCGCCGTCGGCCACGGATATCTCGACGTTGCTGCGGATGGTGAAGCGCATGTAGCCCTCGCCGTAGCGGTCGGCGATGTCGCAGAGCTTGCGCACGGTGCCCACGTCCATCTGACGCTGGGTGCCGCACTTGACCGTCCACAGCTCGTCGCCGCTGCGCGCCACGTGATGCAGCACGCCCGGCCGCGGCCGGTCATGGTATTTCCAGGTGCCGTAGTTCTTGATCATCAACGGGTGCAGGAACTGCTGTACGTCCGGCACTCCGCACTCGACCGCCTTACGCGGTTTTGCTGCTGCTTGCGCCATGTCGTGTCTCCAGCCGAATGACTCGATGCTTGCCTGGCAGCCCGATCAGGCCGCCGCTGTTTCAGAAGCCGGAAGACAGAAGACAGTGAACAGAGCGGGAGCGCGGGCCGGCGTCATATCCCCACCGCGTCTGTCCTCCGTCTCCTGTCCTCCGGAACTCACGCCGCTGCCTTTTTTCTCGCCTCGCCCTTCGCGACTTCCCCTTCCCAGTCGTCGATGCGGACATAGGGGTTGGTGCGCGGGGTCGCGATCATGTTCGCGTCGACGTCGATGCCAACGCCCTCGAGGAAGTTGACCAGGCCGATGCGCTCGATCATCTCCCCGGTGCGCTCGTGCTCGAGTGCGTTCTCGGCGAAGAAATCGATCGCGCGCTGGGCGAGCTCGACCAGCTTCTCGCGGTCCTCGTCGGTGTCGAGCTTCATGAACGGAATCACCATCGTGCCCATCAGGTCGCCGATCTTGAGCGTGCGCTTGCCGCCCACGAGGATGCTGGCGCCGCGGTCCTTGCCCGGGGCGAGTGCGCCGGTCATGACGTTGATGCAATGCACGCAGCGCACGCAGTCCTTGTTGTCGATCTCCAGGGCCTGGCTGGCGTCCAGGGCGACGCTGGACAGGTGCGCATCCTTGCGCAGATCCTTGATCGCCTTGACCTGGATCGCCTTGGTCGGGCAGCGGGCGACGACGTCGTTCACCAGTTCGTTCATGCCGTGCTTCGCGAACCACTTCTTTGCCAGCGCCTCGTCGGTCTGGATGTTGTCGCGCCAGGTGCCGATCACGGCCATGTCGGCGCGCTGGATGGAGTTCATGCAGTCGTTGCCGCAGCCCGAGAACTTGAACTTGAACTTGTAGGGCAGGGCCGGGCGGTGGATGTCGTCGAGGAAGGTGTTGATCACCGCGCGATGCGCGCGGGCCTCGTCGTAGCACGACTGCTCGCAGCGGGCGTGGCCGACGCAGGACATCGAGGTGCGCACCGCGGGTCCGGCGCCGCCGAGGTCGAATCCCATCTCGTTGATCTCGTCGAACGCCTTCTGGACGTTCTCGCTGGTTGCGCCCTGGAACATGATGTCGCCGCTCTGGCCGTGGAAGGCGATCAGCCCCGAGCCGTGGCGCTCCCAGATGTCGCAGAACTTGCGCAGCGTGCCCGTGTCGTAGTGCATGCCGGGCGGGGGCATCACGCGCAGGGTGTGGAACTCGGCGGCATCCGGGAACAGCGGCTTGCCCTTGTCGTCCTTGATCTCGGTGAAGCGGGGAATGATGCCGCCGCCATAGCCGAAGACGCTGACCGTGCCGCCCTTCCAGTAGCCCCTGCGGGTCTTGTAGCTGTGCTCGAGATGGCCGAGGATGTCGACCGCGTAATCCTTCTCCTTCGCCAGCCGCTTGAGTCCGCTCACGAAGCTGGGCCACGGGCCCTTTTCCAGTTCGTCGAGCATCGGCGTCGGGTGCATCGGTTTGGCCATGTCGTGCCTCCTCACCAGGGTGTTGGGAAAAAGTGGCCCGATGGTAACGGCGGTTGCGGCGGCTGGCCATTACTCCGGCAGGTAGTCGTGCCGCTTCCGAAGGGGGGTGGGCCACTACCCCGAAGAGTTATGCGGCACCCGCCCGACGCGGTACTAGGCGCGCCGGCGCCGCCGGTGAGATAGTCGCGCCCATGGACCAGACGACCGAGCTGGACAGGTTCAGTTGTCCGTACGGCGGACAGGAGGTAACCTTGTCGGAAGTGCGCTACGCCTCGGGCGGCATGCCGCTGCTGAGGGTGCGGGTGCGCGAACGGCACCGTTTCACGATCTTCGACATCGACGCCGCGACCGCCAGGCGCTGGGGCGAGGGGCTGCTCGCGTGGGCGCGCACCCGGGAAGGCGGGACGCCATGAGCGGGCCCGAGGGCGAACGCGTGGCGGACCTGTCGTTTCCGGTCACGGGCGAAGCGATCGCGCGCGACTATGCCCATGGGCTCGAGCGTGCGCTGTTCCTCGCCCTCGACTGGCTGGAGGCCGAAGAGGCGGCCGGCGTGCATCCGATCCGGGGGCTCGCGGAGTCGGGCGCCGGAATGCTGGTCTCGCGCCGCACCCGCATCGTGCTGCGCCTGCCCGCGTCGCGGCTGGAAGCGGCCGCGCATCTCGCTGGGCGCTCGTTCGACCTCGGCGGGACGGTCGAGCTCGGTGCGCCCGCGGTGCGGGATCTGGTGCCCTATCCGGTGCTCTACTCGCGGCTGGTGGCGATCGGGCCCGAGGATGCGGGCGAGTTCGACGCGGCCGCGCGCCGCATGGCGGAGGAGGCCGGCGTGAAATGCGAGATCATCGTCGGCCGCAAGCGCGAGGGCTCGCGCGGGCCGGAGCGCTTCGCCGGCTTCGGCCTCATGCTCCATGGACTCAGCCCCGAGGATTCGCTGCGCATGCAGTCGAGCGGACTGGGCACGAACCGCACGCTGGGCTGCGGAATCTTCATTCCCCACAAGTCGATCGCTCCGGTCTGAGGCCGGGGCGCGGTACGACGAACTCTCTGCAAAGGAAACCGAAATGGCACGCTCCGATCCGACCGTCACCCTGGACATGACCGGGATGACCTGTCCCGCGCCGCTGCTCGGCGCGAAGAAGGTGGTCGACAGTCTTCCCGCAGGAAAGACCATGCGGCTCGTCTCCGACTGCCCCGGAACCTCCGACGACCTGTACGTGTGGGCGCGCTACACCGGCAACGAGATCGTCTCGAGCGAGCGGCTCGACGGCAACCGGGTGGCCTACACGATCCGCAGGGCAGGCGGCGCCGCCTCCCGCGTCACCGCGAACGTCACCCTGGACATGTGCGGCGTGTCCTGCCCCGGCCCCATCCTGGAGGCGAAGAAGCTGCTCGACGGGATGAAGTCCGGCGAGATTCTGCTGCTCATCAGCAATTGCCCGGGCTCGCCCGCGGACGTCGAATCCTGGACGCAGGCGACCCCGGTGGAGCTCGTCTCGCGCCAGGAGACCGCGCGCGGCGTGCATGAGTTCTATCTGCGCAAGAAATAGGAGGAACGCAATGGCATATCTTCTCGATGGCGTCGAGATCGAAACGGACGAAGACGGCTACCTGCTCGAGCCCAACTACGGCGAGGAGATCGTTCGTGTGATCGCCGATGCGGAAGGCATACGGCTTGCGGACGATCATCTCAAGGTCGTCGCCTATCTGCGCGATCAGTACCGCGAGCACGGCCACACGCCCAGTTTCCGGAACATGCTCAAGGATATGGGCGAAATCCTGCCCGGCTGCGACAGCAAGGCGCTCTACGACCTGTTCCCTGGCGGCCCCGCCAAGCAGGGGGTGAAGATCGCCGGGCTGACCAAGCCGTTCGGCAAGGCCGGCTACTGAGCCGGCGGCGAACCGGGACGATGCGCGCGAAGAGCAGGTGGTTCGCGAAGGGGCGCACGCATCCCCCCGAGGCGGCAGCGGGCGTCGTCGCGGTGACGGTGTGGAAGCTCGCCCTTGCCACGATCCGCAACATGCGCAAGGCGGACTTCGAGATCGAGACCGGCCCGGCCTATTTCGACTTCCTGCGCGAGTACCTGGTGTTCCTCATCCACGTCCTCGACCGTTACGCCTACATGCGCTTCGACGGGACCGGGCGCGCCGCCTTCACCACCGCGGCCGCGCGCCGGCTGGCGGAGCTTGCGGCGGAAAACGAGTGCGAGCTGCTTGGTGGAGATGCCACTGTCCTGCGGCGCGAGTTCATCGACTTGGTGAATGCGCGCGGTGCCGACTATGCGGTGTTCGGTTTCGACGAGAAGGAGGGGCCGGACTTCGGCTTCGTGCGCTACCTCGGCAACAAGCTGCTCGACATCGTGCCGCCGCGCGACCGTTCCTGGGTCATCGACCAGGTGATGGCGATCGAGGCGCCCGATGCGATCCGCACCCTGAAGGGCGTCTTCGCCGGTCTCGCCGCGAGTTCCGCGCCAGCCGGCGCGGTGCAATGAAAGTTCCGCTGCCCGCGCATTTCGATCTCGCGGACGCCGACGCCTACGCGCGCTGGCGCGAGGAGAAACTCGCGCGCCATCCGCGCCGGCTCGAGGAACTCATGGTCGAGCTGCGCGATCCGCGCCGGATCACGGCTGTGGAGCGCGAGGCGATCCTGCGCGCCTGCGCGCGCGCGAACATGGCGGTCTATGCGGGCGCCTGCGGCGCCGATCCGGACAAGGACATCCCGCGCCGGCTCGCGGCGGCGATCGGGCTGCGGCGGCTCGACGCGAACTACCTCGCCGACGACGACGGGATCACGCCGCTGGCGGTCGCGCAGGCGGGCACGCGCAGCGGCTACATCCCCTATACGAACCGCGGCATCCGCTGGCACACCGACGGCTACTACAACGAGTTCGGCCGGGAGATCCGCGGCATGGTGCTCCACTGCGTGATGAGCGCGAGCGCGGGTGGCGAGAACCGCCTGCTCGATCACGAGATCGCCTACATCCTGCTGCGCGACCGCGACCCGGAGTTCATCGCGGCGCTGATGGCCAACGATGCGATGACCATCCCCGCGCGAATCGAAGACGTTGGCGGTGCGAGCAGGGAGCAGGGGCCCCGCGCAGCGGGGATGCGAGCGCCCGCGAGCGCCGCCGAGTCGCCGACGGCGCGGGGGTCGATCATCGATGCGGGAAAAGGAGGCGGCGGTGCGAGCAGGGAGCAGGGGCCCCGCGCAGCGGGGATGCGACCGCCCGCGAGCGCCGCCGAGCCGCCGACGGCGCGGGGGTCGATCATCGATGCGGGAAAAGGAGGCGGCGGTGCGAGCAGGGAGCAGGGGCCCC
>MNXU01000061.1 GCA_001872285.1 Betaproteobacteria bacterium CG2_30_68_42
AGAATACTTCCTCGGCAAGTTCGCCCAGGCCGAGGGCAAGCTCGGCGGCGAGTTCTTCACGCCGCGCTGCATCGTCCGGTTGCTGGTCGAGATGCTCGAACCCTACGAGGGCCGCGTCTACGACCCCTGCTGCGGCTCGGCGGGCATGTTCGTGCAGTCGGAACGCTTCGTGGAGGCCCACGGGGGACAGAAGACCGACATCTCGATCTTCGGGCAGGAATCGAACCCCACCACCTGGCGGCTGGCGCACATGAACCTCGCCATCCGCGGCATCGAGGCCAACCTGGGCTCGCAGCCCGCCGACAGCTTCCTGCGCAACCTGCACCCCGACCTCAAGGCCGACTACATCCTCGCCAATCCACCGTTCAACATCTCGGACTGGTCAGGCAAGCTCCTGGCCGACGACGTGCGCTGGCGCTTCGGCACGCCGCCGGTCGGCAACGCCAACTACGCCTGGATCCAGCACTTCATCCACCACCTCGCGCCGCCCAACGGTCGCGGCGGCGGGGTCGCCGGCTTCGTCATGGCCAACGGTTCGCTCTCCACCGGCACCGGCGGCGAGGGCGAGATTCGCCAGCGCATCATCGAGGCGACCTGGTGGACTGCATCCCCGCCTGCCTGTGGTTCCTCACCCGCGACAAGACCGGCAAGAACCTCAAACACGGCGGGCGCGACCGCAGCGGCGAGACGCTCTTCATCGACGCGCAAGCTCGGCACCATGCAGACGCGGACGCTGCGTGTGCTCACCGGCGGCGATGATGGTGAAAGCATGCTGGCCGACGGCATGGGCGACCCGAAGCCCGACTCGGACCTCGGCCGCATCGTCTACGCCTTCCGCCAGTGGCGCGGCGAGCGCGCGCCCGACTGGTGGGACGAGGCACAGCACGGCGCGTGGGCCTACCGCGACATCCCCGGCTTCTGCAAAGCCGAGACGGTCGCGGGCATCGGCAAGCACGGCTTCGTGCTCACCCCCGGCCGCTACGTCGGCGCCGAGGAGCAGGAGGACGACGGCGAGCCGTTCGCGGAGAAGTACCCGCGGCTGCTGGCGGAGTTGGAGGAGTGCTTTGGGGAGGGGGAGCGGTTGATGGGGGTGGTGCGGGAGAAGCTGGCGAGGTTGGGATCCGATGAATAGTTGGACCAACTCAACCTTGGGGGATCTCGCTGAGTTCCAGCGTGGCTTGGACCTGCCCGTTGGTGACCGGCACGATGGGCCCTTCCCAGTTGTCGCGGCCACCGCACCAGTCGGGACTCATCACTCTTTCAAGGTCAAAGGGCCTGGTGTCGTCATTGGTCGAAGCGGGAGCATCGGTGGCGGACAGTTCATCGAAAGCGACTTCTGGCCGCTAAACACCACGCTCTGGGTCAAGGACTTCAAAGGTAATGATCCGCGGTTCACTTTCTATTTCGTCACAAACATTGACTTTACCGGCCTCAATGCGGGAAGTAGCGTTCCGACGCTGAACCGGAATCACATCCACCAGATTGCTGTCCGCTACCCGGCAGACGTTGACGAACAACGCGCCATCGCCGGTGTCCTCGGCGCGCTGGACGACAAGATCGAGCAGAACCGGCGCACGGCGCAGGCGCTGGAGCGGCTGGCGCGGGCGATCTTCCGGGCGTGGTTCGTGGACTTCGAGCCGGTCAAGGCCAAGGCCGCCGGGGCGACCGCCTTCCCCGGAATGCCCCAGCCCGTCTTCGACGCCCTGCCCACCCGCTTCGTCGATTCCGCCATCGGCCCCGTGCCGGACGGGTGGGAGGTGAAGGCGATTGGCGATGTGGTCACTGCAAAGGGTGGCGGCACACCAAGCACGACAAACTCCGACTACTGGGACGGCGGCGAGCATTGCTGGGCAACTCCGAAAGACATGTCGCGCCTGTCGCATCCTGTGCTGCTCGACACGGAGCGCCGCATCACCGACGCTGGCGTCAATAGCATCAGCTCCGGCATCCTGCCCGTCGGCACTGTGTTGATGTCTTCGCGAGCGCCGGTGGGCTACCTGGCCATCGCTGGCGTGCCGACTGCAATCAATCAGGGGTTTATCGCGATGGTGTGCGACGGCCCATTGCCGCCTACCTACGTTCTCAACTGGGCGTTCACTTCAATGGACGCGATCAAGGCCCACGCGAGCGGGACGACCTTCCCAGAGATCAGCAAGAAGAACTTCCGCCCGCTGCCAGTCGTGCAGCCGACCGATGATGTGATCGCTGCTTATGAGCAAACGGCCGATCCGCTTTTCGAGCTAATCACAATGTGCGTCAAGGAGAACGAGCAGTTGGCCGTGATGCACGACTACCTGCTGCCCAAGCTGCTATCGGGCCAGGTGCGTGTGCCGGTAGGGGCGCAGCATGCTGCGCCCCTACAACCCCTACAACCCCTACAACCCCTACAACCGCCACCGGTGTCCCAACCAACGGAGCCCCTGCAACCACAACCACCGGGCCAGGCCGTCAGGAAGATTGGCTGATGGGCAGCGCGACCGTCCAACATCGCAGGCGTTCGATTCGGTTGAAGAACTACGATTACGCGCAGGCTGGGGCCTATTTCGTCACCCTGTGCACGCGGGATCGTGCCTGCCTGTTCGGTGATGTGCGCGACGACAAAATATGCCTGAATGCCGACGGGCAGGTGGCCGACGAATGTTGGGCGACCATTCCGGATCATGTGCGTGGGGTTTCGCTGGACGTGTGGGTGGTCATGCCGAATCACGTGCATGGCATCGTGGTTATCGATTCAACCGACCACGTAGGGGCGCCGGTAGGGGCGCCGGTAGGGGCGCCGGTAGGGGCGCCGGTAGGGGCGCCGGTAGCTGCGCCCCTACAACCCCTACAACCCCTACCGCATCGGGGCGTACCGTCCGGTTCCTTGGCGGCGGTGGTGCGATCATTCAAATCCGCTGTCACCAAACGCATCAATGATGGACGCGGTACGCCCGGTGCCGCTGTCTGGCAACGCAACTACTACGACCACATCATTCGCAGTGAGGAATCGCTGAACCGCATCCGTCAATACATACTCGACAATCCGGCCCGCTGGTCCTTCGACCGCGAGAACCCTTGCGTAACCCAGGCAGAACCGGAGGACGCATGGCGGGCATGAGTGAATCCGCAGTCGAGAACGGCGCGATAGCACACTTCGACACGGCCGGCGCGGTGACCAAACGCGGCGTCGAGATAGACGACGCGGGGGAACGTGGCGGTGCGGCCGAGGTCGTGCTCAAAGGCCGCCTCGGCGCGGCCCCTTCGGCACCCCACCGTTTGCACTGCGCATTGCGTTGAGTAAAATTACTCAATATGAAGCGTAAAACGCAGGACACGTACCAACGCCCCCAGTCCGCCGAGCTGGCCCGCAGGCTGGCGGAGCCTCGCCGTCACTTGCAGGTGGTGACCGGGGCGCGGCAGGTGGGCAAGACCACGCTGGTGCAGCAGGTGACCGAGCAGTTGCAGCGCCCGGTGCGCTTCGTCAGCGCCGACGAGCCGACGCTGCGCGATGGCGCGTGGCTGCGCCAGCAGTGGGAAGCGGCGCGGCTGCAGCAACGAAGAAGGGGTCAGGTCTTGACATGCAGGTCAAGACCTGCCGTTCCTGATTCAGGAACGCAAGGATCGAAGAAATCTCCGACCTCGCATGGCCGACCCCGAACCACCTCTCCTGGCCGTTGCGCGGTGTTGAGTTGTCGCTTGGGTCCAGACCCAACGCCGGCAAGCACCGTTTGTGCGCGTGTCTGAGCGATTGGGGGTCATGCGGGAACGTCGCGCGATGCAACGCTCGCGCTCGGCGGCAACCGGTTTCCGGGCCAGCACGTGGCCCCGACGCGCCGGCGCATGCCAAGGTTCGTTCCCGGACTCGGCCGCCGACGGGCGCCGCGCAGCACCATGCTACATTGCTAGACCTGACCCCATCCCGCACAAAGGAACGATTGACGCGTCGTACGCAAATACGTACTATGTTGATCTCCTCGGAGGTCAACCATGACCACACTCACCGCAAGCGAAGCGCGGGCCAATCTGTATCGCCTCATCGACCAGGCAGCAGAGTCTCACCAACCGATTCACATTGCTGGCAAGCGCACGAGCGCAGTTCTGCTCTCGGCAGAGGATTGGCAGTCCATTCAGGAAACCCTGTACCTCTTGTGCGTTCCAGGCATGCGCGAGTCCATCAAGGAAGGTATGGCCGAGCCTCTTAGCGAGAGTGCTAAGGAACTCGACTGGTGAGCTGGCAGGTTGTCTTCTCCAGGCACGCAGAGAAAGATGCGAAGAAGTTGGCTGCTGTGGGCCTGAAGTCGAAAGCTCAGGAGCTGCTTGCAATCCTGGCAAACGATCCATTTAAGAACCCGCCGTCCTACGAAAAGCTCGTGGGTGATCTTGCCGGGGCTTACTCTCGGCGCATCAATATCCAGCACCGCTTGGTCTACGAAGTGTTCATCAAGGAGCGCGTTGTTCGCGTGCTCAGAATGAGGCAGGGGTCAGGTCTTGACATGCATGTCAAGACCTGCCGTTCTTGATTCAAGAACGCAAGGATCGAAGAAATCGGCAACGTCGCATGGTCGACCCCGAACCACTTCTCCTGGCTGTTGCGCGATGTTGAGTCGTCGCTTGGGGCCATACGCAACGCCGGCAGGTACCGTTTGCGCGCGCGTGCCTGACCAATTGGTGCTGGTCCCGCAATGTCGCGCGATGCAACGCTCGCGCTCGGCGGCAACCGGTTTCCAGCCCAGCACGTGGCCCCGACGCGCCGCCGCGTGCCAAGGTTCGTTCCCGGACTCGGCTGCCGACGGGCGCCGCGCAGCACCATGCTACATTGCTAGACCTGACCCCATCCTGTGAGGCTGCCGGGGTGCCCGTCGCGCATCAAAGCCCGACCGTCGTGCCCGGCCCCGCCGGCGCACCACGAATGAAGAGCAGACAGCCCGCATCGGTGCGCACCCAGTCGTGCTCCATGCCCGCGCGGGCGAGGTGGTAGTCGCCCGCCTCGCACACGATGCTCCCCGAGCGTGACATCGCCCTCGAGCACGAAGCATTCCTCGTCGGCGGGATGGCCGTGCGGAGGAATGCGCGCGCCGGCGGCCATGCGCCACGGGCATCGCATCCGCCCGGCGCAACCGCGCGCACGCGGGGTGCAGCCCGGTCCTCACCGATGCCGTTTCGCGTCCGGGTTCAGAAGGTCGCGCTGATTCGGTCGAGATCTTCGAGGTTCCGGATGCGGCCGTACATACCGCTCGCCGGATCGCTGGAGTCGGGTAGCCCCAGCGCGAGCGCCCCGATCAGCTTCGCCGTCATCTTCTCCAGCCGGGCGAGGAGCAGTGCCTCATCGCCGCGCCGGCCCTGGTTGGCCTCGTCCATGCGGAAGGTGGACACCGCCGCGAGCGAGGGTTCCTCGCGCGCCGCGAAGGCGAATTCCCAGTCCAGCCCCTTGATGTACATGTCATAGGCGGTGAGGCCGATGACGATTCCGCGTCCGTCCCTGAGCAGTTGCGCGCGCTTCGGTTCCAGCACGTCGAAGATCTCCTGCGCCGGCACCTGGCGCCGCGTGTAGTCGATCATCTGCTTGGTGAGCGAGATCTGCGGGTGCTTCTTCACCGGCAGCGTGAAGCGCTTCTCGAGGTAGGCGGCGAGGCGGTCGCGCAGCTCCGCCCCGACCGCGCCGATGGGCACCAGATGGATGGTCGCCGCCGGCGCAACGGCGGGCGACTGCGCGTGCGCGGGCCACGCGAAGGTGAGAGCCGCGACGAGGGCGGTGAACATTCTCGGCATCATGGTCGTTTCGTAACAGTGGGTGGCAGGCGGGAGGATAGGCGCAGCGCGCCCGGCGTGCGCGGTCGGAATGCTCAGCCGGGATCGATCCCGCGTATCCAGCGGGCATAGAGCCGGTCGGCGATCGGGTTCAGCGCCCGCGTCCGGCGCTCGAGATCCTCGCACATGCGCTCCGCCGTCTGCACCGATGCGCCGGCGTGGGCGGCGATCTCCGCCGCGCCCTCGCGGCTCCACAGGCGGACCATGGCCGGCGTCATCTCCACATGGCACTGCACGGCCAGATGCGGGCCGCGCACGAAGGCCTGGTTTGGGCACCAGGCGCTTTCCAGGATGCGGGTCGCGCCCTCCGGAATGGCGAAGGTCTCGCCGTGCCAGTGGAAGGCCTCGAAGCGATCGATGTCGCCGAACCACTCGCGCGCGGCTCCGTTCGGCAGCACGCGCACCTCGTCCCAACCGATCTCCCGCACCGGGTTGCGGGCGACCTGCGCGCCGAACGCGCGGGCCATGAGCTGCGCACCCAGGCAGTGGCCGAGGACGGGGATGCCGCGCCGATCGGCGTCGCAAATCAGCGCGAGGCTGCGCTCGATCCACGGTGCGGGATCGTTCGCGCTCATCGGTCCGCCCATGAAACAAAGCCCGCCGAAGGCGGTCGAATCGGTGGGCACGCTCTCGCCGCGATCAACGGCGATCAGGCGCGAGGCGATCGAGTGCCGTTCGAGGAATGTGGCAAAATGGCCCGGCCCCTCTCCGGGGCTGTGGCGGAAAATGGCGACTGGTTTCATTCCGTGGGTTCGAATCGCGGCCATTGCCGCGGCGGCACCATTATGGCTTACCGGCGCCTCCGGTGCATCGGCCGCCGAGGTGGCGCTGGTGGGACTGGCGGCCGGAAGGGCGGTGCTGTCCGTCGACGGAGGCGCGCCGCGGATGGTGCCGGTGGGAGGATCGCTCGCGGGAGTCAGGGTGCTCGGAGTGCAGGCCGAGAGCGCGAGCGTGGAAGTCGATGGCAGGCGGCGAACTTTGAGGCTGGGAGAACAACCGCTGCGTACCGGCGAAGCCAGGACCGCCGATGCGCAGACCGTCAGGCTCGGCGCGGATCGCGGTGGCCACTATGTGAGCGAAGGCAGCGTGAACGGCGTGCCGGTGCGCTTCATGGTCGATACCGGGGCCACCTTCATTTCGCTCGGCCGCTCGGATGCGCTGCGCGCCGGGATCGAACTCGCGCGCGGTCAGGCGGGCATCAGCCAGACCGCGAACGGTCCGGCCCGGGTGTGGAAGGTCAGGTTGAATACGGTGCGCCTGGGCGCGATCACCCTGAACGACGTCGAAGCGGTCGTCCATGCAACCGATCTTCCGGTGGCCCTGCTCGGCATGAGCTTCCTGAACCGCATGGAGATGAGGCGCGACGGCGACGCGATGACGCTGCGCCGGCGCTATTGACGGTCATGAAGAAGGCCAATGGTGCGCGCTTCGATGCGGATGGCTTCAGGCGGTGCTTCTGCGCCGCCGCGCCGATGCCTGCGAGCCGGGAGGCCGCGGTTCCCGAGCAGCTCACGCCCGCGGCGGTGCTGGTGCCGGTCGTCGACCGGCCCGGCGGCCTCACCGTGCTGCTGACGCAGCGCACCGACCATCTGCACGACCACCCCGGCCAGGTGAGTTTTCCCGGCGGGCGCTGCGAGGCGGAGGATGCCTCGCCGGTGGTCACCGCGCTGCGCGAGGCGCAGGAGGAAGTCGGCCTGAAGCCGGCCCAGATCGACGTGCTCGGGATGCTGCCCGAATATCACACCGGAACCGGTTTCCGCATCACGCCGGTGGTGGGGATCGTCGCGCTGCCGCTGGAACTGGAGCTCGACCGTTTCGAGGTGGCCGAGGCATTCGAGACGCCGCTCGCTTTCCTGCTCGATCCGCGCAATCACCGGCGCATGAGCATGGAAATCCGCGGCGCGCTGCGCGAATACTGGGCGATGCCCTACGAAGGGCGCTTCATCTGGGGCGCGACCGCCGGCATGCTCGTGAGCCTGTACCGGACACTGCTCGGAGACGGGTGAGGGGGGCGGAAACGGTTCCAGGTTTCAGGTTCCAGCTTCGGCCGTGCTCGTGCGACCCGAAACCTGGAACGTGAAATGGAACTTGAAACTTGAAACCCGAAACCTGGAACCCTGCCCGTCCGGCCTCTTGCCAAATCAGCCATTCGTCGCTTGACATCCGCGACTGACAGCCTGCGGCGCCGGAAGCCCTATCCCCAGGGGTTCTGCAGATGCTTCGGCGCGGCGCCGGAGTCCTTGTCGGGCGATGTCGCCGCGGCTGGAGGCGCCCCGGTCACCGGTTCGATGAAACCGCCTTCGAACAGATGCGTCAGGAATCGCTCGGCATCGCCGAAGTGATTCGCCGCTTCGAGCAGTTGAGCACGGTTTCGCCGCCCGTCGACGAGGATCAGCAGCGAGCGTTCGCGCGCCGGCAACCCATGGCTGCGGCGAGCGAATTCCTCCCGGCCCTTTTCGGTTTTCTGGTAGATCGCCTGCGGGTCCATTCGCGATCGGCGGCGTTGCGGGCGGCGAAAATACTAGCACGGACGCTTCCGGAAGGGGGCGCCGGCGCACCCTTCATGGTATCTTCGCCGGAAGCCGCATTCGCACCGCCCGCCGCTCATGGCCTTCCTCTCGCTCGTCGCCGCGCTCGTGCTGGAACAGTTGCGTCCGTTCGACGCGCGCCGCTACGTTCTCGCCCCCGGCGGGCGCCTCGCGGACTGGCTCGCTGCGCGCTTCGACGACGCGCGCGTGAAGAGCGGCATGTTCGCCTGGATGCTGGGCGCGGCGGCTCCCGCGGCTGCCGCCTGGGGCGTGCATGCGCTCTTCTACGGGGCCAGCCCCGCCGCCGCGTGGCTGTTCGACGTCCTCATGCTCTATCTGACCATGGGCTTGCGCCAGTTCAGCCACTTCTTCACCGACATCCATCTCGCGCTGCGCATGGGGGATCTCGATCGCGTGCGCGCGCTTCTGGGCGAGTGGCGCGGCGCTCCGATCGAGGTCGCCGGCGTGAGGGAGCTGGCGCGGCTGTCGATCGAGCAGGCCGTGCTCCACGCGTACCGCTACGTGTTCGCCGTGGTGTTCTGGTTCGTCCTGCTGCCCGGACCCGCGGGTGCCGTGCTCTACCGGCTGGCGGCGATCCTCGATGCGCGCTGGCGCGAAGCCGCGAGTCCATCCTTCGGCGGGTGGGCGCGCCGCGCGCTGGAGGCGATCGACTGGCTGCCGCAGCGGCTGACCGCGGTGAGTTTCGCGGTGGTGGGCAACTTCGAGGATGCGATCTACTGCTGGCGCACGCAGGCGGCGGGCTGGTCCGATCCGGCTTCCGGTATACTTCTTGCCAGTGCGGGCGGCGCACTCGGTGTGCACCTCGGCAAGGGCGAAGCGGAGGGCGTCGCGGCGCCGGGAGAGGCAGCCGACCTCGACTTCATGCGCAGCACCGTCGGGCTGATCTGGAGGACGCTGGTGCTGTTGCTGCTCGTGGTCCTGCTCGCCGGCATCGCCGCCTGGGCTGGTCAAGCATAACGCCGGAGGGAACATGTCTGGAAAACGTGAAGTGGTGGTGGTGAGTGCGGTGCGCACGGCGATCGGAGACTACGGCGGTGCGCTCAAGGGTCTTGCGCCGACCGATCTGGCGGCACGCGTCGCGCGCGAGGCCGTGGCACGGGCGGGCATCGAGCCCGCGCGGATCGGGCATGTGGTGTTCGGCAACGTGATCCACACCGAACCGAAGGACATGTATCTGTCGCGCGTGGCGATGATCGATGCCGGCATCCCGAAGGAGACCCCGGCGCTCACGCTCAACCGGCTGTGCGGTTCCGGATTCCAGGCGATCGTCACCGCGGCCAACGCGATCCAGCTCGGGGACGCCGACGCGGCGCTCGCCGGCGGCGCCGAATCGATGAGCCGCGCCCTGTACGCGATGCCCGCGGCGCGATGGGGTGCGCGCATGAACGACGCGCGGCTGCTCGACATGATGGTGGGGGCGCTGACCGACCCCTTCGACGGCGTGCACATGGGCGTCACCGCCGAGAACGTTGCCGGCCGCCACGGCATCACGCGTGCCGCGCAGGACGCCTTCGCGGTCGAGAGCCACAGGCGGGCTGCGGCCGCGATCGACGAGGGCCGGTTCAAGTCGCAGATCCTGCCCATCGAGATTGCGACCCGGAAGGCGACAGTGGTGTTCGACACCGACGAGCATGTACGGCGCGACGCGACGCTCGAGGGCATGGCCAAACTGAAGGCGGTGTTCAGGAAGGACGGCACGGTCACTGCGGGAAATGCTTCCGGCATCAACGATGCGGCCGCCGCGCTCGTGCTGATGGACGCGGCGAGCGCCGAGCGCCTCGATCTGAAACCGCTCGCCCGGCTGGTCTCCTACGGCTACGCCGGCGTCGAGCCCGCCTACATGGGGGAAGGGCCGATCCCGGCGGTGCGCAATGCGCTCGATCGCGCCGGGCTCGCCGTCGATGACATCGACGTGATCGAGTCGAACGAGGCGTTCGCGGCGCAGGCGCTTGCAGTGTCGAACAACCTCGGCTTCGATCCGCTCAGGGTGAATCCGAACGGCGGCGCGGTCGCGCTCGGCCACCCGCTCGGGGCGACCGGTGTGCTGCTGAGCGTCAAGGCCATCTACGAGCTTCTGCGCACCGGCAAGCGGTATGCGCTCGTCACCATGTGCATCGGGGGCGGGCAGGGGATCGCCGGAATCTTCGAGCGGCTGTAAGGCAGTCCGCGCCGGCTGCGGGCGGCAATTCGCATTCACCGGGAAAACGGAAATCATGAACGATGTCTTCCTGCGCCGCGAAAGCGCGCGCGAACAGGCGTTCGCGCCGATCTGGAGCAACGAACTCGACGACGTTTTCGCCGACGTCGCCGCCTATTACGACCGCGCGAACACCTTCGCCACCCTGGGCCTGATCGACCGGATCCGCGAGCGTTTCCTGGCGACGATCGAGGTCGAGGCCGGTCAGCGGCTGCTCGACGTGTGCGCCGGAACCAATGTCATCGGCATCAACCTGATGCGCCGGCAGCCGGGCCTCGAGGTGTTCGCGGCCGATCGCAGCGCGGCGATGCAGGCGGTCGGACGCGATCTGGCGGGCCGCCACGGCCTGCGCATCGACAGCACGATCTGCGACGTGCACCACCTGCCGTTCCCGGACAATCACTTCGACGTCGTGACGCTCCAGTACGCGAGCCGCCACCTGCGCGTCGTGCGGGTGTTCTCCGAGGTGCACCGCGTGCTCAGGCCGGGCGGCCGCTTCTATCACTGCGACATGCTGCGCCCGGCCGGGCGGCTGACCGAGGAGCTGTACTGCGCCTACCTCAAGGTCTGCCTGGCGGTGGTCTCGCACGCCTTCAGGAGCAACGCGGCGGCGATGCGCTGCCGAGATTACTTCGTCGAGGCGATCCGCATGTTCTATTCGACTGCGGAGCTGAGCGATCTGCTGCGCGGCCTGGGATTCACGCGCATCGTCGGCACCTCGGTGCTTGCGGGCACGGTCGGCTTTCACCGCGCCAGCAAGGCGTGAGCGAGCTCGGCGTGCAGCGCGAGGAAATGCGCGTGTCGTACCGCGCTGAGATCGCCTGAGCGTACCGCCTGGAGGACCGCGCAGCCGGGTTCGGTCGCGTGCCGGCAGTCGCGGAAGCGGCAGTGGCCGGCGTGGGTGCGCAGTTCGGGGAAGCATTCCGCCAGTTCTCCGGCGGGGACGTGGGCGAGGCCGAAGCGCTGCATGCCGGGGCTGTCGATGATCGCGCCCGATGCTCCCAGCCGGTAGAACCGCGCGGCCGTGGTGGTGTGCTTTCCAGCGCCGAGCGCGCGCGAGATCTCGCGGGTGCGCGCCGCGGTGCCCGGCACGAGCGCATTGACGAGGCTGGACTTGCCTGCGCCGGAACCTCCCACGAGCACGCTCGTACGCCCGGCGAGATGCGGCAGCAGGGGCGAGACGTCGCGCAGCGCGCACAGCTCCACGATCGGGTAGCCTGCGCAGGCGAACGGCGCGAGCTTGGCGCGCGCCTCCGGCAGCCGCGCGGCGAGGTCGGTCTTGTTGAGCACGACGAGGGCGCCCAGCCTCTGGTGTTCCGCGGCCACCAGGGCGCGCGAGGCCAGCTCGGAATCGAAGCCCGGTTCGGTCGCGACCACGACGAGGACCTGGTCGGCATTGGCTGCGATGATCTTCTCGCGCAGCGCATCGCTGCGGTAGAACAGGCTGGTGCGCGGCTGCATCGAGACGACCGCGCCGTGCGCGTCGATCTCGACCAGATCGCCGCAGGCGAACGCCTCCCGCCGCGATTTCGGGAAGGCGCGCAGCCTGCGGCCGTCCGCGGTCTCGACTTCGTAGTGGCGGCCGCTCGCGAACACCACCCGCCCGCGCAGCACAATCTTCAAGCCGAATTGCAAGAGTCGCTAACCACCAAGGCACCAAGACACCAAGGACTCACCAGAGGGTTCCGGGAAGAGCAACTCACAGCGTGGGCGAATCGCACGGATTGTCCCGGTCGTTGGTGCACCTTTGGCGTCTTCGTGTCTTGGTGGTTGAAGTGCGGTGTTCAGGCTCAAAGCTCGATCAGCGCCTCGATCTTGGCGGCGCACACGAAGTCGTTCATCGACAGCCCGCCGACGTCGTGGGTCGACCAGGCGATCCGGCAGCGCCCATAGCCCACCGCGAGATCGGGGTGATGATCCTCGCGCCGGGCGATCCAGGCGAGCGCGTTCACGAAGGCCATGGTCTCGTCGAAATCGGCGAAGCTGAAGCTGCGGGCGAGCTGTCCGTTCTCGATGCGCCAGCCGGGCAGCGCCGCGAGGAGCACCGCGGTCTCGGCATCGGTCAGCCGGTCGATCGCACCCGAGTGGGGCGCGCAGTGGCGGGAAGCAAGCTCGTCTCGGGTCATGGCATCTGCCTCGGTGGATGGCTGCGGGACTACCCGGCCTTCAGCCGCGCGATGCGCAATGCGGCCGGCGGATGGGAATCGTAGAACGCGGAGTAGAGGGGATCCGGGGTCAGCGTCGCGGCGTTGTCGCGGTAGAGCTTCACCAGGGCGGCGGCGAGATCGGCGCCGCGGGTGTGGTGCGCGGCGAACGCATCGGCCTCGAATTCGTGCCGGCGCGACAGGAGGCTCGCGAGCGGATGCAGGGGAAACGCGAACACCGGAAGTACGAGCGAAAAGAGCGCGAGCGCGACTGCGGTGCTGCGCGCGTGCACGCCGAGCCCCTCGTAGAACCAGGGTTCGCCGATCAGCAGCCCGAGCGCCCAGAGCAGGGCGAGGGCCGCGGCGGCGGTCACGCCGATCCGCTTCCAGACATGGCGCAGGCGGTCATGGCCCAGTTCGTGGGCGAGCACCGCCTCGATCTCCTGCGGTTCGAGGCGCTCGATCAGCGTGTCGAAGAACACCACGCGGCGCGCCGCGCCGAAGCCGGTGAAATAGGCGTTGCCATGCGCGCTGCGCTTCGATCCGTCCATGACGAACAATCCGCCTGCCCGCATGCCGCAGCGCCCGAGCAGCGCCTCGATGCGGGCCCGCAGTGCCGCGTCTTCGAGCGGGATGAAGCGGTTGAAGAGCGGCGCGATCAGGGTCGGCCAGACGAGCAGCATGAGCAGGTTGAAGGCGAGCCAGGCGAGCCAGACGTAGAGCCACCAGCGGCTGCCCATGCGCGCCATCAGCCACAGCACCGCCAGCACCAGCGGCCCCCCGATCAGCGCGAGGAGGAGCGCCTGCCTGGCGAGATCGATCGCGAACAGCTTCGGACTCGTGCGGTTGAAGCCGAAGCGCTCCTCGACGACGAAGGTGTGGAAGAGGGAGAAGGGAAGCTCGGCGAGAAAGCCGAGCAGGGCGGCACTGGCGATGAACGCGATGCCGTGCGCATGGCCGGTCGGGTCGAGCCGCGATGCCCAGAAGTCGAACAGCCACTGGAGGATGCCGCCGAGCGTGAGCGCGGCGAGGAAGAGCGCCCCGAACAGAATCTCCACGAAGGCCAGCCGCAGCTTCGCCGCGGTGTAATCGGCGGCCTTGCGGTGCGCCTCCAGCGGGATCGATTCGGCGAAATCGGCCGGCACGGCGTCGCGGTGCGCGCGCACGTGGCGCAGATGGCGCGCGGCGAGCCACAGCCGGGTGAGCGTCGTCGCGCCGAGCGCGGCGAGGAAGATCAGGGAGAAGGTCTCTGGCATGTGATCCGGGAGGCTCGCGGCGTGCCGATCTATGACAGAATGCACGCTCTCCGCGTTCCCGAAAGCCCGCTCGCATTATGGCACAGGACCCCAGCCGCCTCGTCTGGCTCGATCTCGAAATGACGGGGCTCTACCCCGATCGCGACCGCATCATCGAGATCGCGATGGTCGTCACCGACGCATCGCTCGAGATCGTGGCCGAGGCGCCGGTGCTCGTCGTGCATCAGGACGACGCCACCCTGGGGGCGATGGACAACTGGAACAAGGGCACGCACGCCCGCTCGGGTCTGATCGAGAAGGTGCGCGCCGCGACCGCCACCGAGGCCGAGGTCGAGGCGGCGTGCCTCGTCTTCCTCGCCCCTTTCCTTCCGGCCGCCGCTTCACCGATGTGCGGCAACTCGATCTGCCAGGACCGGCGCTTCCTCGCGCGCCACATGCCGCGACTCGAGGCCTTCTTCCATTACCGCAACCTCGACGTGAGCGTGCTCAAGGAGCTCGCCAAGCGCTGGAAACCGGAGATCTACAAGTCGTTCCAGAAGCAGAACCGGCACGAGGCGCTCGCCGACATCCACGAGTCGATCGCCGAGCTGAAGCATTACCGCGAGCACTTCCTGCGTCTCTGAGAACCAGCCGGACGACGAATGGGCGTGAGGTTCGGTTTTGCGCTGCTCGCGTTGTGGGCGGGCGCGGCCGGAGCGTTCTGGCGGCCGGCGCACACCGTCCTCGTCGTGCTGGAGAACAGCAGCTTCGAGGACGTGATCGGCAACCCCGACATGCCCTTCCTCAACGCGCTCGCCGCGCAGGGGGCGCTGATGACACGCTCCGGCTTCGCCGCGCTGCCCTACGGTGCGGCACCACCCGGCGAAGCGGCGCCGCTGCCCGCACGTCCGAGCCAGCCGAACTACCTCTATCTGTTCTCCGGTCATCATCAGGGCGTGACGCCGTCGTCCTTTCAGGCCGCCGGGCTCCCCGACCATCCGCTCGGGGTCGCCCGGCGCGACGCGCGAGGCGCGCCCCTGCCGCGTCCGATCGCCGGAACGCGCGTGGGCATCGGCAACGCAATGATTCCGGCCTCGTGGAGACCGTTGGCGACGCCGAACCTGGGCGCGGCGCTGATCGAAGCGGGGGCGAGCTTCGCCTCGTTCAGCGAGTCGCTCCCGCATCCGCTCTATGACGATGCGAACGATCCGGTGCCGCTGCGCGACCGTTACCGCCGCAAGCACAACCCGGCGATCAACTGGGTCAATCTGAGCGGACGCGCGATCGCGCCGGCGCTCAAGCGCTTCGTCCTGCCGGCGGGCGTGAATCTCGGCTTCGCCGAAACCGTGGATCCGGAGGGCAGGCGTTACCCCGGTTTCGCCGTCGACGAGAACGGCCTCGCGCGCGGCTTCGAGCGCCTGCCCGCCGTGGCGCTGGTCGTTCCCGACGAGCGCCACGATCTGCACAGCGGCAGCGCCGCCGAGGGCGATGCCTGGCTCGCGGCCAACATCGGGCCCTATGCGCGCTGGGCGAGGGACAACGACAGCCTGCTCATCGTCACCTTCGACGAGGCGGGCAACGACCCTTCGCGGCCGCGGATCGCCACATTCTTCCACGGTCCGCCCGCCCGGGTGCATCCGGGGCGCTACCCCGAGCCGATCGATCATCTGAACGTGCTCGCGACGATCCTCGAACGCTACGGCGCCATCGATCGCTTCAGGCGCGATTTCCGCGCGGCATACGGGGACGCTCCGGAAGCACTGCGCGAGCTCGCGAACCTGCGTTCGATTCGCGATGTCTTCGGAGAAGGGCCGGCGCTGGAGGCGCTGGGGCGTTGAGGCGACGGGCGGGTGCGCATGGCCGCTCGATGGAGAACTGGGTGATGGACATATCTTCCCGTGGGCTTGGCGCCGCGATTTTCATCCTGCTGGCTGGTCTCGCAACAGGCGAACTGCGTGCGGCCGATGTGCGGCCGCGCGCGGTCGCCCCGCGCGCCGAGCTCGGCGCCGAGGAGCGCAATACCATCGACATCATCCGGCGGGCCAGCCCCGCGGTGGTCTACATCACGACCCTGCGGCGGCTGATCAACCCGTGGACGCGCAACGTGCGCGAGGTGCCGCGCGGCACCGGCTCCGGCTTCCTGTGGGACGAGCAGGGCCATGTCGTGACCAACTACCACGTCATCGCGAACGCCCAGGGCGCGACGCTGCGCCTCGCCGACCAGCGCGCCTACCGCGCGGAACTGGTCGGCGCGAGCCCGGCGCACGACCTCGCGGTGCTGCGGGTGCGGATCCCCGGACGCAAGCCCGCGCCGATTCCGCTCGGCACCAGCCGCGACCTCGTGGTCGGGCAGAAGGTGATCGCGATCGGCAATCCGTTCGGCCTCGACTACACGGTGACCACCGGAATCGTGTCCGCGCTCGACCGCAGCATCACCGGCGACAACGACCAGACCATCCATCACCTGATCCAGACCGATGCCGCGATCAACCCGGGCAATTCGGGCGGCCCGCTGCTCGACAGCGCCGGCCGCCTGGTCGGGGTCAATACCGCGATCTACAGCCCCTCGGGTGCGAGCGCGGGCATCGGTTTCGCCATTCCCGCCGACGTCGTCAACCGGGTCGTGCCCGAGCTCATCGCCCACGGCCGCTACCTGAGCGCATCGCTGGGCATCGTGACCAGCGCCCAGGCGAATGCGGCGATCATGCGCCAGATGGGGGTGAAGGGCGTGCTGATCCTCGAGGTCGAGGAGGGCAGCGCCGCGGCTGCGGCCGGTCTGCGCGGCTCGCGGGTGCGCGCCGACGGCGCGATCGTCCCCGGCGACGTGCTGCAGGCGGTCGACGGCGTCGAGGTGGGCAGCTTGGAGGCGCTCGCCCGGTTGCTCGACGACAAGCGGATCGGCGACCGGGTGGCGCTGCGCATCCTGCGCAACGGCCGCCCTCTGCAGGTCACGGTGGCGCTCGAAGGCCGGCGCGGCTGACCGGTGCCTGAGGCTCATGGCGTGAGCCTGCGTGAATGCCTGCCGTGGGGCGCCCCTCAGGTCTGCCAGTCGTCGCCGGGCATGATGCGCCGCATGAACTCATCGAACAGCGGCACGGTGAACGCTGTGTCCCCGTGGCTCGGGCTCCAGATCATGCCTTTCGAGATGAGCCGATTGCGCAGGGGACCCAGTGCGGTCACCTTGCGCCCGATTTTATCGGCGATGTCGCCCGATCTGTGCGGCTCCGGACCGAGTTCCGCCATCGCCCGGAGGTAACCCTTTTCCGCTGGTGTGAGGCGGTCGAAGCGCACCCGGAAGAAGCTCTCGTCCAGGGTCGCAACCGCCGCTTTCGACGCCGTATCGACATTGCCCTTCGTGATCGGAGACGCCGGCGCCACGTCCCAGGCATGCTTGCCCCACTCCTGCAGGAAATACGGATAGCCGCGCGTCTGCCGAAAGATCTCCGTGAGTGCATTCTCGCTGACGTGAACGCCTTGCTCGTTCGCTGGCTTCTCGATCGCGATCCTCGCCGCGCCCGCGGGGAGCGGTCCGATCTCGTGGAAATCGAACAGGCGCTCCGCGTAGGATTTCGCGCGCCCCGTCTGCCCTCGCAACTGCGGCAGGCCGGCGCCGATCAATACGACGGGCAGCTTGAGCTGCGCGCAGCGGTGCAGCGCGGTGATGAGCGCCGCCAGTTGTTCTTCCTCGACGTACTGCAACTCGTCGACGAACAGCACCAGGGCCGTGCCCGCCTTCTGCGCGGCGGCACCGACGACTTCGAGCAGCGCCTGAAGGTCGTGCTCCAGATCCCCGTTGTCGGCGAGCCCGGGCTCGGGGTCGAAGTCGAGGCCGACCTCGATGTCGCGATACTTGATCTTGAGCGCCCTTGCGAATCCGGCGAGCCCCCGCAGGGCGCGTGTGGCGAGCTGCTTGGCGTGCTCGTTCCTCGACAGCCGAATCAGCGCAACCCGCAGCGGTGGGGCCAGAACCGCCGGCAGCGAACGGCTCTCCGGTGCCTCGATGTGCACCGTGTGGAGGCCACGGGCTTCGGCATCGTCGCGCATGCGATCCAGCAGGACTGTCTTTCCCACGCCGCGAAGACCGACCATCAGGACGCTCTTGGTGGGCAGTCCGCGGCGAACTCTTTCGAGGGCGACGCGAACGGTTTCGCGCAACTCCTCGCGGCCGGCGAGCTCCGGGGGTGGCGTGCCGGCTCCAGGGGCGAAGGGGTTGGCGACCGGATCCATGGCCGGCAGTTTGTATCATTATTAGTAATGTTATAAACAAAAGATAATTTCGATAAGATTCTTAAGATCGGTCTTGCATCTCCGGCGCCTCCAAGACACGGGTAGCGGTATCCACCGGCGCCAGGTCGCGGATTTCCCTGTCGGCGGGTGCGGCCTGGAGGTCGCGGAAGCGCCGCGCCGTGACCAGCACCCGGCTCTCCAGCGAGCCGACCGCGCGGTTGTAGGCGCCCACCGCCTCGGCCAGATTCTTGCCGACGCCGGCCCAGGCGTCCGCCATCGTCGCCAGCCGCTCGTAGAGCTCCTTGCCGAGATCGCTGATCCGCTGCGCGTTCTCGGCCAGCGCCTCCTGCTTCCAGCCGTAGGCGACTGCGCGCAGCAGGGCGATCAGGGTCGTCGGCGTGGCCAGGATCACCCGGCTCTCGACGCCGGCTTCGATGAGCCCCGGATCGGCCTCCAGCGCGGCGGCATAGAAGGTCTCGCCGGGCAGGAAGAGCACGACGAATTCGGGCGAGGGCTGGAACTGCTCCCAGTACGCCTTGCGGCCGAGTCGGGCGAGGTGGTCGCGCACATGACGCGCGTGGTCCGCGAGTTTCCGTTTCCTGGTGGTCTCGTCCTCGGCTTCGAGAGCGTCCAGATAGGCCGCCAGCGGCGCCTTGGCGTCGACCACAACGTTTTTGCCGCCGGGCAGCTTCACGACCAGGTCCGGGCGCAGGCGGCCGTCCTCGGAATCGGTGCTTTCCTGCTCGAAGAAATCGCAGTGGTCGAGCATGCCGGCCATCTCGACGACCCGCTTCAGTTGCAGCTCGCCCCAGCGCCCGCGCGTGTGCGGGGTGCGCAGCGCCTTCACCAGATTCGCCGTCTCGTGCTTCAACTGCCCCTGCGACTCGGCCAGCGAGCGCACCTGCTGGGTCAGCGTGGCATAGGCGTCGATGCGCGCGCGTTCGATGCCGGAGATCTGCTGTTCGAACTTCTCCAGCGAGCTCTTCATCGGCGTCACCAGTTCGCCGATGGCCTGCTGGCGGCGTTCCAGATCGTCCCGGGCGGCCTGCCGGTGCGCATCGAGTTTCGCCTGCGCCAGATCGAGGAAGGACTGGTTGTTCTGCCGCAGCGCCTCCGCGGACAGGGCCTTGAAGGCATCGGAGAGCGCGTCGCGCGCCGCCTGCGCCTCGCGCGAACGCGCGCGCAGCAGCCACAGAATCGCCGTAGCGCCCATTACCAGCCCGGCGGCGAAAGCGAGCAGCAGTTGCAGGTCAGCGGACATGGGCGGGCGCGCGCATGGCCGGCAGTCTACCCGAGCGCGCCCGGCCACGAGCACGCCTTGTCGTCTTCAGTCGGCGCGCTCCTCGCCCGCCGCCGGAAAGCGGAGCGTCACGGCGAGGCCGCCGAGAGGGCTGTCGCCCAGTTCGAGTTGCGCGCGATGCAGTTCGGCGACGCGGGCGACGATTGCCAGGCCCAGGCCGCTGCCTTCCGCGCCGCTGCCCAGGATGCGGTGGAAGCGCTCGAGCACGCGGGCGCGCTCGGCTTCGGGAATTCCCGGTCCGCCGTCCTCCACCGTGAGCCGCGCCCGGCCCTCGTCGGCGCGCACACGGATGCGCACCGCGGCGCCCGCCGGACAGTAGCGCACCGCGTTGTCGAGCAGGTTGCGCAGCGCGGCCTGCAGCAGGTCGGGCTGGCCGCGCAGCGCAACGTTCTCCTGCGCTTCGAGCGAGATCTCGATGGATTTCGCGAGTGCGGCAGGCGCGGCGTCCGCGGCGGCCTGCGCGGCGATTCCGTCCAGCGCACAGGTTTTCAGCGCGATCCCCTCCGCCTGGTTTTCCAGGCGCGAGAGCGTCAGGAGCTGCTCGGTGAGCCGCGCCAGGCGGTCGCAGCCGGCGAGCACCGCATCGAGCGCGTGCCGGCGCGGCGCTTCCGCGGTCTCGGCGAGGGCCACCTGGGCCTGGGTGCGGATCGCGGCGAGCGGCGTGCGAAGCTCGTGGGCGGCGTCCGCGGTGAAGCGCCGCTCGATCTCGATCGATTCACCCAGGCGGGCGAGCAGGGCGTTGATCTGTCCGATGAGCGGCCGCACCTCGCGCGGCGCATCGAGCGCTTCGACCGGGGCGAGGTTCTGCGCCTCGCGGTTCGCGATCTGGCGGGCGAGCGCGCGCAGCGGGTGCAGCGCGCGGCGCACGGCGAGCCACACCAGGAGCGCGAGCAGCGGAATCGCGACCAGCAGCGGCTGGAGCTGGCGAGCCGCGAGCTTGCGCGCGATCTTCTCGCGCGCGTCGGCGCGTTCGGCGACATGCACGAGGTAGCCGCGATCACTGCTCCACTGGCTGAACACCCGCCAGGTCCGACCCGCGATCGGCCGTTCGCTGAAGCCACCTGCCGGGCCGGCGAGCGCCTCGGCGGGCGCGTTGGCCGAACGCAGCCGCAGCACGCGCCCCTGCTCCCAGACCTGGAAGGCGACCTTGCGCGCATCCTCGTGCAGCGCAGGCGCACGCTCGGTGTCGATCTCGTCGAGCTCGTGGCCGAGCTGGACGATCAGCAGTGACGCGGCCTGAGCGAGATGCCCGTCGAGGATCTCGCCGACCTCCTTTCGCGCCGAGAAGAAGCTTCCTGCGGCCGCAGCGAGTCCGCTCAGCGCGATCGCGCCGATCAGCAGGACGAGCAGCAGCCCGGCCAGCGAGCGGGGCCGCGCACTCATGGCGCTGCCTCCGGCCGCCCGATCGACGTTTCGGCGGGTCGGCGGTTGGCGGCATTCGCGTCCTGTCGCGCCACGGTTTCGCGCGGAGCATCCGCCTTCTGATTTCTGATCCCCGATTCCTGATCCCTGGTGTTCATGCGCCTGGGGCAGCGAGCAGGTAGCCGACGCCGCGGATGGTGCGGATCAGTCTCGGGTCGAGCTTCCGGCGCAGGTGATGGACATGCACTTCGACCGCATTGCTCTCGACCTCCTCGCCCCACGGGTAGAGACGTTCCTCGAGCTGGCGGCGCGAGAGCACGCGCCCGGCGTGGGTCATCAGCTCGTGCAGGAGCGCGAACTCGCGCGCGGACAGCTCGACCGGTTGCCCGTCCATGCGCACGCCGTGCGCGGCCGGATCGAGCTCGATCCGGCCGACGCGCAGCACCGGATCGGGGCTGCCCGCCGACCGGCGAAGCAGCGCGCGCAGGCGGGCGGACAGCTCGTCCAGGTCGAAGGGCTTGACCAGGTAGTCGTCGGCGCCGGCGTCGAGCCCGAGGATGCGCTCGGCGACGGTGTCGCGCGCGGTCAGGATGAGCACCGGGATCGGATCGTGCGCGGCGCGCAGCCCGCGCAGCAGTTCGAGCCCAGACAGGCGTGGCAGACCGAGATCGAGCACCAGCGCAGCGAAGCTCTCGGTAGAGAGCGCGGTGCGCGCCGCGATCCCGTCGCGCACCCAGTCGGCGGCAAAGCCGGCCTGGCGCAGGCCGGCCTGGACGCCGTCTCCGAGCAGCGGATCGTCCTCTACGAGCAGGATGCGCATGTCATCGCAGGCTGCTGCTGCGCGCTGGGCCGTTCAGCCGAAAAAACGCTCTTGAACCACCAAGACAGCAAGTCACCAAGGTGCACCAGGGACTCGAAGATTCCATGCGATTCGCCCACGTGGTGGGTTTCTTTTCGCTGGAGGCCCGGTGAGTCCTTGGGGTCTCGGTGCTCGATGGACTGCGGAAATTCAGGTTCAGTCGTCCTCCTCATGCCATGCGAGTCGCCACGCCGGGCGGCTCCAGCCGGAGGCCGCGGGGGAAGCCTGGCTGGCGGAGGCATCCGGCGCCGAATTGTAGTCCGAGATCCAGCCCCAGGCGACCGCCGCCACCAGCGCGGCGGCGACCAGCGCGTGGCCGTGACGGATGCCGGCATGCGGTGCGCCGCGCTTGTAGCCGGTGATCATCGCGCGCACCAGGTTCTCGCGGTGGAGCAGGCTGGAAACCAGCACCCCCGCGATGTGAACGCCCACGAGCGCCGCCATCGTGCCCGCCGCGCCCTCGTGCAGCTCGCTCAGCCAGTGGGCGCCCGTCCCCTCATAGTTGACCACGCCGGTGGCCACGGTCGCCAGGCCCAGCGCGAGCATCGCCACGACGGCGAGGCTGCCGGCCGGATTGTGTCCCACGTGATGCTCCGGCCGGGCGGTGAGCAGCGAGCGCAGATAGGCGGCCACCCGCGCCGGGCGCAGGCTGAACGAGGAAAAGCGCGCATAGCGGCTTCCGACGAAGCCCCACAGAACGCGGAACGCGATCAGGCCGGCCATCGTGTAGCCGAGTGCGACGTGGATGTCGCGCAACCACTCCGATTCTGCGGTCGCCCATGCGCCGGCGAAGGACGCCGCCAGCAGCCAGTGGAAGATGCGGGTGGGAAAGTCCCATACCAGGATCGTCATCGTTTCACCTCTCGATCGAAATGTCGGTGTGCCCGTGGCGCCGCGGCGCGGCCGTCACGGTCGAGGCGAAGGATGGGGGTGCAGGCTTAACGCCGCCTTAACGCGCTGTCGAGCGCGGTTGCCGGCGCCGGCTCGCCGCCTTCCGGGTCGGCATAGCGCAGGGCGATCTCGCGAAAGCGCTCCGCGAGCGCGGCGAAGGCGTCCACCACGTCCGGATCGAAATGGCTGCCGCGCCCCGCGAGGATCTCAGCGACCGCGAGCTCGTGCGGCAGGGCTGGCTTGTAGACCCGGCGCGAGATCAGCGCGTCATAGACGTCGGCTACCGCCATCAGCCGCGCCGGGATCGGGATCGCCTCGCCGGCGAGCCCGTCGGGGTAGCCCGATCCGTCCCACTGTTCCTGGTGCGAGCGCGCGATCTCGCGGGCGCAGGCGAGGAAGCTCTCCGGGGTGCCGAGCATGCCCTCGGCGGCGCGGATCGCCTCGAAGCCGAGCGTCGTGTGGCGTTTCATGATTTCGAACTCCGCGGGGTCGAGCCGGCCGGGCTTGCGCAGGATCCGATCGGGAATCCCGACTTTGCCGATGTCATGGAGCGGGGCGGACTTGTAGAGCAGCTCGATGCGTGCTTCGGTGAGATAGGCGGAGAAGCGCGGATGCGCGCGTAGCGCCAGCGCGAGTTCGCGAACGTAATTCTGGGTGCGCCGGATGTGGTTTCCGGTTTCCTCGTCGCGCGTCTCGGCGAGCGAGGCCATGGCGAGGATGGTCGCGTCCTGCACCGCCGAGACCTCGCGCATGCGCCGCCGCACCTCGGCTTCGAGGAAGTCGTTGCGGTCGCGCAGGAAGTCCTGCGCCTGCTTGAGCGCCAGATGGGTGCGCACGCGCGCGCTCACGATCGGCGGGCTGACCGGCTTCGCGATGTAGTCGACCCCGCCCACGTCGAAGCCGCGCTGCTCGTCCTCGACGTCCGTGCGCGCGGTGAGGAAGATCACCGGGATGCCTGCGGTACGCGGATCGGCCTTGAGCCTGCGGCAGACCTCATAGCCATCCATGCCGGGCATCATGATGTCGAGCAGGATGAGGTCGGGCTGCGGCTCGCCCGCCGCGATCGCCAGCGCTTTCTTGCCTCCAGTGGCGACCTTGGTCCGGCAGGTGTCGCGCAGCAGCGCGCTCATCAGCGCCAGGTTGTCGGGCGTGTCGTCGACGATGAGGATGGTCGGACGCTGCGTGTCTGCGGGGATCATTCGACCTCGATCTCGCGCGCCTTCGCAAGCCCCTTCAGCCGCGCCAGCGCGGTGTCGAAGTCGAAGGCGCGGATGGCGCGCTCGATGCGCGCGTATTCGGCGCTACCCAGGCCCGCGCGCAATCGGGCGCGCTCCGAGCCGAACAGATCCACCGCCGCACTGTCGTTCTCGCCGAGCAGGCGGGCGAGCGATCGCAGTGCGCGGCCGAGCTCCTCGCGTGTGGGCTTCGCCACGCGCGAGGGCTGGCACCAGCGCCGCAGCATGGCATAGAGCGCCTCGGGATCGATCGGCTTCGCGAGATGATCGTTCATGCCGGCCGCGAGGCAGCGCTCCCGTTCGCCCGCCAGCGCATGGGCGGTGGTGGCGATCACGGGCAGACCGGCGAGGCCGGGTTCCTCGCGCAGCGCGCGCGTTGCCGCGTAGCCGTCCATCTCCGGCATCTGCACGTCCATCAGCACGGCATCATAGGCGGCGGGCTGCGCGCGCAGCCGCTCCAGCGCTTCGCGCCCGTTTTCCGCGACATCCACGCTGACGCCGGCCGCCGCGAGCAGCTCGGCCGCGACCTGGCGGTTGGCGTCATTATCCTCGGCGAGCAGCACGCGCAGTCCCGTCAGGTCGGTCGCCCGCGTGCCCGCGGACCGCACTTCCGCGCTGGCGGCGCGACTGCCTGCGCCGAGCTTCGCGAGCAGTGCGCGCAACTGCGTTCGGCTGAACGGCTTGCCGAGGAAGCCGTCGGCGGGCAGCGGCCCGCGGATTTCTTCGTGGCCGAAGGCGCTCATGAGCACGACCGCGGGCGGCGCGCGCAGGCCGGTGTCCGCCTTCAGCGTGCGCGCGGCCTCGACGCCGTCCATGCCCGGCATCTTCCAGTCGAGGAACACCAACGCATACGGGTCGAGCGCATCGGCGTGACGCACCGCCGCGAGCGCCTCCTGCGCGGTGCCGGCCTGCTCGGCCCGCAGGCCTTCGTCGCCCAGCGCCTCCGCGAGTGCGGCGCGCGCTCCGTCATGGTCGTCGGCGACGAGCACGCGACGTCCCGCGCCCGTGCCGGCCACGACCTCCGGTGCGGCAGGGAGCGCGCCGAAGCAGGCGGTGAAGTGGAAGGCGCTGCCGGCGTCCGGTGCGCTGTCCACCCAGATGCGGCCTCCCATCAGCTCTACCAGCCGCTTGCTGATCGTGAGCCCGAGCCCGGTGCCGCCGAACCTGCGCGTGGTCGAGCCGTCGGCCTGGGTGAAGGGCTGGAACAGCCGCGCCGCCTCCTCCTCGCTCATGCCGATCCCGTTGTCATGGACAGAGAAATGCAACCCGATCTCCTCCCCGCCCGCCCCGGTCGGCTCGACCGTCACCGCGATCGTGCCGCGCTCGGTGAACTTGATCGCGTTGCCGGCGAGATTGGTGAGCACCTGCGTGAGCCGCAGCGGATCGCCGAGCATGCGCCGCGGCACGCGCCCCGGTACGCGGAACAACAGCTCGAGCCCCTTGTCCGCCGCGCGCTGGCCGAGCACCGTGGCTACGCGATCGAACACCGCATCGAGCGAGAATTCGACCCGCTCGACTTCGAGCTTGTCGGCCTCGATCTTGGAGAAGTCCAGCACGTCGTTCAGGATCGCGAGCAGCGAAATCGCGGCGCCGTGAATCTTGTCGATGTAGTCGCGCTGGCGCGCGCTGAGTTCGGTGCGCTGGGCGAGGTGAGCCATGCCGATGATGGCGTTCATCGGCGTGCGGATCTCGTGGCTCATGTTGGCGAGGAACATGGATTTCGTGCGGGTGGCTTCCTCGGCGCGCTCCTTCGCCTCGCGCAGCGCGTCGGCTGCCCGCTTGCGCTCGGAAATGTCGCGTACCGAAGCCGACACCGAGGGCGGCTCGCCCTCGCGCCCCGGCAGCGGGCTCAGCCCGATCTCGACCGGGAACTCGGCGCCGTCCTTGCGGCGGGCATACAGTTCCAGCCCGGCGCCCATCGGGCGGGTCACCGCCGCGTGCAGGTAGTGGTGTCGGTGCACCGGATGGTGTTCGCGTTGCCGCTCGGGCACCAGCAGCTCGACCGGCTGTCCGATCAGTTCCTCGCGCGGATAACCGAACAGCTCCTCGATCTGCGCGTTGACGAGCGTGATGCGCCCTTCGGCATCGACCACCAGCAACCCGTCCGGCGCGGTCTCGAGGATGCCGCGATACCAGCGCTCGGTCTTGGCCACCAGCGCGCCGGCGTGCTTGATGTCGGTGACATCGAGCCAGTAGCCGTTCCAGACCCAGGCGCCGTCGCTCTGGCGCTGGGGCAGGGCCTCGTGGCGGATCCAGTGCGTCTGCCCATCCAGGTGCACGCGGTATTCGCAGAAAAAGCGCTCGTGGCGGCGGATGACATGCTCGATCAGTGCCTCCACGCGCGGTCGGTCGTCCTTGTCCACGTTGCGCCAGCGCGAGGACTCGTCGCTGCGGATGGTGTCCAGATCCACGCCCAGCAGCTCGATCACCTTCTTGCTGACGAAGGTGTAGCGGCGCGTCTCGTCGGCCTCGACGCGGATCTGATAGACGGCGCAGGGCAGCGCATCGCTCATGTCGAGCAGCCGCCGGCGCGAGGCCTCGGCGATCGCCTTGGCCTCCAGCAGCGCCGCTTCCGCCTGCCTGCGCTCGCGCACATCGCGCACGAAGGCGATGGCGTGGCGCTCACCGTCGCTGCGGTAGGCGGCGCGGGCGACCTCGATCGGGATCTCGTGCCCGTCCTTGTGGCGGCCCTCGATCTCGACCACGCGGTCGAGGGCCGCTCCCTGTGCTCCGGCGGCGAAGCCGGTCATCGCCTTGCGCGCATCCGCAGGCAGGCGCGCGGGCGAGAGCAGCTCATGCGCATCGCGTCCGAGCACCTCGCGCTCGGTGTAGCCGAACAGGCGCTCCGCGGCGGCGTTCCAGTAGGTGATGCGTCCGGCCTCGTCGATCGTGATCACGCCTTCGGGCGCGGAATGCAGGATGGCCCGCAGGCGCTCCTCGTTCTCGGTGAGCGCCTCTTCGAGCACGCGCCGGCGCCGGATCTCCGCGCGCATCCGGCGGTTCGCCACCAGCACCACGACCATCACCGCGAGCAGGGTGACGATGACCGGGCCGGCGACCGCCGCCACCCGGCCCCAGTCCGTCTCGCCCTCGATGCGAACCGCGAGCCAGCGGTTGCGGATGTGCCGGTGCTCCTGCTCGGGGATGGCCGCGAGCACCTTGTCGATGGCTGAGGCGAGCTCCGGCCAGTCCTGCCGCAGCGCGAAGCGCAGCTCGTAGCGCGCGTGCTGGACCGCGCTGGCGATCTTGAGCCGGCCGGCGTAGTCGGACTGGATCGTTTCGGCGACCGACGCGATGTTGCCGATCGCCGCGAACACCTGGCCGCGCTCCACCGCCCTGAGCGCCGCCCGGGTGTCGGCGACGGCGAGGAGGGCGATGCCCGGAAACTCGGCGCCGAGCTGTTCGCGAAGCGCAGATTGTCTGGGCACCGCCACGCTCTTCCCGTCGAGGTCGCTCAGGCCGAGCACGCCGCTGCGCTCGGCAGGGACCACAATCGCCCACGGGCTGCTCAGGTAGGGCGCGGAAAAGCGCAGCGTTTCGGCCTGCGCGTGCGTCCATTGGGCGGCCGCGATCACGTCGATGCGGGCGGAGCGCATGCGCGCAGCAGTGACTTCGCCGCCGCGCATCGCCACCGGCACGAACCGCAGCCCGAGGCTGCGTGCGACGATCTGCGCATAGTCGGCGGCGATGCCCTGGTGCGAGCCGCCGGCTCCAAGGTAATCGAACGGGGCGCCGGCAGCGGCGATCCCCAGGCGCAGCGCGGGGTGCTCCTTGAGCCACGCGCGCTCGGCTTCGCTCAGAACGACCGCGTAGGCGTTCCCGGCCCCCGTGCCTTGCTCGGCGGCCGCGCTCGCCGCCGCACGCGAGGCCGCGGGGAACAGCGCGAAAGCCAGTGCGGTCGCGGCAAGCAGACTGCGGGCTGCGCAGGTACGGCGGGCGGAACCGAAGGGAAACATCGCGGCCGGATTCGATCCACGGAGCGCGGGCGAGGACCGTCCCCGCCCGCAACCCAAGTGTAGCAGCCGGACTCGCGCGCAGCCCTCGCGCCGCTGCGGCTCTATTCCACCTTGGCTTTGTTGCGCAACTCGCCGAGGTGACGTTCGATGAGCTGGCGCTGCGCATTCTGCGCGAGCTCGTTCTTCGCTTCATCGAAGCTCGGGAGCTTGCGCTCGCGGATGTCGTCGAGCTGGATGACGTGCCAGCCGAAGTTGCTCTTGATCGGGGCGGCGGTGTATTGCCCCTTGGCGAGCTTCACCAGTGCATCGGAAAACGGCTTGACGTAATTCCCGGGCGAACTCCATCCGAGTTCGCCGCCACGCTCCTTGGAGCCCGGATCCTTCGACTGCTTCGCCAGGTCCTCGAACTTGCCTCCGGCCTTGAGCTTGTCGATGACCGCCTTGGCCTCGTCCTCCTGGTCGACCAGGATGTGGCGCGCCTTGTACTCCTTGTCTCCCAGCCGTGCGACGACCTGGTCATATTCCTTCTTGAGGCTCTCGCTGCTCACCGGATGGGTGCGGATGTAGTCCCGGATGTAAGCCTGGATGAGCGCGACCTGGCGCGCCATCTCCATCTGCGCGGCCACCTCGGGTTTCTTGTCGAAGCCTTTCTTCTTCGCTTCCTGAGCGATCACCTCGCGGCGGATCAGCTCCTCGCGCACCTTGGTGCGCAGATCGGGACTTTCCGGTGTGCCCTGGGCGTGCTGGCCGGCGACCAGCACGTCGGCGCGGACCTTCGGGATCGCCATGCCATTGACGGTCGCGACTGCCTTCGCGGGCGCCTTGGCTTCCTGGGCCGGCGCCGCCGGACTGAGCAGTGCGGCGAGCAGCAGGGCCGCAAGGGTTGAGACTCGTTTCATCGGTGAGACTCCTTCTCGGTGGATTGAAGTTCCTGTGGGGCGAACGCGGCGATCGACAGGGCATGGATGTCCCGTCGCATCAGCTCGCCCAACGCTGCGTGGATCAGCCGGTGCCGCTCCAGCGTGCTCTTGCCGGAAAAGGCTTCCGACACGATTCTCAGGTTGAAATGCGCGAGCCCGCGCGCCTGAGCATGCCCCGCGTGCCGGGCGCTCTCGTCGGCGACTTCGACCGCCAGCGGAGAGAGCACGGCCAGCCGTATTCGCAGCTCGCGCTCGACCGGAGTCAAGGCAGAACCTGCTTGAAGGGCGAGACCCGGGTCGCGGCGAACACGCCCTGCGCGCAATACGGGTCGTCGCGCCACCAGCCCTGCGCTTCGTCGAGCGAATCGAACTCGGCCACGATCAGGCTGCCTGCGACCCCGTCCGGTCCCGGATCGGGGCTGTCGATCGCGAGTAGCGGCCCGGCCAGCACGATGCGGCCGGCGTCCTTGAGTTTCGCAAGCCGCGCGAGGTGGGCCGGGCGAAGCTCCGCACGCCTGGCGCCCGCGCCGGGGGCATCCTCTCCGGTCAAGACATACAGCATCATTTCTCCTCCTCGACGTATCTGGCCAGGAACATGCCCTGGGCGAGCACGAAGGCGAGCATCAGGCCCATCGTTCCGAACAGTTTGAAGTTGACCCAGGTATCGGTGGAAAAGTTGTACGCGACGACGAGATTCGCGCCGCCCATCGCGAGGAAGAACACGATCCAGGCCGCATTGAGCCGCGCCCACACGGGATCGGGCAGCCGCACCTGCTCCTCCATCAGCTTGCGGATCAGGTTGCGCCGGAACAGGACGGAGGAGCCGAGCAGGGTGAGACCGAACAGCCAGTACAGCACGCTCGGCTTCCACTTGATGAAAGTCTCGTCGCGCAGGTACAGCGTCGCGCCTCCGAACACCGCGATGATCGCGAGGCTCACCCAGAGCATGGCGTCGACCCTGCGGCGTCGTGCCAGCAGCCAGCCGATCTGCCCGAAGCTGGCGAGGATGGCCACCGCGGTCGCGAGCAGGATCGGTGCCTGCGCCGCGGCCACCGCGCCGCCGACCGGGGCGAGCATGCCGGTGGCAAGCTCCGCGGCGCGCCCCGGCGCGCCCTCCGCGAACTTGAACGCCGCGAAGAAGAGGATGACCGGAAAGAGGTCGAACAGGAACTTCATCGGGCCGGATTATACGGACGAAGCCCGTCGTCTGCCGGGCGCCTGCGTGCTCGCCTTCGCTACGCAGCGTCTCGGCGAACGCCTTCCCGGCGTCCTCCTGGATGTCGGTGACGGCCACCGCGGCGCCTTCGCGGGCCAGCAGCGTGCGAGAATCGCGCGGCCGATTCCCTGTGCGCCGCCGGTGACCAGTGCGACCTTGTTCTGAACCAGGTTCACGGTTTCCTCCCGACCGCCGGCCGCGGCAGGCGGCGCAGCCGGACCGTGGTCATGGTAGCAGAAGCCCCGCGGGCGCCGGCTCGCCTTCGCGCTCGCCCGCGCAGGCCCGTGCGCGCAGCGCGGCGAAATCGAACAGCTCGCGATCGGCGAGATGCGAGGGGACGACATGCTGCAGGGCGCGGAACATGTTTTCGACGCGGCCGGGGTGCCGGCGCTCCCAGCCGCGCAGCAACTCCTTCACCGCACGGCGCTGGGCATCGGGCCGGGACCCGCACAGGTTGCACGGGATGATGGGGAAGCCGCGCAGCGTTGCGTACTCGGCCAGATCCCGCTCCCGGCAGTAGGCGAGCGGGCGGATCACGACGTGTCGGCCGTCGTCGGAGAGCAGCTTGGGGGCCATCGCCTTGAGGCTGCCGCCGTGGAACAGGTTGAGCAGCAGTGTCTCGAGCAGGTCGTCGCGATGATGCCCGAGCGCGATCTTGGTGGCGCCCAGCTCGCCCGCGACACGATAGACGATGCCGCGCCGCAGCCGCGAACACAGCGGGCAGGCGATCCGGCCTTCGGGGATCATCCGCCTGACGATGGAGTAGGTGTCGCGGGTCTCGATGTGGAACGGGATGCCGAGCCGCGCGAGATAGGCGGGCAGCACTTCGGCGGGGAAGCCCGGCTGGCGCTGATCGAGGTTGAAGGCGACGAGTTCGAAGCCGACCGGCGCCTTCTCGCGCAGCCGCAGCAGGATGTCGAGCAGCGCATGGCTGTCCTTGCCGCCCGACAGGCAGACCAGGATGCGGTCGCCTTCCTCGATCATGCGGAAGTCGGCGATCGCCGCGCCGGCAGCCGCACGCAGCCGCTTGGCGAGCTTGTTTCCCTCGTAGTGGGCCTTGCGGCCGTCGCGGGAGGCGCAGGCGCTCGGTGGGCTCACTGGAAACTCGAAACTCGCAACCCGAAGCCCGGTCAGTGCAGATGCGCGGAGGGAGCCTCGGCCTGCTCCGGCATCTCCGCATGCACCACGTGGCCTTCCGGATCGGCGTACAGCGGGCCGCCGCACTCCTCGCAATACTCGACCGGCAGGCTGTGCTCGAGGCTCAGCACGTCGCTCACCCCCGCTTCGCCGAGCGCCGTTTCGATCTGTCCGGCGATGTCGCTGGTTTCATCCTCGGCGTCGAGCAGCGGCCAGACCACGCCATGCAGGACTTCGTTGCGGCTCTTGAGCGTGAGTCCGATCCGGTATTCCTGGATCGTGTGCTCGGCGAACGGCGCGATCACCGCGCGCAGGCCGGCCGGCGCGACGTCCAGCACCGACTGGAGATAGGCGACCGCCGCGCGCAGCGAGTAGGGCCGCAGCCGCCGGTCGGCCTCGCGGCAGGCGGCGTAATAGACGTCCGGCCGCAGCGGCTCGAAGGCGCAGCCCGTGAATGCCGGCGCAAGCGCGGCGCCGCCCTGGACCGCCCAGTCCGCTTCGCTATGGCTGCGCGAGCCGTCCGCCTCCTGCCAGCGGAACAGCGGCCGGCCGCGTGGCACGACCGCCGCGGCGAGCAGGTAACGCATGTCGGACAGATACTGCGCGGTCTCGGGCAGCCGGCGCGCATCGACCGCGAGATCGTGCCCTTCGGCTGCCGCTGCGGCGAGCCTCGCGGCGAGTGCGCGGGTCTCCGCGTAGCCCATGGGAAGCTGGTCGGGGCTGTAGAGGTGATCGGCCAGGCCGATGCGCAGGTCGGCGGCGAATACGTGGGCGCAGAGCTGGGTGCGCACGTTCGCCAGCAGATCCGCGTTCACGGATGCGCAGGGAATGCGGTAGCGCGACCAGGCCAGCAACGGGATTGCGAGCAGCACCGCGTCGAGATCGCCCTGCGCGCTGGACAGGGTCGAGCCTTCCACGCGCGCCTCGACCAGGTCGGCGCACTCGTCGTAGGCCCGGCCGTCGCTGCGGTACAGGTGGTCGAGGGCCGAATTGAGCGCATCATCGTTGCCGGCACGCAGATGGCGGTCGATGCGCTCGCTCAGGAGCGCCTCCCAGTAGCCATCCTCGATCCGGCTCTCGGACTGGGCGAGCCCGGTGGCAAGCCAGACCAACTGTTCGGCATCGCGGGCCAGCGCACCGCGGCGGGCGAAACGGGGTCTCTTCATGGTGTGCAGAATACGGCGAATGGGACGGGCTGCGCAGCCCGCGCATTCTACCGCGTGGCTGCGCCGCTCAGTGCCTGCCGTAGGAGCGGCGCCCGGCGGTCGCGCCGGGCCGGCCCTGCGAGGGATGCGCTGCGCCCGCGCCGCGAGTGCGCGCGCCTCGCCTGTCGTCGCGCGTGAAGGCCGGGCGCGCCCTCGGCTCGAGCCCGGGAATGACATCGACGCGGACCGGCTGCGAGGTGTAACGCTCGATCTCCCGCATCTGGCGCTTCTCGAAGTGAGCGACGAGGCTGATCGCGATGCCCTCGCGTCCGGCGCGCCCGGTGCGGCCGATGCGGTGCACGTAGTCTTGGGCTGCGCGCGGCAGGTCGAAGTTAATGACATGGCTGATCCCCGGAACGTCGATTCCACGGGCCGCGACGTCGGTCGCGACCAGCACGCGCAGATGACCCCGCCGCATCGCGTCCAGCGTCCGGTTCCGGCTGCGCTGGTTCATGTCCCCGTGCAGCGCGTCCGCGGAAAAGCCGTTGACCCGCAACTGCTCCGAGACCTCGTCCGCGGAGCGCTTGGTGGCCGTGAAGACCAGCGCCTGTCCGATCGCGGCATCGCGTAGCAGGTGATCGAGCAACCGCGACTTGTGCGAGAAATCGTCGGCGAAATGCATGCGCTGATGGATCTTCCCGCGCAGTTCGATCGCCGTTTCGATGCCGATGCGCTGCGCCCCTCGCGTGACCCGGTTCGCCAGCCGGCCGACCACGCCTTCCAGCGTGGCCGAGAAAAGCAGGGTCTGGCGCGCGGCGGGCGTCGCGGCGATGATGGCCTCGATGTCGTCGATGAATCCCATGTCGAGCATGCGGTCGGCCTCGTCCAGGACGAGGGTTTCGAGGCGGGAGAAGTCGACGCGCCCGCGCCGCAGATGGTCGAGCAGCCGCCCGGGGGTGGCGACGACGACATCCGCGGACTGGCCCAGCAGTTTCTGCTGGACGTAGAACGACGCGCCGCCGACCACGGCGACGCAGCGCAGCCGGCGGATGAAACGGCCGTAGGTCTCGGTGGCGCGCGCGATCTGCTGGGCGAGTTCGCGTGTCGGCGTGAGCACCAGCACGCGCGGCCCGCGGCCCGCGATCGCCGAGGCTTCGGCCAGCCGGTGCAGGCACGGCAGCATGAAGGCGGCGGTCTTGCCGCTGCCGGTCTGCGAGGACACCAGCAGATCGGCTCCGGCGAGGATGGCGGGAATCGCCCGTTCCTGGACGGCGGTGGGGCGGGTGTAGCCGCTGGCCTCGACGGCCTTGACGATGTCGGCATTCAATCCGAGCTGAGCGAATGGCATGGACTCTTTCCTCGTGGACGACAGGTGGGCGCCGCAGATGTCGCGGTCGCGGGATCGCCGGCGCCAACCGGAAACGGCCGACGCCGTTCGCAAACGGGCGGACCGGGAAAGGGTCAGGGACGGAGACTGTGTGTGAAATACAGTCTGTGGCTACGAAAGTCCGCCATGCGCTTCCTGCGGACTGGTGAAGCTGCTGCATCGCACGCCGCGCATGATACACGAAACGGCGTGCTATGCCGCGTCGCAGTAGAAGAAAACGAAGCGGCCCTCCTCGACGTCGATCATCAGGCCGGCGCCGTGGTTCATTCCGTAATCGACATAGCCGGGCGTGGCCGAATCCAGGTGGCATTCTCCGGCGTGCGCAGGCGACTCGAACCCGCGATCGCGGTCGTACCAGGACAGCAGCATGGGCTCGGCAAGCCGTTCGCCGGCCTCCCGCGCAGCCAGCCGCATCGCCTCGCGGTAGTCCGCCATCCGCGGCTCGGGCCGCAGGCGCACGACTTCGATGCCGGAGAAGTCGGGGCCGCGCCCGATCGGGCATGCCTGGGAATCGGCCGCTGCCTGCGCCGCAGGCGCGGGGCGCGCGGGCTCGTCGGGCATCGTCATCCGCCGCCCTCGCGTGCCGCATCCCGGAGCGCTGCTTCCAGCGCGGCATGGCGTGTCTCGGGAGCGTCCGCGGCGAGCTCCCTGACCCGCGCGTAGAACGTGGGCAGGTCGCCGCCGCTGCGCGCGATCAGTGCCCGGAACGCCGGGACCCAGCGCGTGTAGATGCCGATCGAGGCGAGCGTGGCGTTGTTGATGTCGGCCCCGAACCAGCGGTCGTAGCCGGCAAAGCCGCGCCAGTCGCCCTCGCGCAGTGCCGCGTAATCGCGCTTGAGGCCGGACAGGATCTCGGCCTTGGCCTTGCGCATGGCGTGCTCGCTTGCGCCCGAGCCGTAGAGGCGGTCGAGGCGCTCGCGGGCGCCCAGCACGAGGGCGGCGAAGCGGCTGCGCCGCCGTTGGGCCGTCGCGAAGGTTTCGCGCTCGTCCGCGCTGCCGCTCGCCGCGAGCCAGCGCGCGATGCCTTCCAGTTCGACCGCCACCGCGAACGCCTCGTTGAACTCGGTGTCGCCGTCCGCCCATGCGACCTGGTGGGCCAGCTCGTGGAAGATCAGCCGCGCAAGCTCGCTCTCCGGGTAGTGGATGAAGGTGTTGAGGACCGGGTCGTCGAACCATCCGAGCGTCGAATAGGCCGTCACTCCGGCGACATGGACCTCGTGGCCGCGGCTGCGCAGCGCGGCGGCGAACGCCAGCGCATCCGGGTGCGCGAAATAGCCGCGGTAGCTCACGCAGCCGGCGACGGGAAAACACCACTGCTCGGGCCGCACCGAGAACTCGCGCGCCGCGAAGACGTTCCACACCACGTACGGGCGGCGCACATCGGCGTACTTGCGATAGCTTCCGTTGTCGGGCAACGCCAGGCTGCGGCTCGCGAATGCGCGGATGCGCTCGGCAAGCGCGAGCCTCTCGCGCAGCGCCGGTGCAGTGCCCGCATCCGAGCGCACTTGCGCGATCGGCCGCGACCGCCGCCAGACCTCGAACTGGCCGCTCGCGGCCTGGAGGTAATAGCCGGGCGCGGCGCAGCCGGGAAGCAGGAGGGCGGAGCCCAGGGCGGTCGCGGCGAGCAGGGCGAGCAGCAACCTCATCGATCAGGTCCTGGAAAAGCGCCCGTGGCGCAGAAACGCAGCGACCTGCTCCGCGACCCGCGAAGAGACCAGCATCCCGGAATGGCTCACCGGGAGGACGATGCGATCGGCGGCACCGGGCACATCGGTTTCCGCCACCGCCACCGCGCCGTCGTTGGGGCGTTCGAGCGCGGGCTCGATCAGCCGCCCCAGTCCGAGTTCGGATTCGCCGGCGATGACCCCCAGCTCGTGCGGGTTCGCCCATTCGGCGAGCGGGCGCATCCGCAGCCACTGGCCCATGCTCCGCCCGAGGGCGGCCGCACCGGCGCGGTTGCGCGCCAGGCGCCGCCCCAGGGGGAGACGCCGAACGCTTAGGTGGTCCCCCCCTCGCCGCCCGTTCGTCTCTTGCAGCCGCTA
>MNXU01000008.1 GCA_001872285.1 Betaproteobacteria bacterium CG2_30_68_42
GCCACCGTGTGGGGGCCGGCCTTCCCGAAATACGTGCTGCTACTGCCCGAGGATGCCGCGCGCGGCTTCGTCATCGTCATGCTGGTGTGCGTGCTGGCCAGCACCCTGGCGATCCGCGCGGCATTGAAAATAGACCCGGCGACGGCGATCGGAGGCTGACATGGGCGCAGGCATCGGCATCCAGATCGAAGGCTTGAGCAAGCGTTACGGCAAGGGCGATACCGCCGTCGATGCGCTCAAGGAAGTGAACATGAGCGTCGCCCCCGGCGAGGTGGTCGGCCTCATCGGCCCCAGCGGTTCCGGCAAGACCACCCTGCTCAAATGCCTGGGCGCGGTGATCGAACCGACCACCGGCCGCATGACCCTGGGCGGCGAGGTGATCTATGACGACGTCTGGAAGATCAAAGACTTACGCGTGCTGCGCCGCGACCGCATCGGCTTCGTGTTTCAGGCGCCGTATCTGATTCCCTTTCTGGACGTCACCGACAACGTGGCGCTGTTGCCCATGCTGGCCGGGCGGCCTAATGGGGAAGCCCGCGCCCGCGCGCTGGAATTGCTCACGGCGCTCGATGTGGCGCACCGGGCGAAGGCGGAAACCGCCGAGCTTTCCGGCGGCGAGCAGCAGCGCGTGTCGATCGCCCGTGCGCTGGCCAACAAGCCGCCGGTGATCCTGGCCGACGAACCCACCGCGCCGCTGGACAGCGAGCGCGCACTGGCGGTCGTGCGCATCCTCAACCAGATGGCCACGCAGTACCAGACCGCCATCATCGTCGTCACCCATGACGAGAAGATCATCCCCACGTTCAAGCGCATCTACCACATCCGCGATGGCAGGACAGTTGAGGAAGCTGGTGAAGGGAGAGCGCTGGAATGAACGGGGATGGCACGCCCTCTCCACCCTTCGGTGCACGATTGTTGACCGCTCGCCGTGTCCCCGGAACGCAAAATGAATGCTCTCGCCTTCGATTGCGCTCACCGGGCCGATGAGCGCATTACGGGGCGGACCGCACGGTTTTTGCGGCGCATGGCGGCGTTGCAACTCTTTGGATTGATGACCATTCCGCGTCGTTGCGCCTTGCCTTGCACCCCAAAAACCGCACACTCCACCCGGTCCAACTGAGGTTTCGAGGTTCAACCCGGATTGTCCATCAGGACGCGAGAAGATGGCGAGGCGGTTTGCGGGCAGATTGACGCACCCGCGACAAGCCAATAGCGAGCTGGCGCGAAGCGGGGCCGGCAAGATGCCGCAAAACGGTTGCCAGGGCTCGCGTAGGCCCGCAGGGCCGCCCAATGGACGATCTGGGTTGAATGGCGAGTTCGAGGAGGTTCGGTTTCCATACGGACAAATGGAGCGCCTCGGAACGCCTCGCACGTACGTGTCCGCGACGCAACGTAGCCCGATGCAGGCTGCTAGAATCCCTGCCAGGCATCACTGTCCCATGAAAACCGAGCCTTCCCTGCTTGCCGAGCCTGGCACCCCCGCGCGCGACGCGGACGCGCAGTGCGACCGCATCGCGCGCGAACTCAACCGCGAGTGCCAGTGTGTCTCGCTCGACCGGCAGGTCTGGCGCAGGGAACTCGAACGCTCCGATCCCGGAGCGGAGCTCGCGCGCATGATCCGCGAGGATCGCCCCCACCTTTGTTCCGACTCCGCGGTCTTCGCGGGCGAGCGCCAGCTCGCCCGGATGGCGCAGATCGTCGCGGCGGTCGAGCGGATCGTCGCGCTTCCCGCGTACCGGGAGCGCGTGCTCGCGTATGCCGGGGAGACGGCCCGCAGGCAGCCGAAGGCGCGGGGCGTGTTCCTCGGCTACGATTTCCACCTCGGGGCGAACGGCCCGCAGTTGATCGAGATCAACACCAACGCGGGCGGCGGGATGGTCAATGCACTGCTCGGGCGCGCGCAGCGTGCCTGCTGCGAGCACTTCGACGCCATGCTGCCGGGCAGCCTCGCGCAGCAGCCGGTCGAATCGGTGTTCCTGGACATGTTCCGCGCGGAGTGGCGGCTCGCGCGCGGGGACGAACCGCTACGGCGCATCGCGATCGTCGACGTGGCTCCGCGCGAGCAGTACCTGTATCCCGAGTTCGTGCTCTTCCGCAAGCTGTTCGAGCGCCACGGCATCGAGGCCGTCGTCTGCGATCCGCGCAGCCTCGCCTGCGCGGGCGGCGCCCTGACGCACGCCGGAGGCAGGATCGATCTCGTCTATTGCCGCCTCACCGATTTCGGCTTCGACGAATCGGCCTCTGCGGCGCTGCGGCGGGCCTGGATGGAAGATGCCGCAGTCATTACACCGCATCCGCACGCGCATGCGCTCTACGCCGACAAGAGGAACCTCGTCGCGCTCACCGACGCCGCGTGGCTCGCGCGCATCGGGGTCGACGCAGTCACGCGCGAGACGCTCGCCGGCGGCATTCCGCTGACGCTGCGGGTGCGCGGCTTCGACCCGCAGGAGCTTTGGCGGAACCGGCGCGCGCTGTTCTTCAAGCCCGCAGCCGGATACGGGAGCCGGGCCGCCTACCGAGGCGACAAGCTCACGCGCAGGGTCTTCGAGCAGATCCTGGAGGGCGACTACGTCGCGCAGCGCATGGTGCTGCCTTCGCGCCGCCGGGTGGGCGTGGCGGGCACCGCGGTTGATCTCAAACTCGACCTGCGCAACTACGTCTATGCCAGAGAAGTGCAGCTCGTGGCGGCGCGGCTCTACGAGGGACAGACCACGAATTTCCGCACGCCCGGCGGCGGCTTCGCGCCGGTGCTCACCGTGCCCTGCGCGCAGAGCGCATGAACGCTGCGGTTCGAGGCGCGACGAGACCATGAAGGTGTTCGGCTTCGCCGGCTACAGCGGCAGCGGCAAGACGACGCTGATCGAGCGGCTCGTGCCGCGCTTCGTGCTGGACGGACTCAAGGTCTCGCTCATCAAGCACGCCCACGCCGGCTTCGACATCGACCGGCCGGGCAAGGACTCCTACCGCCACCGCGAGGCCGGTTGCACCGAGGTGCTGCTCACCTCGACCAAGCGCTGGGTGCTGATGCACGAGCTGCGTGGCGAGCCCGAGCCGACACTGGAGCAGCAGCTCGCGGTGCTCTCGCCCTGCGACCTGGTGCTGATCGAAGGTTTCAAGTGGGCGCCGGTGCCCAAGCTCGAAGTCTACCGAGCCGGGCTGGGCAAGCCGCCGATCTTCCCGGACAACCCGGAGGTCGTGGCGCTCGCCTCCGATGGCCCGGTCGAGACCGCGCTACCCGTGTTCGATCTCGACGACGCGGAGGCGATCGCCACCTTCATCCTGCACCATGTGGAGCTGAAATGAATCCTCCGATGCTGAGTTTCGAACAGGCGCTCGAACGGCTCGCCCTCGCCGCGCGTCCGCTCGCGGATTTCGAGCAGGTGGAAACCGCGGACGCCTGCGGGCGTGTGCTCGCACGGCCGCTGATCTCGGGCATCGACGTGCCGGGGCGCGACGTGAGCATGATGGACGGATATGCGCTCGCCTGTGCCGAGGTGGCTGCGCCCGGCGCGCGGCTGCGCGTCTCCCAGCGTATCCCGGCGGGCTCGGTCGGTGTCCCGCTCGCGCCGGGCAGCGCGGCGCGCATCTTCACCGGCGCGCCGGTTCCCGAGGGGGCCGATGCCGTCGTGATGCAGGAGCTGTGCGCCCACGAGGCCCACACGGTCCAGGTGAATCATGCGCCGCATCCCGGCGAATGGATCACGCGGCGCGGCGCCGACATCGGGCGCGGCAGCGAAGTGCTCGCGGCCGGCACCCGCATCGGCCCGCAGCATGCGGGGCTCGCGGCCTCGGTCGGGGCGGCGCGGCTGCCCGTCGTTCGCCGGTTGAAGATCGCGCTGTTCTCGACCGGGAGCGAGCTCGTCCAGCCGGGTGAGCCGCTGCCCGAGGGGGCGATCTACAACTCCAATCGGACCACGTTGCGCGCACTGGCTGCGCGCCTGGGCTGCGCGGTCCAGGATTTCGGCATCGTCCCGGACCGGCTCGACGCGACCCGTGCGGCTCTGCGCGACGCGGCCGCGGGCGCCGACCTGATCCTCACCAGCGGGGGGGTGTCGGTCGGCGAGGAAGACCATGTGCGCCCGGCGGTCGAGGCCGAGGGACGCCTCGACCTGTGGAGAATCGCGATCAAGCCGGGCAAGCCGCTCGCCTTCGGCGCAGTGGGCGATGCCGCCTTCATCGGGCTGCCGGGCAATCCGGTGTCGAGCTTCGTCACCTTCCTCATGCTGGTGCGCCCCTTCATCCTGCGCATGCAGGGCGTGCGGCCGCAGCCCCCGCGCCCCCTGCGGCTCGCCGCCGGCTTCGACTGGCCCCGGCCCGATGCGCGCCGCGAGTTCCTGCGCTGCCGGCGGGCCGCCGACAGAACGGTCGAGGTGTATCCGAATCAAAGTTCCGCCGTGCTCACCTCCACCGCATGGGCCGACGGCTTGGTCGACAACCCGCCGGGGGTCGCGATCCGGCGCGGCGATGAGGTAAGCTTCCTTCCCTTCTCCGAACTGCTTGCTTGAGATGGCGATCCGAATCCTGTACTTCGCGGCACTCCGGGAGGCGCTCGGCCGTCCCGAAGAATCGATGGAACTGCCTGAGAGCGTGGGTACGGTCGAGGCGCTGCGCCTGCACCTGTGCGGGCGCAGCGGCGCGTGGGAGGTGCTCGGGCGCACGAGGAACCTGCGGATGGCCATCAACCAGGAGATGGCGCAGCCCGCGAGTCCGCTGAAGGATGGCGACGAGGTCGCGTTCTTCCCTCCCGTGACCGGTGGCTGAGATGGCGGTCCGGGTGCAGACCGAAGACTTCGATGCCGGCGCCGAGATCGCGGTGCTCTGCGCGGCGAGCCCGGAGGTGGGCGCGTGCGCGAGCTTCGTCGGCGTCGTGCGGGCGCGGGACGGAGGCGATGGCGTCGCGGCGATGCGGCTCGAGCACTATTCCGGCATGACCGAGAAGGCGTGCGAGGCGATCGTCGCCGAGGCGCGGCGGCGCTGGCGGCTGATCGATGTCACGGTCATCCACCGTGTCGGCGAGCTGGCCCCCGGCGACCGCATCGTGTTCGTCGGCGTTGCGAGCGCGCACCGCGGCGATGCCTTCGCCGCCTGCGAGTTCATCATGGATTACCTGAAGACCCGCGCGCCGTTCTGGAAGCAGGAGTGCACCGGGCGGGGCAGCCGCTGGGTCGAGGCCCGCGAGGATGACGACGCCGCCGCCGCGCGCTGGTAGGGCAGGGGAATGAAGGTTACGGGTTTCGAGTTAACGGCCCGCGACCCGAAACCCGAAACCCGAAACCAGGGAACCGGGAACAGGGGAGGCGGATCGGCGCTCACCGCTTCCGCGATTGCGTCGAGCCCCTTTCCGCTCCGCGCGGTTCGCGCGGACGGTTCAGGCGGGGGGTCAGCCCCCGGACTTGCCGTGAGGTTTGGCCGGCGCCGCCGCCGCGGCGAGGTTGGCGAAGGTCTCGGTGGACGCCTTGGTGAGCTGCTCGAAGGCGCCGCGGGCGGTCGCGATCGCCTGCTCGAATGCGCCCAGCGCGTTCTCGGCGCCCGGCGCCATGGCGGGGTTGAAGGCGAATGCCCGTTGCATCGACTCCATCATCTCCTTGCTCCCGCCGGCGAGCTGTTCTCCCACCAGGCGGCCGAACTCGCCCTGGGTTTCGGACGCGATCCGCGCGATCTCACGCGCCGCTTCCATCATCTTCTCGGTCGTCGCACGGGAATACTCGGTGCGCAGTTCGAGCGCCACCGCAGGATCCTTCGCCCCCGCGAGTGCGCGCGCGCTCTCGACGCTCGCCTCGAACAGCGCGCGGGCGGTTTCGGCCTGCAGCGCCATGATGCGTTTGGAATTTTCCATCGAGAGCTGAGCGAGCCGCATCGCGGCTTCCAGGCCGCGCTGCTGTGCTTCCATCGGCGAGTCGTGTCGGGTCGTCACGGTCTGCTCCTCCTTCGGTCGGGTGCACGGGCGAAGTGCAGCATAGCCCGGATCGCGGTCGCTTTCCAGTCCGGGCGCCCGGAACGCTATGAACTCGCGCCGAGTGCCGCGTCGATCGCCGTTGCGAGGCGCTCGACGATCTCCGCCTCGTGCGATTCGTCGAGGATGTACGGCGGCGCGAGCAGCACGTGGTCGCCGCGGATCCCGTCGAGCGTGCCGCCCATCGGATAGCACAGCAGGCCGCGCGCCATCGCTTCGCGCTTGACGGCGGCATGCACTCGGCGGGCGGGATCGAACGGCGCGCGGCTCTCCCGGTCGGCGACCAGCTCGATCCCGAGGAGCAGGCCGCGGCCGCGGATGTCTCCGACATTGGGGTGAGCACCGAGCCGCCGGTCGAGTGCGCGCCGCAGTCCTTTGCCGCGCGCGCGCACGTTGGCGAGCAGATCCTCGTCGCGGATCGCGTTCTGGACCGCGAGCGCGGCGGCGCAGGCCACCGCGTGCCCGACGTAGGTGTGGCCGTGCTGGAAGAAACCGCTGCCGTCCCGGATCGTCTCGAAGATGCCCTCGGAGGCCATCAGCGCGCCGATCGGCTGGTAGCCCGCCCCGAGTCCCTTCGCGATCGTCACCATGTCGGGGACGATGCCTTCCTGCTCGTACGCGAACAGGGTGCCGGTGCGGCCCATTCCGCACATCACCTCGTCGAGGATCAGCAGGATGCCGTAACGGTCGAGAATCTCGCGCACCCGGCGGAAATAGCCCGCGACCGGCGGCACCGCGCCCAGCGTGGCCCCGACCACGGGTTCGGCGATGAAGGCGGCCACCGTTTCCGGGCCCAGTCGCAGGATCTCGGCTTCGAGTTCCCCGGCGAGCCGCGCTCCGTAGGCTTCGTCGCTCTCTCCCGATTCCTTTCCCCGGTAGGCGTAACAGGGCGAGACATGGCTTGCTTCCATCAGCATCGGACGGAAGCGGCTGCGCCGCCAGGCGTTGCCGCCCACCGCCAGCGCGCCCAGCGTGTTGCCGTGGTAGCTTTGCCGCCGGGCGATGAAGCGGCACCGCCTTTCCTCACCCCGCTCCAGGAAGTACTGGCGCGCGAGCTTGAGCGCCGCCTCCACGGCTTCCGAGCCGCCGGAGACGAAGTAGACCCGCGAGAGCTTTCCGCCAGGCGCCGAGCGCGCGAGCAGCTCCGCCAGCGCTTCCATCGGCTCGCTGGTGAAGAACGAGGTATGCGCGTAGGCCATGCGCCCGACCTGGGTGCGCACGGCTTCGATGACCTTCGGATGGCTGTGGCCGAGGCAGGACACAGCGGCGCCGCCGCAGGCATCGAGGTAGCGCCGGCCTTCCCGGTCGATGAGCCAGACGCCTTCGCCGGCCACGGCCACGGGGTAGGTGGCGCGGGTATCGCGATGGAATACATTCGTCATGCCGGAAACCGCAATCGACGGAGACGGCGCAGGGTAACGCAAACAGCACAAGCCTGGTGAATTCCCGCGCGCCTTCGTTCATCCGTGCGCGGTCCGGGTTGCGTTTCGGGTTTCGGGCCGTTAACTCCAAACCCGAAACCTTCATTCCCCTGCCTTCTGTTCCCCCGGATGCGCCTCTGGTACCATTCGCGCACCCGACATTTCACCGAGCGCGAGGCGCGCATGGACTGCCATCTCAAGATCATCTTCCCGGACGGCGCAAGCAGCGAGTTCGAGATCACCGCTGCGGATCTGGCCGGTCTCGACAAGAGCGCTGCGCGCGAGTGGCTGAACAACGAGTTTCAGGCCGCGGGCTGCGTTCCGACCAACCCGGTCGGCAAGATCCTGATCGCCGACACCGTGCTGATGCTGGCGAAGGCCCAGTCGCCGAAGACCTTCAGGACGCCGAGCGCGTGGGGCATGCAGTTCCTGCGCAACGTTGCGGTCGCCTTCGGCGCGCCCGTGCTGACCATCGACCTCGCGAACCAGACGCTCGGCTACTGATCGGCGCGCCGCCGGCTCGGCGTCTATGAAGAAATGCGTTGCGGGTTTCGAGTTGCAGGTTGAAGACATCGCAGCGTCAACCGAAAACTCGAAACCCGAAACCCGGACAGGCGAGCAGCCGCGCACGTCATGGCGCGGCGGACGGGACGGGCAGTAGATCTCTTCGCAGGCTCTCAGCGCCAGAGGGCGGCGAGCCAGGCGAACAGGCGGGAGCGGTGCCGGGGCGGGGCCGCGCGGACAGGTTCCGGTTCGCGCGGAGCTTGGACGGTCGGATCCGGATTCGCTTCGGTCGCCTTGCTCTCCGCGGCGGGCACGGCCTGCGCGGCGTCGCGGGCATTCCATTCGTCGAGCCGGCGGATGAACTCGGCCCCCTCCACGCCGATGCCGACCAGGCTCGCGTACCTGCGCGCCATCTCGCTCGCCGGCCCGATCAGGCCGGCCAGCGCGGGCGCGTCGCAGTCCATGCTCTCCGAATAGCGCCGCGCGAGTCCTTCGAGCGCCTCCGCATTGCCGGCCTGAGCGGGGGGCGAGAATCATCTCGCACATCTCGTCTGCAAGGCTCGTGCATTGCCACAGTGCGTCCTGGTCGTCCTCGGGGGCCGCGACGCTGCCGGCCGGGTAGGGCGCCATCGTCGCGGCGAGACGCTCCGGCAGCTTCCAGGCCCGGGCCACGGCCTGTCCGAGGTGATGGTAGGCGATGCCCAGGATCTCGCAACCCAATACCCGAAACGCCTTTCCGCCCGAAGGTCTTGCGGGCGGAGCGGCCACCGGCCTACCATGGCAGTCCTGACCCATCGGGGAAGCGGGCATGAACAAGGCCTTCGTGAGGGAAGCGGAGTGCGAGGAAGAAGCGGCTGCGGACGCGCCGCCGGTGGCGCGCAACTACATGACGCCGCAAGGCTATGCGAGCCTGAAGACCGAACTCGAGTTCCTGGTGACGGTGGAGCGCCCGGAGCTCGTCAAGGTGGTGGCGTGGGCGGCGGGAAACGGCGACCGCTCCGAGAACGGCGACTACATCTACGGTAAGAAGCGGCTGCGTGAAATCGACCGGCGCATCCGTTTCCTGATGAAGCGCGTCGAGACCGCGATCGTGGTCGATCCGGCGCGCCAGGAATGCCGCGACCGGGTGTTCTTCGGTGCCACGGTGACCGTCGCCGAGACCGGCGCGGCGCCCCGGAGCTACCGGATCGTGGGCGTGGACGAGGCCGACGCCGGACGCGGCCGGATCAGCTGGATCTCGCCGCTCGCGCGTGCGCTCGCCAAGGCCCGCGAGGGCGATGTCGTCTCGCTCGCCAGCCCGACCGGCATCCGCAGAATCGAGCTGCTCGAAATCCGCTACGAGTGAGCGCCGCCCGGCGCCGGCTCGGGCGCCAGGGTGAAGAATATCGTGACGCCCTGGTCCGGCACCGCGTCGGCCCACACCCGGCCGCCGTGGAGCTGGACCACGCGATGGACCGTGGCCAGCCCGATCCCGGCACCCTCGAAGCTCGCGCCCGGATGAAGGCGCTGGAACGGCTCGAACAGCCTGGCCGCGTGCGCCATGTCGAAGCCGATGCCGTTGTCGTCGACGAAAAAGACGGTGGCGCCGTCCCCCGAGAGGGCGCCGACGCTGATCCGGGTCTCCGGTCGGCCGCGGGAGAATTTCCAGGCGTTGTCCATGAGCTGCGTGAGCAGCCCGCGCAGCAGCCGCCGGTCGGCGCTCACGCGCAGGTCGGGCGCGATGGCGAAGGAGGCCGTGCGCTGCGGGTCGCGCCGGCGGAGTTCGTCCGCGATCGCGCGCGTCATCTCGGAGAGGTCGACGTCGGTGCGATGCACGCTGGAGCGCGACAGGCTCGCGAGTTCCACCAGCCGGTCGATGGTTTCCCCCATGCGCTGTGCGGCGGCGCGGATGCGGGCGAGATCGGCCCTGTGCGCTTCGTCGAGCCGCTCGCCGCAATCCTCTTCCAGCGTATGGGCGAAGCCGCTGATCGCCCGCAGCGGCGTGCGCAGGTCGTGGGAGATCGCGTAGCTGAACGAAGCGAGCTGGGCGTCGAGCTGCCGGAGCGCCGTGCTGCGGTCGCGCAGGCGTTGCTCGGTCGCCTCGGCCGCGGCGCGGACGGCAGCGGCTGCCTCGGCCTTGCGCCGCGCGCTGCCATGGACCGCAACCAGGATGAGCCCGACGAGGATGGCGGCCAGCACGAATCCGCCGGCCTTGACCAGAACGTGTTCGCGCCAGGGCGCGAGCACCGCTTCCTCGGGCATGCTCACGAATACGACGGCGGGATAATCGGCGATACGGCTGAAGGCGCCGATGCGCGCCTCGGTCGCACCGGGGGCCGTTTCGCGTACGCTCGCGGTGCGCAAGCTGCTGAACTCGGGACGGAACGGCGGCAGGGCGGTTGCCGGGGTATCGAGCGCATCCGCGCCGGCCGGGTAACGGGAAAGCAGCCTGCCTTCGCCGTGCAGCAGCAGCACCGATCCCCCGGCCGGAAGGGCGAGAGCACGGAACGCGGTCTCGAAATACGACGGCGCGAGCAGCGCGGCGAGTCGTTGCGGCCGATCTCCGTCCTCGATGCCGCGCACGAGCGGAATCGTCCACCGTCCCCCGGAGGGCTCGGTGACGGCGCGGCCGAGCACGGCGCGCCCCGAGGCCATCGCAGGGGCGGGCGGTGCGTTCTTCCAGTCGCCCGCATCGAGCGTCACGCCGGTCGCGTTTCCAAGAAGGAGGATGTGGTTGGAGGCATCGAGCAGGGCGACGGACGTGATCTGCGGGCGCTCTGCGAGCTGCGCGGCGATTCCGCGGTGGAGAAGCTCCGCTTCGGGCTCGGCAGCAGCGCGCCGCTGCGCTTCGGCCAGCAGCGCCAGCACGGCATCGGCCTCTCCGAGGGCGCGCGCGGCCTGCTGCTCGGCCGCCAGCGCGAGCTCGGCGGTCCGATTGCGTGCGGCGCCGATCGCCGTATCGCGCTCTTCGATCGCATTGCGCACGCTCCACAGCCCGAGTCCCGCCATGCCGGCGAGATAGATGAGGATGAGGGCGAGCTTCAGCGCGCGCAGGGACGCTCCGGGAGGCCGGTCGCCGGTGGGTGCGGCAGGCGCGGGAGTCGCCTCGCCACCCGCCGCGGGTGCGTCCGAATCGGCATCCGGTTGCTTGAGCTGCCACGCCTCCTGTCTTGAATTTGACGGCGGCTGCCGCATATTTCGGAGTTCAATCGCCAAAAAGGAGTCGTCGTTCCATGTCCACAGAACCATCCCCGACCGAACTCGGCAGGATCCAGACCCTGGGTTTTCAGGCGGAGGTCAAACAGCTCCTCCACCTCATGATCCATTCACTCTATAGCAACCGCGAGGTTTTCCTGCGTGAATTAGTATCCAACGCGTCGGACGCCTGCGACAAGCTGCGCTTCGAGGCGCTCGCCGATGCGGCGCTCTTCGAGGGCGACCCGGAGCCGCGAGTCCGGATTTCGTACGATGCCGGCGCGCGCACCATCACCGTCGCCGACAATGGCATCGGCATGTCGCGCGAAGAGGCGATCGAGCATCTGGGAACCATCGCCAAATCGGGTACCCGCGAGTTCTTCAGCCATCTGTCCGGGGACCAGCAGAAGGACGCGCAGTTGATCGGCCAGTTCGGGGTCGGCTTCTATTCCTCCTTCATCGTCGCCGACCGGGTCACTGTGCTGACCCGGCGCGCCGGGCAGCCGGCCTCGGAGGCGGTGCGCTGGGAATCCGACGGCGGCGGCGAGTTCAGCGTCTCCGCGATCGGGAAGTCCTCGCGCGGCACCGAGGTCATCCTCCATCTTCGCGAGGGTCAGGAGGATCTGCTCTCGGGCAGCGTCCTGCGCACGCTGGTGCGCAAGTACTCCGACCACATCGTTCAGCCGATCCTGATGAAGAAGGAGCGCTGGGACGCCGAACGCTCGGCGAGCGTGATCACGGACGAGGACGAGACGGTCAACCGGGCAGCCGCGCTGTGGGCGCGGCCCAAGTCCGAAATCACCGAAGAGCAGTACCAGGAGTTCTACGGGCACGTCGCCCACGACTTCGAGCCGCCGCTCGCCCACGTCCATGCGAAGGTCGAGGGCCGGCAGGAATACACCCAGCTCCTCTTCATCCCCTCGCACGCGCCCTTCGACCTGTGGGATCGCCAGGGCCGCCACGGCATCAAGCTCTATGTCCAGCGCGTATTCATCATGGACGACGCCGAGCAGCTCATGCCCGCGTACCTGCGCTTCGTGCGTGGCGTGGTCGATGCGAACGACCTGTCGCTCAACGTCTCGCGCGAGATCCTCCAGGAGAGCCGCGACATCGAGGCGATCCGGGCCGGTTGCACCAAGCGCGTCCTCGGGCTGCTCGGGGAGCTGGCGGACAAGGAGAAGGAGAAGTACGCGCGTTTCTGGGGCGAGTTCGGGCGGGCGCTCAAGGAGGGCGTCGGGGAGGATCCGCCCAACCGCGAACGCATCGCGCGCCTGCTTCGCTTCGCCTCCACCGATGCCGCCTCGGCGGGAGAGGACGTCTCGCTCGCCGACTATGTCTCGCGGATGAAACCGGGCCAGGAGCACATCTACTACCTCACCGCCGATTCCGCCGCCGCCGTGCGATCGAGCCCGCATCTCGAGTTCTTCCGCGCCAAGGGCATCGAGGTGCTCCTGCTGTGCGACCGCGTCGACGAGTGGGTCATCGCCCATCTCGATGCGTTCGAGGGCAAGCCGCTGCGCTCGGTTGCCAAGGGCGATCTCGATCTCGGCAAGCTGGCCGACGAAGAAGAAAAGCGGGAACAGGAACGCGAGCAGGACGAACTCAAGGATCTCGTGGCGCGCATCCGGAGCGCGCTGGGCGGCCAGGTGAAGGACGTGCGGGTCAGCCACCGGCTCAGCGAGTCTCCGGCCTGCCTGGTCGCCGACGAGCAGGACATCGGCGCCAACCTCGCGCGCATCCTGAAGTCGGTCGGGCAGGCGGCGCCCGCGGCGAAACCGATCCTGGAGATCAATCCCAAGCATGCCATCGTGCTGCGGCTCAGGGACGAGGAGAAGGACATCGGGGACTGGAGCCGGATGCTGTTCGACCAGGCGCTGCTGGCCGAAGGCGGCAGCCTCGAGGATCCGGCGGCCTTCGTGAAGCGGCTGAACCGCCTGCTGCTCGAGGTGGGCGGCGATCGCCCGCGCATCGTGCTGCCCGGCTGAGTGGCCCGCGGGTATCATCGGGCACCGTATCCACGCAATCCGTCCGTCATCGATGAGTCCCGCGCAGTCCGAAGTCACGGAAAGCGAGCGCCGCCTCGAACTCGGCGAAGTGCTCGACTGGCTGGTCGCCGATGCCCTGGTGGGCGCGCAGGAGGCCGCGGCGCTGCGGCACGCGAAGCGCTATTACCGCGGCGAGGCCCATCCGCTCGTGCTGGTGGCGGAGCAGAAGTGGCGCTCGGCGCGCGCGCCGCACAAGACGCTCACCGTCGATGCGCTGTGCGAGTGGCTGGCCGGACGCGTCGGGCTCGAATACCGCCATATCGATCCGCTGCGCATCGACTTCTCCGCGGTGACCGAGGTGATGTCCAACGCCTATGCCGCGCGCTTCCGGCTGCTGCCCCTGGAAGTGGGCGCGCGCGAGGTGGTCGTCGCCTGTGCCGAGCCGTTCATCCGCGAATGGGAGCGGGAACTCCGGCCGATCCTCGGCAAGGAGATCCGCCGGGTGATCGCCAATCCCATCGACATCGGCCGCTACCTCGCCGAGTTCTACAACCTGGCCCGCTCGGTGAAGAAGGCGATGGCCGCGGGCGAAGCGGGCGGTGCGGGGCTGTCGAACTTCGAGCAACTGGTCGAGATGGGGCGGGCGAACCGGCCGGTCGACGCCAACGACCAGCACATCGTGCACATCGTCGACTGGTTGTGGCAGTACGCCTTCGAACAGCGCGCCAGCGACATCCACCTCGAGCCGCGCCGCGAGCTCGGGCTGGTGCGCTTCCGCATCGACGGCGTGCTGCATCAGGTCTACCAGATCCCGGCGCCGATCATGAATGCCATGATGAGCCGGATCAAGATCCTCGGCCGCATGGATGTGGTGGAGAAGCGCCGCCCCCAGGACGGCCGCATCAAGACGCGCACCCCGGAAGGCGAGGAGGTCGAACTGCGGCTCTCGACGCTGCCCACCGCGTTCGGCGAGAAGATGGTCATGCGCATCTTCGACCCCGAGGTGCTGGTGCGCGATTTCGGCGAGCTGGGCTTCAGCGAGGAGGATCGCGCGCGCTGGGCCGAGATGACCGCCCGGCCGAGTGGCATCATCCTGGTGACCGGCCCGACCGGCTCCGGCAAGACGACGACGCTCTACTCGACGCTCAGGCACCTCGCGACCCCGGAGGTGAATGTGTGCACGATCGAGGATCCGATCGAGATGATCGAGCCGGCCTTCAATCAGGTCCAGGTCCAGCATTCGATCGAAATGGGCTTCGCGCAGGGCGTGCGCTCGCTCATGCGCCAGGATCCCGACATCATCATGGTGGGCGAGATCCGCGACTTCGAGACCGCCGACATGGCGATCCAGGCCGCACTCACCGGCCATCTCGTACTCTCGACGCTGCACACCAATGACGCGCCCTCCGCGGTGACGCGGCTGCTCGATCTCGGCGCCCCGTCCTACCTGCTCAACGCCACGCTGATCGGCGTGATGGCGCAGCGGCTGGTGCGCACCCTGTGCCCGCACTGCAAGCGGGAATTCGTTCCCGGCGAGGAAGAGCGCAGCGCATGGACACAGCTCACCGCGCCCTGGAAGGCGCCGCTGCCCGCGAAGCTGCATGCCGCCGAGGGCTGTCTCGAATGCCGGATGACCGGATACCTGGGCCGGATCGGCATCTACGAAATCCTGCCGATGTCCGCGCAGATCCGCAGCCTGATCACCCGCAGCACCGATCTCGCGCAGGTGCGCGAAGCCGCCCATCGCCAGGCGATGAAGCCGCTGCGGGTGAGCGGCGCGATGAAGATCGCGGCGGGACTCACGACGCTCGACGAGGTGCGACGCGTGGCACCGCCGCGCGAGGACGCCTGAGCGCCGGGGGCTGGCTACCTGCCGAGCAGCCGCATGCCGCGCTCGAGCCCTTCGAGGGTGAGCGGGAACATGCGCCCGCCCATCAGTTCGCGCACGATGACGATGGAGTGCCGGTAGTTCCAGTGCTTCTCCGGCTCGGGGTTGAGCCAGATCGCGTTCGGCCAGGTGTCGAGCAGCCGCCCGAGCCAGACCGCGCCGGCTTCCTCGTTCATGCCCTCGATGCTTCCGCCCGGCTGGAGGATCTCGTAGGGGCTCATGGTGGCGTCGCCGACGAGGATCAGCTTGTAGTCGGCCGGGTAGCGGTGCAGCAGGTCGAGGGTCGCGGTGCGCTCGGAGTACCGTCGCGCGTTGTCCCGCCACAGGTGCTCATAGACGCAGTTGTGGAAGTAGAAATGCTCGAGATGCTTGAACTCGGTGCGCGCGGCCGAGAACAGCTCCTCGCACACGCGGATGTGATCGTCCATCGAGCCGCCGATGTCCAGCAGCAGGAGCACCTTGACCGCGTTGTGGCGCTCCGGGCGCATGCGCAGGTCGAGCCAGCCGGCGTTGCGTGCGGTCGAGCCGATCGTGCCTTCGAGATCGAGTTCCTCGGCCGCGCCCTCGCGCGCGAAGCGGCGCAGCCTGCGCAAGGCCACCTTGATGTTGCGCGTGCCCAGCTCCACCCCGCCGTCCAGGTTGCGGAAGCTGCGCCGGTCCCACACCTTCACCGCGCTGCGGTTGCCGGCCGATTCCGCGCCGATGCGGATGCCCTCGGGATGAACGCCGTGGGCGCCGAAGGGGCTGGTGCCGCCGGTTCCGATCCACTTCGATCCGCCCGCGTGCCGCTCCTTCTGCTCGGCCAGCCTCTTGCGCAGCTCGTCCATCAGCCGGTCCCAGCCGAGCTTCTCGATTCGCGCCTTCTCCTCCTCACCGAGGTGGCGGCCAATGATCCGGCGCAGCCATTCTTCGGGGATCGAGGCTTCCTGCCCGACCGGTGAAGAGATGCCCTTGAAGTACTCGCCGAAGGCGCGGTCGTAGCGGTCGTAGCCGGACTCGTCCTTCACCAGGCAGGCGCGCGCGAGGTAGTAGAAATCCTCGACCTCGTGGCCGGCCACCCGCTCGCGCAGCGCTTCGAGCAGGGTCAGAAATTCGCGCGTGGACACCGGCAGCCCGCGCGACTTCAGATGAAGGAAGAAGTCGATCAGCATCAGCGCCCGCAACCCGTAACCTGGAACCTGGAACCTGAAACCTGAAACGTGAAACCCGAAGCGGGCGGTCAGCTCCGGCCGAGCGCGATGGTCTCGAACACGAAGCCGCGCAGGAACATTTCCTGCTGCGCCTCGAGCTGCTTGAAGCGTACCCCGTGGAGGAACTGCTGCGATCCGTCGGGCAGACTGGCGGTTCGTTCGTTGCGAACGATCGCGCCGACCTGGAGGGTCTGCGGCTGGCCGCCGAAGCTCGCCTCGAATTCGAGCGTGACCTCGGCGTCGGTGGCTCCGAGCGACACCGGAGAGCGGATCATCGCTCCGGTCGCCGACAGGTCGCTGATGGTCGCGGAGACGGCTTCGGCGTCCGGTGCCGGACGGATCTGCGCCGGGATGTCGACGCTCACCCGTTCGGCATCACGGACCGCGGTCTCCTCGATGCGCTCCGGATAGCTGAGATGGACGTGCCGGTAGGGCAGCGTCGCCACTCTGAGCACGCGGACCTGGAACGCGCAGATGTTGCGGCCGGCGATGTAGCGTGCGACGAGTTCGTCGCCCTCGCGCACGAGACCGGGTTGCCGGCCTTCGAGCGGTGCAGTGACGATCAGCCCCTGGCCCTCGTAGAGGCCGATCAGGCGCGCGCGCATGCGCCTTGCCGGGTCGAGATGGGAAAACTGGAGGTCCAGCGTGACGCCGTGCGCGATGCGGGGCGCGGTCATGAGCGCGGCTCCTCAGCGATTGTTCCGTGCCATGAACACCAGCCGCTCGAACAGGTGCACGTCCTGTTCGTTCTTGAGCAGCGCACCGTGCAGCGGCGGAATCGCACTGCGCGAATCCCGGGCGTGCAGGGCCTCGGCCGGGATGTCCTCGGCGAGCAGCAGCCGGATCCAGTCGAGCAGTTCCGAGGTCGAGGGCTTCTTCTTCAGCCCGGGCACCTCGCGCAGCTCGAAGAACACTTCCAGCGCCTCCCGCAACAGCTCCTTCTTGAGCCCGGGGAAGTGCACGTCCACGATGCGCCGCATCGTCTCCTTGTCGGGAAAGCGGATGTAGTGGAAGAAGCAGCGGCGCAGGAAGGCGTCGGGCAGCTCCTTCTCGTTGTTCGAGGTGATGAAGACGATCGGCCGCTGGCGTGCGCGGATCAGCTCGCGGGTCTCATACACGTAGAACTCCATGCGGTCGAGCTCGCGCAGCAGGTCGTTGGGGAACTCGATGTCGGCCTTGTCGATCTCGTCGATCAGCACCACGGTCTGCGTCTCCGAGCGGAACGCCTGCCAGAGCACGCCCTGCACGATGTAGTTCGCGATGTCGCGAACGCGCGCTTCGCCGAGCTGGGAGTCGCGCAGACGCGAAACGGCGTCGTACTCGTAGAGCCCCTGCTGCGCCTTGGTGGTGGACTTGACATGCCACTCGAGCAGCGGCATGCCGAGGCTGGCGGCCACTTCCTGCGCCAGCAGGGTCTTGCCGGTGCCCGGCTCTCCCTTGACGAGCAGCGGCCGCTGGAGCGTGACCGCCGCGTTGACCGCGAGCATCAGGTCGGGGGTGGCGACATAGGTGGGGGAGCCTTCGAAGCGCATCGCTGAATCGCCCTGCGGTGGAGGTCGCGGGATTATACGCGCCGTCACCCGGACCGATGGACGCCGAACAGTCCGCAGGCGGGCGTGCATTGACAGTTTGCGGCCGAGGCGCTAAGTTCCGCCTGCGCAAGACCGGGAACCGGTTCGATCGGCGCGCCCGCCCGGCCGCTCACACGATCACTTTCGACGAGGTCAGAAAAAAATGAGAATCTGGAAAACGCTGGCCGCCGCGGCCGGTTTCGCGGCATGCGTCAGTGCATCGGCCACCGGGTCGCCCTTCTCCAGCCTGGTGGTGTTCGGCGACAGCCTGTCGGATCCGGGCAACGCCTACTGGCTGACGCGCAACCCCGACGACACCTCCCTGTTCCCGCCCACACCGCCCTACAACCGGCGCTTCTCCAACGGAAGCGTGGCCGCGGAATATCTCGCCGACATTCTCGGCGCATCGGCGGGAGCGGCGAACTCGCCTGCCGGCGGCACGAACTTCGCGGTCGGCGGCGCGATGACCGGCAGTGGCAATTTCAACTGGCTCGTCAATAGCCCGGCGGGGCTGCAGAGCCTTCCGGCGGTTCAGAACACCGGCATCGGTCAGCAGATCGCGGCATTCGATCCGACCGGCCTGAACATGAGCCAGACCCTGTTCCTGCTGTGGGGCGCGCCGAACGATTTCTTCCTCGGCTTCGCGCAGCAGGCGGGCGGTGCGACGGTCGACTTCACGGCGCTCGCGACCACCGCGATCGGCAACCTGGCGACCGACATCGGCACGCTGGCGGGGATGGGCGCGCAGCACATCCTGGTGCCCAACATGCCCGACCTGGGCCTGACTCCGTTCTTCCTGAAGCAGGGACCTGTCGCGGCCGGGAGCGCGAGCTTCCTCACCGATTCGTTCAATGCGGGACTGGCAGGAACGCTCGCCGCGACCTTCGGCGGATCCGGGCTCGACCTCATCAGCTTCGACACCGCAGGTTTCCTCCGCGATGCCGTGGCCGATCCGGCGAGCCTCGGTTTCACCATCGTCACCAGTTCCTGCCTCGACGCAGGCTTCGCCGCCTTCCCGAGTTGCACGGGCTACCTGTTCTTCGACGATGTGCATCCCACGACTGCGGCCCATCTGCTGCTCGCACAGGAATTCGCCCAGGCGGTGCCCGAACCCGAGACCTATGCCCTGCTGCTGGCCGGGCTGGGCGTGATCGGCTGGATCGCGCGCAGGCGCGGGGTGGCGTTCCACTAGACCGGAAAGCTCCGGTCGTCCTTGCGGCGCCCGCGGGCGCCGCGTTCATTTCGGAGGCGAGAATGTTCAGGGCGATCCTGATCGAGAAGACCGAGGCGGGGCAGCAGTGCCGGATCGCCGGACTGGAGGATGCGCAACTGCCTGAGGGCGAGGTCACGGTGCACGTCGCCTATTCCACCGTCAATTACAAGGACGCGCTCGCGATCACCGGAAGATCGCCGGTGGTGCGCAGGTTCCCGATGGTGCCGGGAATCGATTTCGCGGGCACGGTCGAGGCGAGCACCCACCCGTCCTGGAAGCCCGGCGACCGCGTCGTGCTGAACGGCTGGGGGGTGGGCGAGACGCACTGGGGCGGCCTCTCGCAGAAGGCGCGGGTGCAGGGCGACTGGCTGGTGAGGCTCCCCGAGGTGTTCACCGCCCGCCAGGCGATGGCGATCGGAACCGCGGGCTACACGGCGATGCTGTGCGTGCTGGCGCTGGAGCGCCACGGCGTGAAACCGGAGTCCGGCGAGATCCTCGTCACCGGCGCCGCCGGCGGCGTGGGGAGCGTGGCCACCGCGGCTCTCTCGCGGCTGGGCTACACCGTGGTGGCCTCGACCGGCAGGACGAACGAGGCGGCGTACCTGAAGTCGCTCGGTGCATCGGAAGTGCTGGATCGGGCCCGGTTCTCCGCGCCCGGAAAGCCGTTGCAGAAGGAGCGCTGGGCGGGGGTGATCGACACCGTCGGCAGCCACACGCTCGCCAATGCCTGCGCGGCGGTGCGTTACCGGGGCGCGGTCGCGGCCTGCGGGCTGGCGGGCGGGATGGACTTTCCCTCGAGTGTCGCGCCCTTCATCCTGCGCGGGATCACGCTCTACGGCATCGACAGCGTGATGGCGCCGCCGGAGCTGCGGCGTGAAGCCTGGGCGCGGCTCGCGCGCGATCTCGACGCCGCGAGGCTCGAAATGATCAGCCGCGAGATCGCGCTGGAGGAGGCGATCGCCGCCGCGCCCGAAGTGCTCGCCGGCAGGGTGCGCGGGAGACTGGTGGTCGACGTCGCGCGCTGAGGCGGCGAGGTCACGCCTCGCCGTGCCTGGTCTCGACCTGGATGCCCATCTCCTTGAGCATGGGCGTGGGCAGCACACCGCCGGCGCTGACGATCACCGCGTCGTTGGCGTGCCGCTCGCTCCCTGACTCGGTGCGCAGGACGACGGCTTCCGGTTCGATGGTCTCGACGGTCGACTTGAGGATCACTTTCAGCCGGCCGCCGGCTTCGGCCTGCGCGAGCCGCTCGCGGTTCTTCTCCTTGATCCGCCCGAACGCCTGGCCGCGGTAGGACAGGAGGACCTCGGTGTCGGGTTCCCCGGCGAGCGCGATGGCGGCCTCGATCGCGCTGTCCCCGCCGCCCACGACCAGCACCTGGCGGCCGCGATACTGCTCGGGGTCGATCAGCCGATAGACGACCTTGGGCAGCTGTTCGCCCGGCACGCCGAGTTTGCGCGGCGTGCCGCGCCGCCCGATCGCGAGCAGCACGTTGCGGCTGCGGTATTCGCCGCGCGAGGTGTGCACGTGGAAACCGTCATCGGTCCTCTGCACCTTCTCCAGCCGCTCGCCGAACTGGATCTTCACCCTGTGGCGGGTGACGATGCCGTGCCAGAACTCGAGCAGGGCTTCCTTCATCACCTCGGTCATCTTCACGGTTCCGACCAGCGCGAGTTGCACCGGCTGGGTCATCACGATCTTGTTGCGCGGGTAGTGGTAGACGGTGCCGCCGAGATCGTCCTCCTGCTCGATGGTGATCGAGCGCAGCTTGTGGTGCATGGCGTTGAGCGTCGCCGAGAGGCCCGCGGGTCCTGCGCCGACGATCACCACGTCGAGCCCGCCGTCGCCGCGCTTGCGGGCGATCGATTCGATCGCCTGGCGGCCCTGCTCGGCGGCCTTGCGCACCAATCCCATCCCGCCGAGTTCGCCTGCGATATAGATGCCGGGGACGTTGGTCTCGAACTCCGGGCTGACCTGCGGGATGTCGACGCCGCGCTTCTCGGTGCCGAAGACCAGCTTGATCGCGTCGAGCGGACAGGAGGCGGCGCAGGCGCCGTGACCGATGCATTTGGCCGGGGCGATCAGATGGGCCTTGCCGTCGATCAGGCCGATCGCATGCTCGGGGCATGCCCTGGCGCAGGACCCCGAACCCACGCAGATGTTCGGATCGACCACCGGATGCAGACTGGACGGCTCGGTCAGCCCGGCCCGCCCCTGCATGAACGCGAGACGCTTGCGCAGCGGATAGAGCAGCAATGCCAGCATCATCGACCCGCCGGCGAGCCGATCACCTTGTAGCCCAGGGTGCCGAATGGGGTGACGGCACCCGCGCGGGTGAAGACGTCGGCCTGGAGCGCGTAGTCGTTTTCCCCCGTGCTCAGCCCCTTGCCGGCATCGCCGGTCGCTCGCGCTCTTCGGGACGGGTAGTCGCTACGCTGCCTCGCGTGTCCCCGGAACGCTCATTCGATTCACCCGATTCGCGCCCCTCGTGGCGACCGTCGTCCCCCGCGCCTCCGTCATGCTCGCTTTCACCTCGATCCGCCTGCGGCGCAGGCGATGCCGGCGCCGGCCGGGCGCCGGCGGGCCTGCCCGGCGCAGCGCCGGGGTTCGCCCGCTCGAAGCGGACCCGCTCGACGAGCGCGCTACCGTCGCGCAGCAGCTTGCCGCTGACGCGCACCCGGCGGTCGGTGACGAGATCCGCCGCGGATCCTCCCACGAAGCGCGCGTTTCCCTGGAGCCGGACGAGGCTGCCGCCGATGCTCAGTTTGCCGTTCGCGCGCTGGAGGTAACCCTGGAGTTCGATGCGCCCGACGTGCGCGATCGCGGCGCGCACCGGATCCAGTTCGATCGCCTGGGCTTCGAGCGTGCGGCCGTCCCAGCGTCCGCTGACCCGGACCCGCGCGCCGGCGGCAGCGCCCGCCAGCGCGCCGGTGACGGGCAGACCAGCGACGCTTGCCGTGCCGTCGCGCGCGATGCGCAACCGGCCGAGGACGCTCGCGCGCGAAGGCGTCGCGCCGCGTTCGACGAGCGTCGCGCTCAGCGATCCGTCGCCCCGGCGGAACCCGCTCACCCGCACCGGGTCCCCGATCCGCAGCCTCGGCCGGACGCTTCCCGGAATCGTGCCGACCAGCGTGACCTGCTGTCCCATGACCCGGATCGCTCGTCCGTCCACGCTCACCGCAGTCACCGGACCGGTGACTTCGTGGATGACCGAGATGCGCCGCGCCGAGACTTCCTCGCCTGCGCCGGCGGCGGCGACGGCGACCACATGGCCCACCCGCAGGTCCTTCGCAGTGGCCGACGTGCCTCCGATCTCCACCGGGGTCGTGGCGTCGTAATGCACCTCGATGCCATTGACGCAGATGCTGGCGAAGCCGGTGATGACGCCGACCACGCCGGTTCCGCCGATGCCGGTTTCGCTGGGCGCGTGCCCGGTTCCGCCGATCCCGTCGCCGGGGTCGGTGCACGGATTGGCTAGGGCGATTGCGGCTGCGAACGCGGCAATCGCGGCCGCCAGCGCGAAGCGCATGCCGGCAGAGTTCGCCTCGCGCCGCATCAGGCACGCCTGGTCCTCCCGGTGCTCGGCGGTTCGGCTTCCGGCTCGCTGTAGAAGTAAATCCCGAAGTTCATGCGATGCAGTGGTCCTTGAGTCCTGCCCGATGCGGCCTTGAGCTCGGCCGCGCGACGGTTGATCGAATGCAGCGCTTTCATGCCGTCACGCTCGGCCAGTTGCGCCAGCTTGCCCACCGCGGCGGCGCTCAGCCGGGTGTAGTGAACACTGCGCTCGACGAAGCGCGGCTCCGGCCCGGCGAGGTTGGCCGCGATCGCGGACAGGTGATCGGCCGCGTTGCGGCCGAAGTGGTGAGCCTTTTCGTCGAGACCCTTTTTCGGCACGAACGCAGAAACATTGAGGCACACCCGGTCGGCGTCGTCGATGCGCGCCACGCCCAGGCGCAGCCATTCGTCGAGGACGACGCGGCTGCGCATGTCCTTGCTGACCGACTCGACGAGTGCCTCGAACGAGCGTTCGCCGCCCTGGCGCCGCAGCCGCGGAAGCGGCGCGGGACGGCCGCGCGAATCCACGCATTGACGTGTCGCGAGCCACTTTGCAACGATCGAACCGCCGAGAGAGACGCTCGCCGGCGCCTCGTCCTCGCCGGGCGGTTGCGCGCGAAGCCGGCGTACGTCCTTGCGGTGCACGCCCGTGAGCAGGCTGATGCGGCTGTCGGATTGCGCCCTGTGGCCGAGGCTGAAATCCAGATCGGCGGCGCGGACGAACTCGGACTTCAGCAGTTCGAGCAGCACCGGATAGCGAATCCCGTAGCCGAGCAGGATGCGAACGAGCGATCCCAACACCCGCCGCAGCGCGGCGAGCATCACGGGAGAGACGTCGGATGGAGTCTTACGCATGATCGGACGCATTGTAACCGGCGTGGGAAATTATAGCGGAACTGGTTGACATGGGAAACTTTCCCACTTTATGCTGCGTCCCGGCAAGGCAATTTGTCGCGCCGCCCGCATCGCCGCGCCATCGGGAGTGAAGGCGTTTCGTGCCTGAAGGGGAGACTACCGTGAGCTGGATCACCGGACCGTACAGACGGACGAGGCCCTCGACGTGGGTGATCCTCGTCCTGCTGGCCGTGCTCGTTGTCGCCATGACGAGCACCGTTTGGGGACAGGGCGTGCGCGGCGGCTCCTTCGACCACCTGAGCACGGGATATCCGCTGGTCGGGGCGCATGCCAAGGTTCGCTGCGAGACCTGCCACCAGCAAGGTGTGTTGAGAGGAACCCCGACGACCTGCGCCGGCTGCCACACACCCGGAAGCCGGATCGCGGCCAGCGCCAAGCCGGCCGCGCACGTCACCACCGCGGAGGCGTGTGATGCGTGTCACCGCACCAGCGGATGGAAGCCGGCGAGCTTCAATCACATGGGCGTCGCCGAGGGCACTTGCGAGCGCTGCCATAACGGAAGCGTCGCTCCGGGGAAAGCCTCTTCGCACGTGCCGACCACGCAGTCCTGCGACGCCTGCCACCGCACGGCCGCGTGGAAGCCCGCTTCGTTCAGACATACCAGCGTAGCGCCCGGCACCTGTGCCGGTTGTCATAACGGAAGCACCGGCACCGGAAAGCCGGGAAGCCACATTCCGACCACGAAATCCTGCGACACCTGCCACCGCACGAGCGGGTGGAAGCCTGCGACGATGGATCATGGCAGTGTCACGCCGGGAAGCTGCTCCACCTGTCATAACGGATCGAGCGCCACCGGAAAGCCAGGTGGTCACATCGCCACGACCGCATCCTGCGACACCTGCCACCGCACGAGCGGATGGAAGCCTGCGACGATGGACCACGGCAGTGTCACGCCGGGAAGCTGCTCCACCTGCCATAACGGATCGAGTGCCACCGGCAAGTCCGGAAGCCACATCCCGACCACGCAATCCTGCGACACCTGCCACCGCACGAGCGCATGGAAACCTGCGACGATGAGTCACTCGACGGTGGTTCCCGGCACCTGTGCCACTTGTCACAACGGGTCGAGTGCCACCGGCAAGCCGGGAAGCCACATCCTCACCACGGCGTCCTGCGACACCTGCCACCGCACGACCGCGTGGAAGCCGGCGACGATGAGCCATTCCACGGTCATTCCGGGTACCTGCGCCACCTGTCATAACGGCGCCTCGGCCTCGGGCAAGGGCTCCGGGCACTTCGCGACGACGAAATCCTGTGACGCCTGCCACCGCACCTCCGCGTGGCGGCCGACCCTCGCATACAGCCACGTTTCGCCTTTCTATCGCGCGCACAGCAGTTCGTGAGCTGCAATGCTTGCCATACCACCAACAGCGAAGTGATGGCCTGGCCGTTCGCGGCATACAAACCCGATTGCGCGGGCTGCCACGCCTCGCGTTTCAAGCCGGGCGAGCACAAGAAGATCGCCAGCCCCACGGTCTACTACACGGTGGGCGAACTCAAGGACTGTTCGGGCAGTTGCCATACCTATGCCGACGCGACGCTCACCCGGATCACCAAGTCGCGCAGCGGCGAGCACCGGCCCACCAGCGGAGACTTCTGAACCGAAAGACCCGCGACAGGCACCCGTCACACCGTCCCCATGACAACCACAAACTGAAAGAGACATGAACCGAAACGCCTGCCTGATTCTCGCCGCGTACCGAACCGCAGTCGCACTGTTCGCCGTCCTGCTGCTGCGGCCCGCCTGGGCGGAGGTCATCGAACGGGTGGAGGTCGTCCCGGCGGCGGGCGATGCGGAGATCCGCATCCACTTCGCCACGACGATCCAGTACATCCGGCACTTTCCGCTCGGCGAGTCCGACTTCTTCCGCATCTTCTTCCGGGTGACCGGAGGCGGCGACGAGGGCATCACGGTCGCCACGCGCGAGACCCATACGCCGCCGACGAACGGCCTGACGGTTCCCTTCACCGTGACCTATCCGGAAGAAGGCGGAACGGTCGGCGTGCGGTTCGAGCGTGCGGTGCGCCTGCGCGTGAGGGTGGGCGCGGACAATCGCAGTCTCAGTTTGCTGCTGCCGGCGTTGCCCGCCGCGGCGCAGCCGGCCCCGGCACCCCTCCTCCCGCCGCGGCCGGCAGCAGGCGCCGCGGCGCCGGCGGCAGCAACCGCTGAAGTCGAAAAACAGGCCCGGCAACTGATGGACGAGGCGCAAGCGGCGCTGGTCAGAAACGACCCCGGTGCCGCCACCGACCTGCTGAACCGTCTGCTCAACCTGCCGCCGAATTCGCTGAGCGAGCAGGCGCAGGAGCTGATCGGCGTCGCCGCCGCAGGCGGATTGACCGCCCGCGGCGCGCTGTGGTTAAATTCGCGCTCCCTTCGCGGGCGGTTAACTCAGCGGTAGAGTGCCACCTTCACACGGTGGAAGTCACTGGTTCGATCCCAGTACCGCCCACCATTCCCTGCCGGCCTTCATGCCCGGCCGCGATTTCGCACGACGCGCACATTCTCCGCCGGCCGTTGCCGACGCTGGCCAGCCTACGCCGGCATCACCCCATCCTGCCGCAGCGGATCAGGCCCACCGCGAGACCTTCGATCGCGAGGTTATCGTGGCGGGTGTCGAGGACGATCGGCCGGAACTCGGGGTTCTCCGGCAGCAGCTCGACGGTTGCGCCGCGCCGCCGCAGCCGCTTGACGGTGACTTCGTCATGCACGCGCGCGATCACGATCTGGCCGCTGCGCGCCTCCGCCGTCTTGTGCACGGCGAGCAGGTCGCCGTCGAGGATGCCCGCATCGCGCATGCTCATGCCGCGCACCTTCAGCAGGTAATCGGCGCGCGGGCGGAACAGCGCCGGGTCGACGGGATGGCGGCTGGCGATGTTCTGCTCGGCGAGGATCGGACTGCCCGCTGCGACCCGTCCGACCAGCGGCAGCCCGAAGCCTCCGGTCAGGCGGATGCCGCGCGCGGCGCCGGCGTCGAGCGCGATCAGGCCCTTGCGCTCGAGCGCCCGCAGGTGATCCTCGGCGGCGTTGGCGGAAGCGAAGCGGAAGGCGCGCGCGATCTCGGCGCGGGTGGGCGGATAGCCCGCCGCCTCGAGGCTGTCGCGGATGAACCGGAGGATCTGGCTCTGGCGTTTGGTCGGTTCGGTCATGGCTCGACGGGGCGGCTGTGGCAGACTTGTGATCTTATACAGGCACCGGAAAAACGCAACCGACGCTCATCCTTCCGGCATGAGGTGGATGTGTTCGGCGAGCAGAGAGACGCGGATCGCGGCTCCCGGTGCGATGCCGTTGCGGCGGGCGACGTGGATCGGCACGCTGAAAGCGAGCGGAAGTTCGCCGGGCGCATCGAGCGCGAGACGGATCGCGACGTTGCCGCCGAGCATGACCGCCGAGGCGACCACGCCGGAGACGGGGTTCTCGCGTTCACCGCGGGAAGCCCGTTCGCGCCGGTGCAGGATCACCCCTTCCGGCGGGATGACCCAGGACAGCCGGGCGCCGGGCGCGAACTCCGGCTGCAGGCGGGCTTCCAGCACCCGGCCCCAGCAGCGCACCAGGCTGCGCCCGGCGCGGTGCTCGACGAGCTCGCCCGAGAAGATGTTCTTCAGTCCGACCAGCCGCGCGACGGTGACGTCCGCCGGGTGCGCCAGGACCTCGTGCGGCGCGCCCGATTGCAGGCTGCGGCCGTGGTGCAGGATGGTGATGCGGTCGGCGAGCAGCAGCGCCTCTTCGAGGTCGTGGGTGACCAGCACGACCGGCATGTCGAGCGCACGCCGCAACTGCGCGAGTTCCTGGTAGAGCCGCTCGCGGGTGCCACGGTCGACTGCCGAGAAGGGCTCGTCCAGCAGCAGCGCCTTCGGATCGCGGGCCAGCGCACGGGCCACCGCGACCCGCTGCTGCTGGCCGCCGGACAGTTGCGCGGGGCGGCGCAATTCCAGTCCGGCCAGGCGCACGCGATCGAGCAGCTCGCGGGCACGTGCCGCGCGTCTCGCCCGCGGAAGCTCGCCGAGCGCCTCGATGATGTTGTCTTGCGCGCACAGATGCGGGAACAGCGCGTAGTGCTGGAACACCATGCCGATGCGGCGCACGCGCGGCGGCAGGCACACACCGGCCTCGCGCGAGTACCAGAGCTCGCCGCCGCAGCGCACCTCGCCCGCGGCCGGCCGCCACAGGCCGGCGATCGCGCGCAGCACGCTGGACTTGCCGCTGCCCGAGGGCCCGACCAGCGCAGCCACCTCGCCGGGCGCGCAGGCGAGTTCCATGTCGAGCGCGATCGGCGCCGGGTTGCGCAGCCGCACGCGCAGTCCCGGTTCGCGCTCAGACATCGCGGCCCCCGCCGCGCGCCCCGCCGAAGTAGGCGATGCTGATCGCGCCGAGCGAGATCGCCAGCAGCACCACCGACATCATCCCCGCTGCGGCGTGGTCGAAGCCCTGCACCCGGTCATAGATCGCGATGGCCACGGTGCGCGTCTCGCCGGGGATGCTGCCGCCGACCATGAGCACGACGCCGAACTCGCCCAGGGTGTGCGCGAACGAGAGCACCAGGGCGGTGACCAGCCCCGGCCAGGCGAGCGGCAGCTCGATGCGCCAGAAGATGCGCCAGGGCTTGAGCCCGCAGCACTCGGCGGCCTCGCGGATCTCGGGGGCGATGGCCTCGAACGCGCGCTGGATCGGCTGGATGGCGAAGGGCAGGTTGAAGATCACCGAGGCGAGCAGCAGTCCCTGGAAGGTGAACACCAGCGGGCGGCCGAACGCGGTTTCGTACAGGCGGCCGAGCGCGGACTCCCCGCCGAAGGCGACCAGCAGGTAGTAGCCGAGCACCGTCGGGGGCAGCACCAGGGGAAGGGCGAGCGCGGCCTCGACCAGCGGCTTGCCGGCGAAGCGGGCGTGGGCGAGCGCGCGCGCGACGAGCAGGCCGACCGGCAGCAGGATGGCGAGCGTCCAGGCCGCGAGCCGCAGCGAGAGCAGGAAGGCGGTCCAGTCCATGGCCCCTCAGAGGCCTGCAGGCAGGGTGAAACCGTAGCGCGCCAGGATCGCGCGCGAGCGCTCGCCCTGCATGAATCGGTAGAAGGCGCGCGCCGTCTCGCCCGCCCCCTTGAGGAGAACCATGCGCTGGCGCAGCGGCCGGTGCCATTCGGCCGGGATCAGCACGAACGACCCAGCCTCCGAAACCCGCGGCGAGAGCGCGAGCGAATAGGCGAAGATCGCGGCATCGACCGAGCCCGAGGCGGCGAACTGGGCGGCCTGGGAGACGTTCTCCCCCAGCACCAGCCGGGGGGCGGCCTTCTCCCACAGCCCCCGCGAGCGCAGCGCCTGTTCGGCGGCGCGCCCGTAGGGGGCGTGCTCCGGATTGGCGATCGCCAGGCGCCGGATCGTCCCGGCTTCGAGCGCGGGTGCGAGCGCGGCCAGCTCTGCGCGCCCGAGCGGCGAGCCACGCGGCACGAAGAGCACGATGCGCCCCGCCGCGTAGAGCTCGCCGCGGCCCTCGCTGCGGCCGTGCTCGGCGAGCCGGAGCACGAACTGCTCGTCGGCCGAGAGGAACATCTGGAACGGCGCGCCCTGCACGATCTGGCGGAAGAAATTCCCGGAGGAGCCGAACACGAGCTTCACTTCGCGCCCGCCGGCGGCGCGGAAGGCCGCCGCCACCTCTTCGAGCGCGAACTGGAGGTCGGATGCCGCCGCGATGACGGGGGCGTCCGCGCCGGAGGATCCGGCCGCGAACAGCAGGGCCAGTGCCGCGAGCAGGCGGCGCGCGTGCGAGAGCATCCGGGTCATACCGCGGCGAGGGTGGGGCGTTGCGAGAGTGCGATGATCCTACGATGACGCGGCCGCGTCAGCCCCGCCGCCCGCCAGCAGAGAGTCCCCGGTGCGAGTGCCGGCGGCGTCCGCCCGCTGTTCCGACTCTTCGACGCGCACCGCCTCCGCGAGTCCCAGCTCGTGCAAGACTTGGCGCAGCTCTGCGGCCAGGGTGCGCGCCGCATCCGCGTTCACGGACACTGCGCACTCGATGCCGATCCGAAGTCCGGAGCCGGACCTCAGCTTCGGCAGAATTTTCGTGCCGAGGCGATTCCACAGCTCCGGCGGCACGCTGCCCGCCAGGCGTAGCGTCCGCGCGACTGCCATTGGCTCCGGCGTCGTAGCGGGACTCGAAGCCGGGCGGGGCTCAGGCGCTGGCGAGGGCCCCGGAATCGACACCGGAGCGCGTGCCGCGGGAGTGCCGGCCTCCAGCGCCTGCGCGGTCGCCTTCTTCAGCAAAAAGACGCCCGAATCGAACGCGATTTCCTCCGATGGCGGGATTTGATCGAACCAGATGCGCTCGTAGCCCCCACCCGCCTTGCGCCCCGAAGCGAGGCCGAAGTCACCACGACTCACGAACTCGGCGATCTTGCCCTTGAGGATCGAATCCGGATCCACCAGCCGTGTCAGCGATCCGTTCAGAAAACTCTGCCGCAGGCTCGCGAGCGGCCACGCGCCTGCGTCACGCAACGCCGGCGGCCAGTTGCGCTCGATGTAGCCGGCGCCGACGGACTCGTTGAGGAGCGCCTCGGACTTGAGGGCCGAGATCACTCGGCCGCAAAGCGTCTCGCCGCTCGAAGAATGCCCCGCGCCGAGGTCGATCACCTTGAGACCGCCGGTCGCCTCCCCGTCCGCAACGAGGGCGTAACGGTAGTCGCCCCAGACCTCGTCCCTGGCCGCCTCCTCCGCCTCCTTGACCTTCGACGAGAGCTCCGCCCCGTCATTCTTGTCGAACTCACCACCGAGCGTGCCCTCGGCCACCTCGTGCGCCACACGCCTCCACGCGAGCGACAGCTCGACTTTCTCGCGCAGGTCCCGTCCTGGCTTCTTGAGGCACCAGACGAGCGCGCCCGGGTAGAGCCGCGGCGACTTTCCCCGCTGGCGTGTCCACTCGGCGAGCTGCGCGCGCAACGGGTCTCCGCCCGACCATTCGACCTCGGGATCCGCTACGACGAGGGTCAGTCTCGGCGTGTCCGGAATCTCCGCCCCATCGCCCGGGAAGGCGATCACCGGAATGGTCGCGCCGCGCCGGAACTCCTCATTGACGACCTTGCGGATCGCGGGCTTGACCTCGGTTTCCTCGTCGAGCGACGCGCGCCGGTCGCTCACCACCTTCTTCATGGTCGGCTGGTAGCCGATGCGGAAGCCGTCCGCGCCAATCTTGCGGATGAAGTACGACCTGCCTTCGAGCGCCAGCGCGGCATTGTCGATCGATGTCGTGTCCAGATCGGGCTCGCCGAGCGCGAAGCGCAGCTCGGGCAGATGCGCGAGCTTGTCGGTCTGTCCGCCGGACGACTCGAAAAGGATCGCAGTTCCGACGCGCCGGTGGATGTCCCGCAGTGGCCCCCTGGTGTCGGCGTCGAGCGCCTTGCTGTGCGCCTGCTCGCCGGCGATGTCCGTGTCGATCGCGGCGACGAGGCGAGACTCGCCGAGCTGACCCAGTACGACGCTCCGGAATCCATGCTCCGAGAGCGGGGCCGATCCAAGCGTGATGAGCGGCTCCGTGCGGGCCTTGCGGAAAGCCTCCTGCGCCGCGATCGAGATCCACTGGGCCAGCATCGCCAGCGTGCCGCGCGTCTGCTGGTACTGCGGCAGCGCCTGCCACTTGCGCTGGAAGACCGAGAGCGTCGCCGGGTGGAACGGGTAGCAGGCCTCGAAGCGGCGCTGCAACAACTCGCGGGCCTTGGACTCGGTCGCGGCCGAGTCCACGGCGGTCCACTCGGGCGGGAGCTGTGCCCGCCGCTCGAAGCACCAGTCGCCGTAGGTCTTGGCGACATTCTGCCGGATCTTCTCGCTCCCGAGGTCGTGGAAGAGCCGCCGCCGGACGACCTCGCTGATCTCGGTCTCGTCGTTGGCGATCAGGTCCTTGGCGACGCGCCGTACGATTCTGGAGATCTTCTCCTGCCACTGCATGTCCCATTCGGTCATCTCGACCTGGCTGCGCGGCAGGCTGATCACCGCCGCGCCGTGCGTGGTGCCGGTGGTGGCGACCGTCAGGTTCTGGATGAAGGCGTGGAACGATTCGGCGCTGCCACGGTGGCGGTTCAGGAAGTTGAGCACCTCGTCGAAGAGCAGCAGCACGGGCGCGCCGGCTGCCTGGAAGACCCGCGCGATCGAGTCGGTGCCGGGGGGCGTGGTCTTGGCCGCCGGCCCGAGTGCCTCGACGCCCTTGTCGCCCGCGAGTTGGCGGGCGATGTCGATCCACGGCGTCTCGCGCCCCGGCTGCGGGTCCCAGGCGTTGCCCACGAACACGGCGACCTTCGCTTTGGGAACCGATGCGACGCCCGCTTCGCGCACCAGGTCGGCCACCCCATTGTGGCCGGCTACGGCGTCACCGTTTTTGGCCAGGTGGTACAGCGTCGTGAGCGTGTGCGTCTTGCCGCCGCCGAACTGGGTGATGAGCGTGAGCACCGGCGACGTGTTGTCGGTTCGCCCGGAGAGCCGGCGCAGCACCATGCCAGCGTGCTCGCGCAGTGCCCGTGTGAAGCAGGTACGCGCGAAGAACTGCGCAGGGTCGCGATAGTCCTCCGGCGCCGTCCCGGCGACGACCTGCTCCAGCGCGATGGCGAACTCGTCCGGATTGAACGAGCGGCCTTCGCGGACTTCCTTGCGTGGTGTCGCGATCTTGTACCAGGGTTCCATTGCGATCCTCCTACGGTCTCTGCATGCGGGCGAACAGGTCGGCCGCCGGTTGTTTCAGGCGCACGAGGTTGGCATAGGCCACGGGCGCGAAGCCGCGCTCTCCGGCATACATCCGATAGCGAATGCCGTCGGTGACGATCACGTCACGCGGAACCCCGAGCGCCTCCACGTATCCCTTGGCCTGGTCGAGTGCGCC
>MNXU01000007.1 GCA_001872285.1 Betaproteobacteria bacterium CG2_30_68_42
GCAGGGGACAGGGGTCAGGGGGCGGGCGAGGATGCGCAGATCGGATCCGACGCGGCGTAGCTCGAGGATCTCCAGGGTGCGTTTTTCACCGAGGTCGGCGAGTGCTGGGAGGTCGAACATCCCAAGTGCCGCATCGCCGATCAGGCACGGGGCGAGGTAGAACAGCAGTTCGTCGGCGAGCCCGGCCGCCAGCAGCGCCCCGTTGAGGCGGGCGCCGCCTTCGCACAGGACTTCGTTGATGCCGCGCCGGCCGAGCTCGGCCATCAGCGCGGCGAGATCGACCCGCCCACGCCCGTCGGGCAGTACGAGAACTTCCGCGCCGCGCGCGCGCAGGGCGGCGATCCGCGCGGGGTCGTCGATCGCCGCCGCGATCAGCGCGCCGCCGCCCTCCAGCAGCTTCGCCGCGGGTGCGATCGCGAGCCGGCTGTCCACCACGACCCGCAGCGGCTGGCGGGGGGCGGGCACGTCCCGCACGGTGAGCCGCGGGTCGTCCTGGCGCACTGTGCCGATTCCGGTGAGGATGGCACAGGAGCGGGCGCGCCAGGCGTGCGCGTCGCGGCGCGCCTCCCGCGAAGTGATCCACTGGCTGCGGCCGTCGGCGAGCGCGGTCCTGCCGTCCAGGCTGGCCGCCACCTTCAGCCGCAGCCAGGGTCGGCCGCGCGTCATCCGCGAGACGAAGCCCACGTTCAGCTCGCGCGCCTCGGCCTCGTTCGGGCCGCACGCGGTCTCGATGCCGGCGGCATTCAGGCGGGCCAGACCCGTTCCGGCGACGGCGGGATTGGGATCTTCCATCGCCGCCACCACGCGCGCCACGCCGGCCTCGATGAGCGCGTCGACGCAGGGCGGCGTGCGGCCGTGATGGCTGCACGGCTCGAGCGAGACATAGGCGGTCGCGCCGCGCGCACGGGCGCCCGCGGCGCGCAGCGCGCGGATCTCCGCATGCGGGCCGCCCGCGCGCTCGTGCCAGCCTTCGCCGACGATTGCACCCGCGGCGACCAGCACGCAGCCCACGCGCGGGTTCGGGGTGGTGGTCGCCAGCCCGCGGCGCGCGAGCCGCAGCGCCCGGGCCATGAACGCTGAATCGGCGGCGGAGAACATCGAAGGCGGTCGGCCGCCAGGACGCGGCGCGGAAATCCCTCAGACGCTGCGCGGGCGCCGGGCGACGCGCGGCTTCTTCACCTCGCGGATGGCGTCGCGGAACTCGTCCACATCCTCGAAGGCCCGATACACCGAGGCGAAACGGATGTAGGCAACCTTGTCCAGCCGGCGCAGCTCGCGCATCACCATCTCGCCCAGCTTGTCGCTGCCCACCTCGCGCTCACCGAGCGCGAGCAGCTTCTCCTCGATGCGCGTGACCGCGGCGTCCACCGACTCGGCGGTCACCGGGCGCTTGCGCAACGCGAGCAGCATGCTCGCTTCGAGCTTCTCGCGGTCGTACTCGCTGCGGCTGCCGTTCTTCTTCACCACCAGCGGCATCTTCAGCTCGACCCGCTCGTAGGTGGTGAAGCGCTTGTCGCAATCGACGCAGCGGCGGCGCCGCCGGACGATGTCGCCGTCCTCGTTCTCCCGCGTGTCGATCACCTGGGTGTTCGGGCCGGCGCAGTAGGGGCATTTCATCGGGATCAGGCATAGACCGGGAAGCGCCGGCACAGCTCGGCAGCCTGGCCGCGCACGCGCGCGATGACCGCATCGTCGCCGGGCGCCTCCAGCACGTCGCCGATCAGGTGCGCGACCTGCTCGGCCTCGATCTCGCCGAAGCCGCGGGTGGTCATCGCCGGAGTGCCGATCCGGATGCCGCTGGTGATGAAGGGCTTCTGCGGATCGCGCGGGATGGCGTTCTTGTTGACGGTGATGTTCGCGCGCCCGAGCGCGGCCTCGGCATCCTTGCCGGTGATGCTGCGCGAGCGCAGATCGACCAGGAACATGTGGCAGTCGGTGCGCCCCGAGACCACGCGCAGCCCCCGTTCCTCGGACAGCACCCGCGCCATGACCCTGGCATTCTCGATGACGCGCTCCTGGTAGGTGCGGAACTGCGGGGTCGCCGCCTCCTTGAAGGAGACCGCCTTGGCTGCGATCACGTGCATCAGCGGGCCGCCCTGGAGGCCGGGGAAGATGGTGGAGTTCAGCAGCTTCTCGTGCTCGGCGCGCGCCAGGATGAGCCCGCCGCGCGGCCCGCGCAGCGTCTTGTGGGTGGTCGAGGTGACGAAGTCCGCGATGCCCACCGGCGACGGATAGAAGCCCGCGGCGATGAGGCCGGCATAGTGCGCCATGTCCACCATGAGATAGGCGCCGACCGCATCGGCGATCCGGCGGAAGCGCTCGAAGTCGATCGCGAGCGAGTAGGCGGAGGCGCCGGCGACGATCACGCGCGGCCGGTGGTGGCGCGCGAGCCGCTCGACGTCCTCGTAGTCGATCGCCTCCGTCTGCAGGTCCAGTCCGTAGGTCACCGCGTTGAAGACCTTGCCCGACAGGTTCACGCTGGCGCCGTGGGTGAGGTGTCCGCCATGCGCCAGCGACATCCCGAGCAGCGTGTCACCGGGCTTCATGACAGCGAAATAGATCGCCTGGTTCGCCTGCGAGCCCGAGTGCGGCTGGACATTCGCGTAATCGGCATGGAAGAGCGACTTCGCGCGCTCGATGGCGAGCTGCTCGGCGATGTCGACGAACTCGCAGCCGCCGTAATAGCGCCGGCCCGGATAGCCCTCGGCGTACTTGTTGGTGAGCTGCGAGCCCTGTGCCTGAAGCACCGCGCGGCTGACGTAGTTCTCGGAGGCGATCAGCTCGATGTGCTCTTCCTGGCGGCGGTTCTCACTCTGGATCGCCTGCCACAGCTCGGGATCGACCTGCGCCAGTTCTGCCTGTCTGGAAAGCATGGGAAAAAGCCTGCAATCGGCGGGGGGCCACAATTCTATCATTCGCCCCGGTCGCGGGTTCCAGGTTCCAGGTTCCAAGCTGGCGCGGCTGCAACCTGAAACCCGAAACTTGGAACCTGAAACCCGTCACTGAAGATCAGGTTCTCGGGAAATCCGGACGATCTCGGCCCGCGCCGCCTCGCGCAGCGCCACCGCGTCCTTCCAGCCCGCGCCGAGCGGGGCGACGACGGCCCCGATCTCGAAGCGCGGCCGGCCCGGCCGCGGCAGCCAGGTGCGGTCGCGCAGCATCGCGCGCACCCCGCGCAGGCCGGCCGCCACGACCGGCACGCCGGCGCGCGCGGCGGCCACGAAGGCGCCCATGCGAAAGGACCGGATGCCGGTCACCGGCGTGAAGGTGCCCTCGGGGAATGCCATCACGCTGCGGCCGGCGGCGAGTGCGGCAACGATCGCGTCGACATCCTCGACGCCGCGCCGGACGTCGAAACGCTCGACCATCAGGGCGCCGATGCCGGAGAAGAACCAGCGCGTCCATGCGGCGTCGAGAAACTCGCGCTTGGCGACGTAAGCGTAGTCGATCGACGGCGGCAGCGCCGCGACCAGCACGATGGCGTCGAGGTAGCTGCCGTGGTTGGCGACCAGCACATGCGGCCTGGCCGGAAGCCGCCCGGCGATGTCCGAGGGTAGCCCTGCTCCGATCAGCGCCAGGAAGGCGCGGGCGCAGAAATGGATGATCCGGCGTGCGAGCGGCGGGCGGCGCAGCGCACATGTGAGCGCCCAAGCGGGCAGCGCGAGCGCGAGGAACGCCGTCCACACCCATGCGCCATACATCCGGCCACGCGCTGCCGCGGCGCGATCGCGGGCGCGGCGCGCGGCCGAGGCGAGCCACAGGCGCGCGAGCTGCATCCAGACCGGGACCGCGCCGGCCCCGATCAGGCCGCGCTCGTAGAGCTCGCGCGAGGCCGCCCGGCGGATCTTTCCGCTCGAGGTCTTGAGCACGGTATGGGGCGGGGCGAGCACCACCTCGTCGGGCGGCATGCCGACGACATCCACCGCCGCTTCGACGATGCGCGAGCGCAGCGCTTCGCGGCGCGCTGCGTCCTCTTCGCGGGTCTCGGCGAGCACCACCAGCCGCTCGGTCCGGTTGGCCGGATCCGGGGAGCCGAACACCGCCACGCAGCCGCGGCGCACGCCGGGCAGCGCGCCGACCGCCTGCTCGAGCTCGTAGGGGTAGAGGTTGCGGCCGCCGCGGATGATCACGTCCTTCGAGCGTCCGGTGAGATATACCTCGCCCTCGGCGAGATAGGCGTAGTCGCCGGTCTCGCGCCAGTCCCCGTCGACCAGGCCTGCGCTCGCCTCGGGGTTGCGGAAATAGCCCTGGGTCGCAGAGGGCCCGCGGAACTGCAGGCGGCCGACGGCACGCTCGGGCAGCTGCGCGCCGCCCGCATCGATGATGCGCATGGCATGTCCGGGGATGGCCAGTCCGCAGGCCGGCACGAGCATCGCATCGCTGCTGCCGGCGGCGGGCCGCGCGACGCGGCTGGCGGCGAACACCGCCCGGTCGATCGCGTCGATCTTCGGCCCGCGCCCGAGCGGCGGAATGGCGAGGCACACCGAGCACTCGGCCAGTCCATAGACCGGCGTGAGCGCCTCGCGCCGCAGTCCGAACGGCGCCAGGCGCGCGGCGAACGCCTCCAGCGTGGCCGGGCTGACCGGCTCGGCGCCGTTGAAAGCCAGCCGCCAGCTCGACAGATCCAGCCCGCGCAGTTCCTCCTCGGCCACCCTGCGCGCGAGCAGCTCGTAGGCGAAGTTGGGCGCTCCCGAGATCGTGCCGCGATGCCGGGCGATGGCCTCCAGCCAGCGCACTGGCCGCGCGAGGAAGGCGAGCGGCGACATCAGCACCAGGGGAAAGCCGAAGTACAGCGGCGCCAGCCACGCGCCGATGAGGCCCATGTCGTGATACAGCGGCAGCCAGGAGACGAAGACGTCCCCGGCCTCGACCCGGGCCGCCTGCCCCATCGCGCGGATGTTCGCGAGCAGGTTGGCGTGGGTGAGCATCACCCCCTTCGGGTCGCCGGTGCTGCCCGAGGTGTATTGCAGAAAGGCGAGATCTTCGCCGAGGGCGGCGCGTGCCAGCGGCGCCGGCGCGATCTTCAGCTCATCCGGTGTCACGATCGAGCGCAGCGACGGAACCGCGCCGGCGAGGAGCCTCGCCACCCCGCGCGCCTGTCCGACGGTGATCATGAGCGCGGCTTCGGCGTTGGCGAGGATCCTCGCGTGGCGGCGCAGGTGCTCCTCGATCTGGGACAGGCGCGCCGGCGGGTAGATCGGCACCGGCACCCCACCGGCGAGCAGCACACCGAAGAAGCTGGCGAGATACTCGCGCCCGGTGGGCAGCATCAGCGCGACCGTCTGGCGGGGGACGAGCCCATGCGCGGCCAGACCGGTGGCGATTCCGCGGGCCTCCTCGCGCAGCGCCCCGTAGGACATCTCCTCGGCCGCGCCGCGCTCGCCATAGAGCAGGATATGGAGCCGATCGGGGTGGCGGTCTGCGTGCCAGTCGAGCGCCTCGACCAGCGTGCGCGCGCGTTCCGGGACGCCGGTCTCCCCGGCGTCGACCCTCAGACTCGCTTCGGGCTCCCGTTCCTGCGCAGGCTCGGCTGCGAGGAAACGCAGCAGGGCGCGCGGCGTGTTCGCCTCGGAGAGCGCCTCTTCGGGCACGGCCACGCCGAGCTCGGCCCGGATGCGCATGAGCAGCTCGACGCGCGCGAGGCTGTCCAGACCCAGCTCGCGCTCCAGGTCGCTGTCCAGGCCCGCTTCGATCGCCCGGCCCGGATGGGTCTCGGCGACGAGCGCGCGCACGATGGCGAGCAGCCGCCCGGCATCCGGAGCGCCGGCGGGGCCGGGCCCGGTTTCAGCCGGGCAGTTCATCGATCGGCCGGCACGTCGCGCTGGCCCTGGATGCGCGCCTGCGCATTCCAGGCCGTCTCGCCGTGCTGGATCAGGCAGATGCGCGTTGCGTGCATGGAAGCGTACAAGAATAACGGCTTTGCGGCCGGTTGCGGAAACCCGATATGGCAAGAATCCCGGTTCCGGGATACTCTACGCCGCGCTTCACGCCGGGCCCCCACGAGTGGCTCGGCGTCCAAATCGAAACCGGAAGGGTTCCACGAGCCCGTGACTGGAGGAGGAGGCGAATGAAGGCATTGTTGCGAATCTCGCGGCTGGTCGATGCGGTAAACGACCGCGTCGGGCGGATCATCCTGTGGCTGATCCTGGCGGCGGTGCTCGTTTCCGCCGTCAATGCCATCGTGCGCAAGCTCTTCCGCGTGAGCTCGAATGCCTTTCTCGAGGTGCAGTGGTACCTGTTCGCGGCGGTCTTCATGCTCGGCGCGGGCTACACCTTCCTGCAGAACGCCCATGTGCGCATCGACTTCGTCTCGGCCCACCTTTCGGCCAGGGTGCGCGCCTGGATCGACATCACCGGCATCGTCGTCTTCCTGACGCCCTTCTGCTGGATCATGATCGACCTCTCGTGGCCGGTGTTCTACAACGCGTGGGCGAGCGGCGAGATGTCGCAGAACGCGGGCGGGCTCATCCGCTGGCCGGTGTTCGCCCTGCTGCCGCTCGGCATGGGCCTGCTGCTCGTCCAGGGCGCATCCGAACTCGTCAAGCGCATCGCCTTCCTGAAGGGCCTGATTCCGGATCCGACCGGGCACGCCCACGGCAGCCATCCCGACAGCGAGGAGATCGAGCAGGAAATCGCGGCGCTCGCGAAGAAGGAATCCGGGGGGGCGCACTGACCATGGGCTTCATCGCGCAGAACTTCGTTCCCCTGATGTTCGTCGGCCTGCTGGTGTTCCTGCTGACGGGCTTCCCGGTCGCCTTCAGCCTGGCGGCCACCGGCCTGACCTTCGGTTTCCTCGGCATGGAGGCGGGCCTGATCCCGCCCACCCTGTTCCAGGCGCTGCCCCTGCGGGTGTTCGGCATCATGCAGAACGACACCCTGCTCGCCATCCCCTTCTTCACCCTGATGGGCATCATCCTGGAGAGAAGCGGGATGGCGGAGGATTTGCTCGAGACCGTCGGCCAGGTGTTCGGTCCCGTGCGCGGCGGGCTCGCGCTGGCGGTGGTCTTCGTCGGCGCGCTGCTCGCCGCCACAACCGGGGTGGTCGCCGCCTCGGTGATCGCGATGGGGCTGATCTCGCTTCCCATCATGCTGCGCTACGGCTACAACCGCACCATCGCCACCGGCGTCATCACCGCCTCCGGAACCCTGGCGCAGGCGATCCCGCCCTCGCTGGTGCTGATCGTGATGGCCGACCAGCTCGGGCGTTCGGTGGGCGACATGTACGCGGGCGCGGTCGTCCCGGCGCTGATGACGGTTGGCCTGTATGCGGTCTTCGTCGTGCTGGTCGCGATCCTGCGGCCGCGCTGGGTGCCTGCGCTGCCGCGGGAGGCGCGCATCTACCGCGAGGCGAACGGTGCGACCGGCCATCTCTCGCTGCTCGCCCTGGTGGCGGTCGTGGCCGTGGCGGGCTTCGCCTGGACGCAGGTCCATGAGCGCGTGGTGAACCCCTGGATGGAGCGCAGCGGCGCGGCGCCCACGGACGAGGTCGTCGTGCTGACCATGACCGTGTGCTCGGCGTTCGCCCTGGTGCTCGCGGGACTCAACCGGCTGCTCGGGCTGCGGCTGCTCTCGCGGCTCTCGGAGCGGGTCACGTTCGTGCTGATTCCGCCGCTGGTGCTGATCTTCCTCGTGCTGGGCACCATCTTCCTCGGGCTGGCCTCGCCGACCGAAGGGGGCGCGATGGGCGCGTTCGGCGCGCTCGTCATGGCGACGATGCGACGGAAGCTTTCCCCGGAGCTGCTCAGGCAGGCGCTCGCGAACACCACGCGCCTGTCCTGTTTCGTGATGTTCATCCTGATCGGGGCAACGGTGTTCAGCTTCACCTTCAACGCCGTCGACGGCCACTTCTGGGTCGAACATCTGTTCAAGGACATCCCCGGCGGCAAGCTCGGCTTCCTGCTGGTGGTCAATGCGCTGGTGTTCGTGCTCGGCATGTTCATCGACTTCTTCGAGATCGCCTTCATCATCCTGCCGATGCTCGCCCCGGTGGCCGACAAGATGGGCATCGACCTGATCTGGTTCGGCGTGATGGTCGCGCTCAACCTCCAGACCTCCTTCCTGACGCCGCCGTTCGGCTTCGCGCTGTTCTACCTGCGCAGCGTCGCCGCGCGCTTCGATTATGACGATGTCGTCACCGGCGCGCGCGTTCCCGCGGTGACCACGCCGCAGATCTACAAGGGCGCGATCGCGTTCATCTGCATCCAGTTGCTGATGGTGGCGATGGTGATCACGTTCCCGCGCCTGGTGACCGGCAGCCTCGACAATGGGGCGCAGGTCGATATCGACAAGATCGAGATTCCAGTCGAACCGCGCGGGAGCGAACCGGCACCTGGAGGTGACGACCAGATGAGGGGATTCGACACCGCGCCCGCGGCTCCCGGCGCATCTGCGCCCGCGCAGTAGGCACCCGCCCGGCCGGGGACGAAGGAAACGGCCGGGGATCCGAACGCGGCCGTGCTGCGTTCGCTGGAGCAGGAGGGCGGGAAGAAATGAGAAAGCCCCGCGGGCGAACCCGCGGGGCTTTCGAGGAAGCGCGCCGTGCCCGGCGAGCTCAGAGCTTCTGCTGCTGCATGAAGCCGTCGAAGCCGGCCTCCGCGAAGCGGAACCAGAGGTTCTGGTCGGCACGGAACTTCGAGAAGTCGGCGTAGATCTTCTTCCAGTTCGGGTTTTTGGCGTTCAGGTCCGCGTACAGCGCCATGGCCGCCTTGAAGGCCCTGTCCATGATCTTCTTGGGCATGCGGTGCAGCTTGGTTCCGCGTGCCACGAGCTGCCTGAGTGCGGCCGGGTTCTTGGCATCGTAGGTCGCCTGCATGACGACATGTGCGTGCGAGGCCGCGGCTTCCACGATCGCCTTGTACTCCGGGGAGAGCGCTTCCCAGGCCTTGCTGTTGATGTACAGCGAGAGCTGCGGCCCGCCCTCCCACCAGGCCGGGTAGTAGTAGTGGGGCGCGACCTTGTTGAAGCCGAGCTTCTGGTCGTCATAGGGGCCGACCCACTCGACCGCGTCGAGGGTGCCTTTTTCCAGCGCCTGGTAGATCTCGCCGCCGGGCAGGTTCTGCGGCACCCCGCCGATGGCCGAGAACACCTTTCCGCCGAAGCCGCCGATGCGCATCTTCAGCCCCTTGATGTCGGCCAGCGTCTTGATCTCCTTGCGGTACCAGCCGCCCATCTGGGCGCCGGTGTTGCCCATGGGGAAATTGACGATGTTGTATTTCGTGTAGAACTCGCGGAACAGCTTCATGCCGTTGCCCTGGTACATCCACGCCGTGAGCTGGCGCGAGTTCAGGCCGAAGGGAATCGCGCAATCCATCGCGAAGGCCTCGTCCTTGCCGAAGTAGTAGTAGGGCGCGGTGTGCGCGCATTCGACCGTGCCCTGCTGCACGCCGTCGACCACGGCGAACGGAGGCATCAGCTCGCCGCCCGCATGCACCGAGATCGTGAACTTCCCGCCGGTGGCCTGATTGACGATCTTGGCGAACACTTCGGCCGCGCCGAAGATCGTGTCCAGCGCCTTGGGGAAACTCGATGCCATGCGCCAGCGGATCGCCTGCTGGGCATGCACTGCGGGTGCGGCACCGGCCGCCAGAATGCCGGCGAGCCCGGCATGCTTGATGAATCTTCTGCGCTCCATGTCTTCTCCTCTGTTCTTCAGTGATGGACCGGCCGTCATGCGGCCGCCTGTGTGCCATGCCGCCAATCGCGGCGTGGCGGCGCGATATGTTACACGAAACGGCGACGCCCGCTCCGGCGCGTTCAGGCGCCGGCCACCGTCATGTGCGCGAGCAGGAGCGAGCCGACCTGTTTCGAGCCGCGGATGATGGCGTCATTGCCCGCGGCGACGATGTCGCGCAGCATGCGGTCGAGGTTGCCCGCGATCGTGATCTCCTGCACCGGATACTGGATCTCGCCGCGCTCCACCCAGTAGCCCGCGGCGCCGCGCGAGTAGTCGCCGGTGACGTAATTGACGCCGTGGCCGAGCAGCTCGGTGACGAGCAGTCCGCGATCCATCAGGCGGATGAGCCCGTCGAGATCGTGGGCACCCGGTTGCACGATCAGGTTGTGGCAGCCGCCGGCGTTCCCGGTGGTCTTCAGGCCGAGCTTGCGCGCCGAGTAGACGCCGAGGAAATAGCCTTCCAGGACACCGTCGCGGATCACCTCGCGGTCGCGCGTCGCGACGCCGTCGTCGTCGAACGGGCTGCTCGCCAGCCCGCGCGCGAGATGCGGCCGCTCGCTGATCCGCACGCAGGGCGAGAATACCGGGGTGCCGAGCCGGTCGAGCAGGAACGAGGCCTTGCGGTACAGACTGCCGCCGCTCGCCGCATGCACGAAGTTGCCGATCAGGGTGGCGGCGAGCGGCGCCTCGAACAGCACCGGAACCTCGCGGGTGCTGAGCCTGCGCGCGCCCAGGCGCGAGAGCGCGCGCCGGGCACAGTATTCGCCGAGCGTCTCCGCCGGGGCGAGTTCGCGCGCATCGCGCCGTCCCGAATACCAGTCGTCGCGCTGCATGGCCTCGCCCTTGCCGGCGATGACCGAGCACGAGAGATAATGCCGGGACGACGCGTACCCGCCCATGAAGCCGAGGCTGTTGGCGGAGACGAAATGGGAACGCTGCGTCGAGACACTCGCCCCCTCCGAGTTGGTGACCAGCGGCGAGACCGCGAACGCAGCCGCCTCGCAGCGCCGCGCGATTTCGATCATGTCCTCGACCGGGACATCCCACGGATGGAAGAGGTCGAGATCGGGCGCATCGCGCGCAAGCTCGTCGGCCTCCGGAAGCCCGGCGCAGGGGTCGGCCGTGGTGTAGCGCGCGATCGCGAGCGCCGCATCCACGGCCGCATGCAGCGCGTTGCGGCCGAGATCCGAGGTGCTCGCGTAGCCGCGCCGCTGGCCGAGATAGACGGTGATGCCGGCCCCCTTGTCGCGGTTGTATTCGATGGTCTCGATCTCGCCGCGGCGCACGGTCACCGACTGGCCGAAGCCTTCCGAGACATCGGCCTCGCAGGCGCTCGCCCCGCGCGCCCGCGCGTGGTCGAGCAGCTCGGTCGCGATGGAGCGCAGGCGCTGGTCGGAGTAGCTGAAGTCTCGCTCGGACATGGACATGGGGACGAAAAGTTATAATCATACCGTCAGCCGCAGCCCGAGCCCGCCCGCGTGAAAGTCGATCCGATCGAGCCGAAACCGAGCAAGACGCTGCGCAAGCGCGAGATGCAGGAATTGCAGGAACTCGGCGAGCGCCTGGTCGCGCTTCCCGATGCCGAGCTTGCCCGGCTCGAGGCGCTGCCCGAGACGCTGCGCGGTGCCGTCGCCGAGGCCAGGCGGATCACGCGGCACGAAGCGCGCAGGCGCCAGATGCAGTACATCGGACGCCTGATGCGCGCCATCGACCCGGAGCCGGTGCGCAACCTGCTCGATGCCGTGCAGGGCCGCAGCGCCCGCGCGAGGGAGCTCCAGCACGAGCTCGAACGCTGCCGCGCCCGGATGCTCGAAGACGAGGCCGCGATCGATGCGTTCGCCGCCGCCCGCCCCGGCGCGGACGCCGAGCGGCTGCGTGTGCTGAGGAGGAACGCGCTGCGTGAGGCTGCCGGGAACGAGCCTCCGCGCAGTTCCAGGCAACTGTTTCGCCTGCTTCGGGAGATCGTCGATGACGGAAGAGAAGGCTGAGGAGCTGCGCATCGGGCTGGTGTCGATCTCCGACCGCGCGGCGAGCGGCGTCTATGAGGACCAGGGTCTGCCGGCGCTGCGCGAGTGGTTCGCGCGCGCGCTCGTCTCGCCCTGGCAGATGGAGTCGCGGCTGATCCCGGACGAGCGCGCGCTCATCGAGCGCACCCTGATCGCGCTGTGCGATCAGGCCTGCTGCCATCTCGTGCTCACCACCGGCGGCACCGGACCGGCGCCGCGCGACGTGACGCCGGAGGCGACCCTGGCGGTGGCCGACAAGCCGATGCCCGGATTCGGCGAGCAGATGCGCCGAATCAGCCTGCACTTCGTGCCCACCGCGATCCTCTCCCGCCAGGTCGGGGTGATCCGCGGCCGCAGCCTGATCCTGAACCTCCCCGGTCAGCCCCGATCGATCCGCGAAACGCTCGAAGGCGTGAAGGACGCCGAAGGCCGCACCGTCGTGCCCGGCATCTTCGCCGCCGTCCCCTACTGCATCGACCTGATCGGCGGTCCGTACATCGAGACGCACGAGGCGGTGGTCAAGGCGTTCCGGCCGAAATCCGCGCTCAGGCCGGGCCCGCCGGGCGCACGCTGAGCACCCGGTAGCGGGCGACGTCGCAGCCTTCCGCGGACTCGAGCAGGCCGGCCGGATCGAGCTCGGCGACCCGGCCCTCGTGCGCGATGCGCAGCCGCACCGCCTCCTCGTAGCCGAACTGCGGCAGCACCAGACGCACGGTCGCTCCCGCATCGAGCGCATCGAGGAGCAGGACATCGGTCTTGCGGCCGGCGAGCTCGATCTCGATCGCCGCCGGCGCGTGCGAGAGGGTCTCGATCCCCAGCCGGCCGCGCGCTTCCGCATCGCGTGCGATGCGGCGGATGATGCCGACCACCCAGTTCTCGCCGCCCTCCGGCTGCAGCCCGAGCAGTGTGCCCAGGCGCAGGACGTCGTCGTCGGGCAGGCTGGCGCGAACGCCGAAGCCGCCGCGGCTCACGTCCTCGATGTCCCAGTTCACCGCCCCGGCGGCCTTTCCGGAGAGCTGTCCGAAGACATGGGCGAAACCGAGCACGGAGCGCGCCGCGGAATGCACGCCGTGGCGCGGATGCACGCGCGTCGGCGGTCGCGCGCCCCAGTAGCGCGAAAGGTGCGCAGCCACGGGCAGCACCACCTTGGGAGGATAGCTTCCGCCCAGATCGAGGTCGGGCGGAAGCGCGCCCTTCGAGACCCCGCCCATCAGTTCGGCCACCGCCGGCGCAGCCGCGGCGAGCTCGATGTAGCGCAGGCTCGCCGAGGCCGTTGGGGTGCGCGCGAGCCGCATCGGCGCCATCGGCCGCGCCGGGTCGACCCAGTACAGCGCCGCGGGCGTCGCCTGCGCGGGAAACCGGATCAGCGGGAGAAAGCGCCCGATGAGCCGGTCGGCGATTTCGATCTCGATCGGCCGCAGGCGATCGGGGGCGGAGAGGTGGAAGACCAGCGCGCGCAGATACTCGTCCTGCGCGCAGCCAGGTGCCGAATCGCCCGGCTGCGCAGGTGCGCGGCGCCGCTCGCAGCCCGCATCCACCGCGGCGAGGTAGGCTGCACCCGCGTTCTGCCACAGGAGGGGATCGACCGGGCCGTAGCGGAACTCGCTCCACTTCAGCCATTGCGCATGCGCACGCAGCGAGCGCGCCGCGAGGGCCGGCAGCACCCGGCGGGTGAAGTCGCGGTTGCGGCCCTCCTCCCCGAGCGCGTCCAGGCAGCGCATGTAGCCGGCCGCGACGCGCCGCCATAGCCTGCGGCCGAGCTGGAACAGCGGCGCCGAGTAGCCCTTCACCTGGCGCGGTACGGTGAAGATGTCGCGCACCATCGCCCGCTGCGGGGCCCATGCGGCGTCCTCCAGTCGTACCAGCACGGTGAAACGCCGCTCGGCGCCGAAATCCTCGGCCGCGTCGAGCGAATCGAGCCAGTCGGCGATCTCCCGTAGCGCCGCCTTCGGGTCCATCCCCGCCAGCGCCGCCACGATGCCGGCGAGCTCGCCGTCGGAGGCCAGCGGATGATCGGCGCGACCGGAAAAAAGCTTCAGCATGGCGTCGCGTTCCCCCCGTTCACTCCGACTCTGCGCCGGGTACGACCCGGCACGATGCCAGCACGAGCTCGCCCGCGCCCAGCGCTTCGAGCACGTCGAGCACGCGAAGCCGCAGGCGCGCTCCCGCAAGGATGCACCCGAGCTCCTCGCCGGGATCGAACGCAGGCGAGGGAACGATCAGCCGCACCGTCTCGCCTTCGTCCGGCGCATCCAGCAGCAGCGCGCCCCGGAGCGGATCGGCCGCACCGACCTCGACCGCGAGCGGATGGCGCGACAGCGTCTCGATCCCGGCGATGCCGGCCTCCGCGCTCACGCGCGCAAAGCGCCGGACGACGCCCGCCAGCCAGTTGTCCCCACCCGCCGGCCGCAGGCCGATCACGGTTCCGATCGGGAGGATGTCGGCCTCCGAGAGCGGCAGCCGTGCGCTCAACCCGCCCTGGCTCACGTTCTCGACCACCCAGCGCATCGCACCCGCGGCATCCTCGGGCCGGCCGAGCATGCGGGCGATGGCGGGCAGACCGATCACCGCACCGGCCTCGGACTGCACCCGATGCCGGTCATGCGCGCGGGCCGGCGGGCTCGGCCCCCAGTGCCCGAGCAGGTGCTCCACGACCGGAGTCAGGATCCGCGGCGAGGGGTAGCGCGCCAGTTCGAGGTTGGGGGGGATGCTGCCCTGTTCCAGCGAAGCGCGCAGCCGTTCCAGTGCCTCGTGCGCGGACGAGGCGCTGAGGTAGCGCAGCGTCGGGTTCTCCGGAAGCGCTTCGGCTACGCGCGCGGGGGGCCGCCGCTCCGAGGGGTCGACCCAGTAGTTGCTGGCGCCGGTGCGCGTGCGCGAGAGCGAGAAAAGCGGTAGGAAGGCGGCGATCAGCCGCTCGGCGATCTCGATCTCGAACGGCAGCAGTGCATCGGTGGCGGAGACCTGGAAGACGAGCGCCCGGAGATACTCCTGCTCGACCGTGGAAGGATGCTCGCCGTGGTAGGCCGACACCTCGCGCCGCGCGAAGCCCTGTTCATCCGCGTACAGATAGGCATGCCCGACGATCTGCCAGACCGCGAGCGAGGGCGGCCAGTAGCGGAACTGGTCCCATTTCAGTCGCGCGGCGTAAGCGCGCATCATGCGCAGCGTCAGGCGTGCGAGCTCGATCCGGCCCAGCGCATCGGCCGGCAGCGGTCGCCGTTCGGCCTCGCCGAAGCAGGCGTAGTAGGCTGCGCCGAGCTGGGCCCAGAAATCCCGGTTGGTCCGCCACAGATCGAGTTCCTCCTGCTCGGGAACCGGCGCCATGGTGAGGAATTCGCGCGCGAGCGTGCGCGCGTGCGACTGCGCGGCGTCGTCGAGGCGCCGGATCGCCGCTTCCCGCCTCGCGGCCTCTGGTGCCTCGGCGGCCTCGCGCAGCCACGCGGCGGCCTCGCGCAGCGCCGCCATCGGCGGCGCGCCCGACAGGGCCTCGACGCGGGCGGCCAGCTCTTCCTCTTCGATTCCCTTGCTCTCGAACGCCACGACCATCGTCCCTCGCAAAGTCCCGCAATGGTACTCAGACTCGCGCTGCCGTGCAAAACGCGCTTCCCGTAGAATTCGGGCTGCCCAATCCCGCGCGCCCTCACGTCATGCGGCAATACCTCGATCTGCTCGGCCATGTGCTCGAGCACGGCAAGCCGAAAGCCGATCGCACCGGCGTCGGAACCCTTTCGGTGTTCGGCTGGCAGATGCGCTTCGACCTCGCGGCCGGATTCCCGCTGCTCACCACCAAGAAGCTGCACCTGAAGTCCATCATCCACGAGCTGCTCTGGTTTCTGCGCGGGGACACCAACGTCGCCTACCTCAGGCAGCACGGCGTCTCGATCTGGGACGAATGGGCGGACGAGAACGGGGAGCTGGGCCCGGTCTATGGCAGCCAGTGGCGCGCGTGGAAGGCCCCGGACGGCCGGCGCATCGACCAGATCGCGCGGCTCGTCGAAGGGCTGCGCCGCGATCCCGACTCGCGCCGCCACATCGTCACCGCCTGGAACCCGGCCGACGTCGACGCGGTGAGGCTGCCGCCCTGCCACGCGCTGTTCCAGTTCTATGTGGCCGAAGGACGGCTCTCCTGTCAGCTCTATCAGAGGAGTGCCGACATCTTCCTCGGCGTGCCCTTCAACATCGCCTCCTACGCCCTGCTCACCCACATGGTCGCCCAGGTGTGCGGGCTCCAGCCGGGCGAGTTCATCCACACTCTGGGCGATGCGCACCTGTACCGCAATCACCTCGATCAGGCGCGCGCGCAACTCGCGCGCACGCCGCGGGCGCTCGCGCGGCTGCGGCTCGCGGGCGAGCGCCGTGAGCTGCCGGAATTCCGCTATGAGGACGTCATCCTGGAGGGCTACGATCCGCACCCGCACATCCGCGCGCCGGTGGCGGTCTGAGCGCCCGGCACGCTCCCCTGCGGGCGGTCGCGAAGCGCTTGCGGACAAGGGCGCATGCGGGGTTACAATTCGATCGATGGCCGGACACGGCTTGCGCCCCGCCCTTCGGAGTCCTTCGGATCAGCGAATGCCATGACCAGCGACCCCAGCCTCGTCAGCCACCTCACCAAGGCCAGTTTCGCGCTCGTGCTGGCGGGCGGGCGCGGTGCGCGGCTGCGACAGCTCACCGACTGGCGCGCGAAGCCTGCCGTGCCCTTCGGCGGCAAGTTCCGCGTCATCGACTTCACCCTCTCGAACTGCGTGAATTCCGGCGTGCGCCGCATCGGCGTGGCGACCCAGTACAAGGCGCAGAGCCTGATCCACCACCTGCAGCGCGGCTGGAGCTTCCTCGACGGGCGCTTCGGCGAGCACATCGAACTGCTGCCCGCCCAGCAGCAGGTGGCGGAGAACTGGTATCAGGGCACGGCGGACGCCGCCTTCCAGAACCTGGGTGTCATGCGCCAGCAGAACGCCGAACTGGTGCTGGTGCTTTCGGGAGACCACATCTACAAGATGGACTACGGCAAGATGCTCGCCGATCACGTGGCCAAGCACGCCGACATGACGATCGTGTGCGTCGAGGTTCCGCGCGAGGAGGCCCACGGCGTGGGCGTGCTGGGCGTCGACGACCAATGGCGGGTGCGCAGCTTCGTCGAGAAGCCCGCCGATCCGCCGCCGATGCCCGGCCGCAGCGACGTCTCGCTCGCCAGCATGGGCGTGTATGCGTTCAATGCGCCGTTCCTGTACGAGCAGCTCGTGCGCGACGCCGACGATCCGCGCTCCAGTCACGACTTCGCCAAGGACATCATCCCCCACCTCGTTCCGCGCTATCGGGTGTGCGCACATCATTTCGCGGATTCCTGCATGGGGCCGCCGGGCAACCCGCCCTACTGGCGCGACGTCGGCACGATCGACGCGTACTGGGAAGCGAACATGGAGCTCACCAAGGTGATCCCCGAGCTCGACCTGTACGACGAGGAGTGGCCGATCTGGACCTATCAGGAGCAGCTTCCTCCGGCCAAGTTCGTCTTCGACGACGACGGTCGCCGCGGCATGGCGGTCGATTCGATGGTCTCGGGCGGCGACATCATCTCCGGGGCGACGGTGCGCCGCTCGCTGCTGTTTTCGAGCGTGCGCGTGAGCAGCTACAGCCTGGTCGAGGATTCGGTGATCCTGCCGCGGGTTCGCATCGGCGAGGGCGCGGTGCTCAAGCGCGTGGTGATCGACAAGTACTGCCGCATCCCGGACGGTCTGGTGGCCGGAATCAACCCGGAGGAAGACCGGGCGCGCTTCTACGTCTCGGAGAAGGGCGTCACCCTGATCACGCCGGAAATGCTCGGCCAGAACGTGCATCAGACCCGCTGAGCCGGGCGCCCGAACCCTTCGCGCGCTCCACGATGCCGGCCAGGAACAAGCTCGATCTGGTGCTCGTCTGGCACATGCACCAGCCGGACTACCGCGATCACGCCAGCGGCGAATTCCGCCAGCCGTGGGTGTATCTGCACGCCATCAAGGATTATTGCGACATGGCCTCGCACCTGGAGCGGCATCCGGGGGTGCGGGCGGTGGTCAACTTCGTGCCGGTGCTGCTCGACCAGATCGAGGACTACGTGCGCCAGTTCGCCACCGGCGAGCTGCGCGACCCGCTCCTGCGCATGCTCGTGCATCCGAATCTGAACGAGCTGCGTGCCGGGGAGCGCCACCTGCTGCGCGAATGGTGCTTCCGCAGCAACCACGTGACGATGGTTACGCCCTTTCCCCGCTACCGGCGCCTGCACGAACTGTACCGGAGCCTGGAGGGGGGCGGCGAGGCGGCGCTCGATTTCCTGTCCGGCGCCTTCTATGCCGACCTGGTCACCTGGTACCACCTGTCGTGGATCGGCGAGACGGAGCGGCGCATCCGGCCGCTGGCGGCGGAGCTGCTCGCCAAGGGCGAGGGCTTTACCCATGCCGACCGCATGCACCTGTTCGACGCGCTGGGCCAGATCGTCTCCGGGCTCCTGCCGCGCTATCGCGCGCTTGCCGCCGCCGGCCGGATCGAGCTGTCCGCGACGCCCTACGCGCACCCGATCGCGCCGCTGCTGCTCGACCTGAAATGCGCGCGCGAAGCGATGCCCGAAGCCCCGCTGCCCGACGCGATGAGCTATCCGGGCGGGCGGGCTCGGGTCTTCACCCACATCGACCAGGCAGCCGCGAGCCACGAGCACCGTTTCGGGGCCCGCTGCGAGGGCATGTGGCCGGCCGAGGGCGCGGTCTCGACCGCCTTCCTGCAACTGCTCGCCGGGCGTGGGCTGCGCTGGGCGGCGAGCAGCGAGAGCGTGCTCGCCAACAGCCTGCGCCGCGCGGGGGGCGGGAGCCTCCCGGAGCGCAGTCACTATCTGTACCGCGGATACCGGATCGAGGCGGCGCCCGGGCTCGCGGTGTTCTTCCGCGACGAGAAGCTCTCGGATCTGATCGGCTTCGAATACGCGCGCTGGCACGGGCGCGATGCGGCCAACCACTTCGTGGGCGAGCTCGATGCCATCCGCAGCCGCGCGCCCGCCGGCGCCACGCCGCTCGTGTCCGTCATCCTGGACGGGGAGAACGCGTGGGAGCATTACCCCTATAACGGCTACTACTTCTTCGAGGATCTGTATTCTTCGCTGGAAGCCCACGCCTTCATCCGCAGCACGACTTTCGGCCGCTATCTTGCCGACACACCCAACCTCGCCAGCCTGCCCGCCGTGGTGGCGGGAAGCTGGGTCTATGGCACGCTTTCGACCTGGATCGGCAGCCCCGACAAGAACCGCGCCTGGGATCTGCTCTGCGCGGCCAAGCAGAGCTATGACCTCGTCATCGACAGCGGGCGGCTCGACGAGCAGGAGAAGGCGGCGGCCGAGGCGCAGCTCATGGTGTGCGAGGGCTCGGACTGGTTCTGGTGGTGCGGCGACTACAACCCGCGCGCGGTCGTGCGCAGCTTCGACGAACTGTACCGCGGCAATCTGGCCGGCCTGTATGCGCGCCTCAAGTTGCCGCCCCCCGTCGAGCTCGCCTCGCCGCTCAGCCAGGGCAACGCCGAGTCCGAGTCGGTCGGAACGATGCGCAGGGCGGGGTGATGAGAGTTCCAGGTTGTCCGGGGGGTGCAACGGACTGCGCACAGCGCCGCCCTGGAACTTGGAACCCGAAACCTGGAACCTGAAATTCTGCCGATGCCCCGCCCGATCACGCTGCTGTTCGGTGTCCATGCCCATCAACCGGTGGGAAATTTCGCGAGCGTGATCGACGATGCGCTCGATCGCTGTTACCGGCCCTTCCTGCGCACCCTGCACCGCTTCCCGGATTTCCGCTTCAGCGTGCATTTTTCGGGCTGGCTGCTGGGGGAACTGTGCAGCCGGTTTCCGCAGGACAGGGCGCTCGTGGCGGAGATGGTGGGCCGCGGGCAGGTGGAGCTCTTGGGCGGCGGGGATACCGAGCCGGTGCTGGCCGCCATTCCGGCGCGCGACCGGCTCAACCAGCTTCAGACGATGAACGCGCGCATCGGGCGGCACTTCGGCGGCACGCCGCAGGGCGCGTGGCTGGCCGAGCGCGCCTGGGAAGCGACGGTGGTGCCGGCGCTCGCCGATTCCGGCATCCGCTACACGGTGCTCGACGACTATCATTTTCTCTGCACCGGGCTGGAAGCGAGGGTGCTCGACTCCCACTACACGACAGAGGAAGACGGTCGCGCGATCGATGTCTTTCCGATTTCCGAAGCCCTGCGCTACCGCATCCCGTTCTCGCTGCCCGAGGATGCGGTCGCGCACCTCGAGCATCTAGCGCAGGAGGGACGGGCAGCGGCGATCTATTTCGACGACATCGAAAAATTCGGCATCTGGCCGGAGACCTGGGACTGGGTCTACGGGAAAGGCTGGCTGGAGCGTTTCATCCAGGGCGTGCTCGCCTCCCCGCTCATCGGCACCGCGACCTATTCGGAATTTCGCGCAAGCCGCGCGACGCGCGGGCTGATCTACCTGCCGACCGTCTCCTACGTCGAGATGAACGAGTGGACGCTGCCGCCGGGGGCCGCTGCGCACTATGATCGCCTCGTGCGCCAGGAAAAGGAGGCCGGCAGTTACGCGAGCTCGAAGCCCCATCTGCGCGGCGGCTTCTGGCGCAACTTCCTGAGCCGCTATCCGGAAGCGAACTGGATGCACAAGCGCATGCTGGAACTCTCGGAGCGGCTCTCGGCGCTCCCCGAGCCCGGCGCGCTGCGCGAGTTGCTGCACCGGGCGCAGGCGAACGACGCCTACTGGCACGGCCTGTTCGGCGGGCTCTACCTGCCGCACTTGCGCCGGGCGGTGTGGCGCAGCCTGATCGAGCTCGAGGAGGCGCTGGACGCGAAGCTGCCGCGCCCGCCGATCGAGCGCCGCGACGTCGACCTCGACGGCCATGACGAGATCATGCTGCACAACGCCCATCTCGCGGCTGCGCTCCGGCTGGACGGCGGCGCGAGCATCCACGAGCTCGACAGCTACGCCCTGCGCCACAATTTCTGCGACACCGTGACCCGGCGCCGCGAGTTCCATCACCGCAAGTTCCACGAAGCCCCGCGCGCCGCTCCGGGCTCGGGCATCGCCTCGGCCCATGACCGGGTCGGGTTCCGGCACGCGATCTCCGCGGCCGACCTGATTGCGGACGCGACCGCGCGCACGAGCCTCGCCGACTGCTGGGATACCGAGGGAGAACCGATGCGGCACGTGAGCGATTACGCGCTGGATGCGGCAGCCGCGCCCCTGCATGCGCTGGAGTTCTCCTGTGCGCTCGCCGGCGGGCGGGTGCGCAAGCGCATCGCTCTCGAAGGCCGAAGGCTCGAGATCCATTGGCGCCTCGAGGGGCTGCCGCGGGGGCGCCTCGTCACCCGGCTCAACCTGTCGATGACGAGCTGCGACGGCTATTCCGGGCGCTACATTCTCGAGGACGGGAGCATTCCCTGCGGATTCGGCCAGTCGCTCGCCCAGGCTTCGTGCAGCGTCCTCACGCTGGACGATCTCGAACTGGGCGGGGCGCTCGATCTCACTGCGAGCCCCGCCGCTCAGCTCGCCGCCGAGCCCTACCACACGGTGTCGCTGTCCGAGGCCGGCTTCGAGAAGATCATGCAGGCGGCCTGCCTGACGCTCGCCTGGGAGGCCGCGGCCGGGGCGGCCGAGGCGCGGCTCTCGATCGAGCTGCGCTCGTCGCCCGGTGATAACATTGCCCGCGAACAGGAGGACTGACGACCATGACCGATATCGCCCGCATGCTCGAAGCCGAGGCCGACCCTCTGCTCGGCCATGTCTGCCGCGGCATTCCGAAGGAGCGCCTGCATCTGCCCGGCCCGGATTTCATCGACCGCGTCGTCACACAGAGCGACCGCAAGCCGGGGGTGCTGCGCAATCTGGCGCAGCTTTTCGGCCACGGCCGGCTTGCCGGCACCGGCTATCTCTCCCTGCTCCCGGTCGACCAGGGCGTGGAGCACTCCGCGGGAGCCTCGTTCGCGCCGAACCCGGAGTATTTCGATCCGGAGAACATCGTGCGGCTCGCGATCGAGGGCGGCTGCAATGGGGTCGCCTCGACGCTCGGCGTGCTGGGCGCGGTCTCGCGCAAGTACGCCCACAAGATCCCGTTCATCGTGAAGCTCAACCACAACGAGTTTCTTTCCTACCCGAACAGCTACGATCAGAGCCTGTTCGCGGACGTGGAGCAGGCCTTCGAGCTGGGCGCCTGCGCGGTCGGCGCGACGATCTATTACGGCTCGCCCGAGTCGCGCCGCCAGATCTGGGAGGTGTCGCAGATGTTCAGGCGCGCCCATGCTCTCGGCATGGCCACCGTGCTGTGGTGCTACCTGCGCAACAACGCCTTCAAGCACGAGGGCGTGGATTACCACGTCTCGGCCGATCTCAGCGGCCAGGCCAATCACCTCGGCGTCACCATCGAGGCCGATCTCATCAAGCAGAAGATGGCGGAGAACAACGGCGGCTTCCTTGCGCTGAAGTTCGGCAAGACCAGCCCCAAGGTGTATTCGGAGCTCACCACCGAGCACCCGATCGATCTCGTGCGCTATCAGGTCGCATGCTGCTACATGGGGCGTGCCGGCATGATCAATTCCGGCGGCGAGTCGAAGGGCGCCGGGGATCTCGCCCAGGCCGTGCGCACCGCGGTCATCAACAAGCGCGCCGGCGGCACCGGGATGATTTCGGGGCGCAAGGCGTTCCAGAAGCCGATGAAGGAGGGCGTGGCGCTGCTCAACGCGATCCAGGACGTGTATCTGTCCGGCGCCGTGACGGTCGCGTGAGCGGGCTGCGATGCGAAAACACGAAGTCCTGTCCTTCGCAGAACTGACGCGGGTCGATCCCCGGCATGCGCGGCGCATGTCCGCGAGGCCGGGCACCTCCTTCCCGATCGAGGTCAATCCGCGGCTGCCGGCGCGCCTCGCGCGGCTCGACGAACTCGCGAACAACCTCTGGTACAGCTGGGACCGCCCCACGCGCGCGCTTTTCGCGCGGCTCAATCCGGCCCTGTGGCAGGCGGTCGACCACAGTCCGAAGGCCTTCCTCAAGCGGGTCGACCAGCGCACGCTGGACGAGGCCGCCGAGGATCCGGTCTTCCTGGGCGGCCTGAACCGGGTGCTGTCGTCCTACGACACCTATCACCACGAGACCGTGCACGCGAGTCGGACCGGGCAGCTCGGGGCCGGCGAGCTCATCGCCTATTTCTGTGCCGAGTTCGGCTTTCACGAGAGCCTGCCGATCTACTCCGGCGGGCTCGGCATCCTCGCGGGCGACCACTGCAAGGCGGCGAGCGACCTGCGCCTGCCCTTCGTCGGCGTCGGCCTGCTCTACCGCCAGGGCTACTTCTCCCAGACCATCGACGGCGAAGGCCGGCAGCTCGCGGTGTACGCCGACGCGGACTTCGACGACCTGCCGGTTACGCCGATCCTGCGCGAGGACGGCTCCGCTCTGCTCGTCGATATCGACTTTCCGGACCGTCTCGTCAAGGTCAGGGTCTGGCAGGTGCGGGTGGGAGTGGTCACCCTGTACCTGCTCGATACCGACGTCGCGGGAAACAGCCAGTCCGACCGCGACATCGCGCACCGCCTCTACGGTGGGGATCGCACCACGCGCATCGAGCAGGAGATCGTGCTCGGCATCGGCGGGGTGCGCGTGCTCGCCGCGATCGGCGTCAACCCGACGGTATGGCACATCAACGAAGGCCATGCGGCCTTCCTGATCCTCGAGCGGATGCGCCAGCTCACCACTCAGGGAGCGGACATTGCGACCGCTCTGGAAGCGGTCGCCGCGAACACCGTCTTCACCACGCATACCGCGGTGCCGGCCGGACACGACCATTTCGGCGAGGAGATGATCCGGCACTACTTCGATCGCGCGTGCCGGGATCTGGGCGTGTCCGTGGACGGTCTGCTCGCGCTCGGCCGGAGCGGAGACGAGCCGGAGTTCAACATGACCGCGCTCGCGGTGCGCGGCTCGCGCTACCAGAACGGTGTCTCCCGGATTCACGGGAGCGTGTCGTCCTACATCGCCGCCAATCTGTGGCCTCAGATCGATCCCGGCGAGAACCCGATGACCTATGTCACCAACGCCGTGCATGTGCCGACCTTCCTCGCCCAGGACTGGAGCGAGATGTTCGAGCGCTACCTCGGCCACGGGTGGACCGAGCGGCTGTGCGACGAGAAGTGTTGGGAGCGCATCCACGCCATTCCCGATCAGCTTTTCTGGAGCGTGCGCCAGTCGCTCAAGTCGCAGATGCTGCACCTGGTGCGCCACCGCGTCGGCGAGCAGCACGCGCGCAATCACGGTTCGCAATCCCACCTCGACCGGCTGCTGAAGCTCGCCGATCCCGCCAATCCGAACGTGCTCACGATCGGCTTCGCGCGCCGTTTCGCCACCTACAAGCGCGCCGCGCTGCTTTTCCACGATCTGGGCTGGCTGCGCCAGATCGTTTCGGACCCCGAGCGCCCGGTGCTGTTCCTGTTCTCCGGAAAAGCGCACCCGGCCGACCAGCCCGGGCAGGACCTCATCGCCCGCGTCGCCGAGGTCGCGCGGATGCCCGAGTTCGAAGGCCGCATCCTGCTCGTCGAGGGCTATGACCTTCGGCTCGCGCGCCGGCTGGTGTCCGGATGCGACGTCTGGCTGAACAATCCGGTGTTCCCGCTCGAGGCCTCCGGAACCTCGGGGATGAAGGCGGCGATCAACGGCGCGATCAACCTCTCCGTGCTCGACGGGTGGTGGGGCGAGGGCTATGACGGGCGCAACGGCTGGGCGATCAAGCCGGCCTCGGAGGCGCTCGACGAGGCTCACCGCGCCCAGGAGGAGGCGCGCACGCTCTACGAGATCCTCCAGGATCAGGCTCTGCCCCTGTATTACGACATGAACCCGCAGGGCTACTCTCCGGGCTGGGTGCAGCTGTCCAAGCGTTCCATGCTCTCGCTGCTGCCGCGCTTCAACAGCTCGCGCATGGTGGGCGAGTATCTCGCGCGTTTCTATGCGCCCGCCTCGCGCCAGTGGGGCGTGTTCAGCCGTGATGCTTTCCACGGTGCGCGTGAGCTGGCGGCGTGGAAGGCGAGGATTCGCGCCGCCTGGCCGGGCGTGGGATTGCGCCGCATGGACAGTACGGCGCGCCGGGTCGGTTTCGGCGACGCACTGAAGTTCGAACTCGCGGTCAGGCTCAGCGGGCTCGCGCCCTCCGATGTCGCCGTCGAGGTGCAGTTCGGGCGCCCACCGCAGGAAGGCTACCTGGGGGATGGCGAGAGCCTCTTTCTCGAGCACCGGGGCGCGCTCGACGACACCGAACAGCGCTACGAACTCGAGTTTACCCCGCGCCTGTGCGGGCGGCTCGAGTACCGCTTCCGCATCTACCCGCGCCACCCCCTGCTCACCCACCCGTTCGAGATGGGGTTGATGGTGTGGCTGTGAACGCGTTCGAGTTCCGGGTTTCAGGTTCCAGGTTCCGGATGGCAACACGCTTCGCAATTGCGAACTTGGAACTTGAAACCTGAAACCTGAAACTCCGTAGGGGCATGCGCATCCTCTTCGCGACTCCTGAGCTTTCGCCCTGGGTGAAGACCGGCGGGCTGGGCGACGTGGCCGCCGCGCTGCCACGCGCGCTCTCCGCTCTCGGGGCGGATGTCCGCATCCTGGTGCCGGCCTACCCGGGGCTGCTCGCCGCCTTCCCCGAGCGCAGCTTCGTCACCGAGTTCCAGCACCCCGGCGGACGCCTGTACGGGGCGCGTCTCGAATACACGGAGACCGCGGACGGGCTCAAGCTGTGGATGATCGACTGCCCGGCCTACTACGCCCGCGTCGGCATGCCCTACCAGGACGAGCACGGCCGGGATTGGCCCGACAACTACCTGCGCTTCGGCCTGCTCTCGCGCACCGCGGCTTGGCTCGCCAGCCGGGAGAGCACGCTCCCGTGGCAACCGGACATCCTCCACTGCAACGACTGGCAGAGCGCGCTCGCGCCGGCCTATCTGCGCTACACCCTGCACGGCGCCGCCGCCACGCTGGTCACCATCCACAACCTCGCCTTCCAGGGCATCTTTCCGGCCTCGACCGTGGCCGAGCTGGGCATGCCGCCGGAATCCTTCCACATCGACGGCGTCGAATACTACGGCAGTCTCTCGTTTCTCAAGGCCGGCTTGCAGACGGCCGACTGGATCACCACGGTGAGTCCGAACTACGCGCGCGAGATCCAGTCGCCCGAGTACGGTTTCGGGCTCGACGGCCTGTTGCGCCACCGCTCCGCGCGGCTTTCCGGAATCCTCAACGGCATCGACACCGCCACCCGCGATCCGGCGGCGGACGCCTACATCCGCTGCCGCTACGACGCAGCCCACCTGGAGTGCAAGATCGAGAACAAGCGCAGCCTCCAGGCGCGGCTCGGGCTGGCGCTCGATGAGCGCGCGCCGCTGCTGGGCGTGGTGAGCCGGCTCACCGCACAGAAGGGGCTCGACCTGCTCGCGGCGATCGCGGACGATCTGGTGGATTGCGGTGCCCAGCTCGTCCTGCTCGGCGCCGGCGAGCACGCCTTCCAGGACGGGTTCCTCGATCTCGCCCACCGCCACCCGCGCCGCATCGCGGCCGTCATCGGCTATGACGACGGGCTGGCACGCCAGATCGAGGCCGGCTCCGACATCTTCCTCATGCCTTCGCGCTTCGAGCCGTGCGGGCTGGGGCAGATGTACGCGATGCGCTACGGCACGGTCCCGGTGGTGCGCGCCACCGGCGGGCTCGCCGACACCGTCGTCGACGCCAGCCCGCGCGCGATCGCCGAGAGCCGCGCGACCGGCTTCGTGTTCGCCGAAGCCAGCGCCCCCGCGCTCATGCAGGCGATCCGGCGCGCGATCGAGGTCTGGCACGATGCGCCGCGCTGGCGCCGCCTGCAGGAAGCCGGCATGCGCCAGGACTTCGGCTGGGCGGCCTCCGCCCGTCGCTACCTGGAGCTGTACGGGTCGATCGCCGCGGGCGCCGGTGCGCCGCCTGCCCGCGTGGTGCCGATCAAGCCCGGGCCCGCCGGCAGGCGCCGTGCACGGCACTGAATTCCGCGGTCCTCCGATCCGCGCGCCGTCGCGCGCGCGGAAGGCAAGGACGGTTTCAGGTTCCAGGTTCCAGGTTGAGCGATGGCCGGCCTGTCGGTGATCGCGGCGGTCGCGGAGAACGGCGTCATCGGCGCCGGGAACCGGCTGCCGTGGCGGTTGCGCGAGGACCTCGCGCACTTCAGGGCGCTCACCTGGGGCCATCCCGTCATCATGGGCCGCAGGACCTGGGAATCGCTGGGCCGCCCGCTTCCGGGACGGCGCAACCTGGTAGTCAGCGCGAGCGGCGCCTTGCGTTCACCGGGCGCGGAGGTCGTTCCCTCGCTAAAAGCGGCGCTCGCTGCCTGCGGCGAGGACGCCGCCTTCGTCATCGGCGGCGCGCAGCTCTACGCGCAGGCGCTTGCGCTCGCGCAGCACCTCCATCTCACCGAGATCCACGCCGCGTTCGCGGGCGACACGCGCTTCCCGGACTTCGACCGCAGCCAGTGGATCGAGCGGCAGCGCGAGTCCCACCGCAGCTCGGACGGCCTGGCCTTCGATTTCGTCCTCTACGATCGCCGGCCGCCCGATCCCGCAACCTGAAACCCTGAAGTCGTCAAGCGACGCAGTCGACGAAATAGCGGACCTTCCCGTTCGTCGCGTCCTTGACGAGGCCGTGGATGTCGGTCTCGAAGCCGGGGAACAGGTCGTTGAAGGTGCGCGCGAACGCGAGGTAGCGCACGATGGTGGTGTTGAAGCGCTCGCCCGGGATGAGCAGCGGGATTCCGGGCGGATAGGGGGTGAGCAGCACCGAGGTCACACGCCCCTCGAGCTCGTCGATCTCGACCCGGTCGATCTCGCGGTGCGCCATCTTCGCGTAGGCATCCGCCGGCCGCATCGCCGGCACCATGTCGGAGAGGTACATCTCGGTGGTGAGCCGCGCCACGTCGTGCTCGCGGTAGAAGCCATGGATACGGTCGCACAGCTCGCGCAGCCCGACCTTCTCGTAGCGCGGATGCTTGGCGATGAATTCTGGCAGCACCCGCCACAGCGGCTGGTTGCGGTCGTAGTCGTCCTTGAACTGCTGCAGTTCGGTGACCATGGTGTTCCAGCGGCCCTTGGTGATGCCGATGGTGAACATGATGAAGAACGAGTACAGCCCGGTCTTCTCGACGATGATGCCGTGCTCGGCCAGATACTTGGTGACGATCGCGGCGGGAATCCCGCGTTCGGCGAACTCGCCGCTCACATCCAGTCCCGGCGTGATGACGGTGGCCTTGATCGGGTCGAGCATGTTGAAGCCCGGCGCCAGTTCCCCGAATCCGTGCCAGCGCTCGTTCGAGCGCAGCATCCAGTCCTCGCGCGTGCCCACGCCTTCCTCGGCGAGCTGGTCCGGCCCCCAGACCTTGAACCACCAGTGCGCGCCCCACTCCTCGTCGACCTTGCGCATGGCGCGGCGGAAGTCGAGCGCCTCGAGGATCGACTCCTCCACCAGCGCGGTGCCGCCCGGCGGCTCCATCATCGCCGCAGCCACGTCGCACGAGGCGATGATGGCGTACTGGGGCGAGGTCGACATGTGCATCAGGAAGGCTTCGTTGAAGACGTCGCGGTCGAGCCGGCGCGTCTCGGATTCCTGGACCAGGATCTGGGAGGCCTGCGAGAGCCCGGCCAGCAGCTTGTGCGTCGACTGGGTGGAGAAGATCATCGACTCCCGGCAGCGCGGGCGGTCGGCCCCGATCGCGTGATAGTCGCCGTAGAAGTCGTGGAAGGCGGCATGCGGCAGCCACGCCTCGTCGAAGTGCAGGGTGTCGATCCGGCCGTCGAACATCTGCTTGAGGGTCTCGACGTTGTAGAGCACGCCGTCATAGGTGCTCTGGGTGATGGTGAGTACGCGCGGACGTTCCTTCACGCCGCGCGCGAACGGGTTGGCTTCGATCTTGCGCTGGATGTTCTCCCACCTGAACTCCTCCAGCGGGATCGGCCCGATGATGCCGTAGTGGTTGCGGGTGGGCATCAGGAACACCGGCACCGCGCCGGTCATGATGATCGCGTGCAGCACCGACTTGTGGCAGTTGCGATCCACCACCACCACGTCGCCGGGCGCCACCGTGGAGTGCCACACCACCTTGTTCGAGGTCGAGGTGCCGTTGGTGACGAAGAACAGGTGGTCGCAGTTGAAGATGCGGGCGGCATTGCGCTCGGACGCGGCGACCGGACCGGAGTGGTCGAGCAGCTGGCCGAGCTCGTCGACCGCGTTGCACACGTCGGCGCGCAGCATGTTCTCGCCGAAGAACTGGTGGAACATCTGGCCGACCGGGCTCTTGAGAAACGCGACCCCGCCCGAGTGCCCGGGGCAATGCCAGGAATAGGAGCCGTCGGCCGCGTAGTGGGTGAGCGCGCGGAAGAACGGTGGCGCCAGGCTGTCGAGATAGGCGCGCGCTTCGCGCACGATGTAGCGGGCGACGAACTCGGGCGTGTCCTCGAACATGTGGATGAAGCCGTGCAGTTCCTTCAGCACGTCGTTCGGGATGTGGCGCGAAGTGCGCGTCTCCCCGTACAGGAAGATCGGGATGTCCGCGTTGCGGAAGCGGACCTCGCCGACGAAACTGCGCAGTTGCGCGATCGCGTGCTCGGCGAGTTCCGGCGAGCCGAACTGCTCGTCGTCGATCGACAGGATGAAGGCACTTGCGCGCGACTGCTGCTGGGCGAACCCGGCCACGTCGCCGTAGCTCGCCACCCCGAGCACCTCCGGGCCTTCTTCCTCGATCGCCTTGGCGAGCGCGCGGACGCCCAGCCCGCTCGCGTTCTCCGAGCGGAAATCCTCGTCGATGATGATGACCGGAAAATGGAACTTCACGTGACTCCCCTGCGCCCCGCCTCACGGCGCAAGCGCGCATTATCCATGGAATGATGGCGGTAGAGCGGTGGCGGACCCGGTGAGTTCCGCGCCCCGCGGGCTCACATCTTGGGCAGGGTGACGCCGGTCTGGCCCTGATACTTGCCGCCGCGGTCCCGGTAGGAGGTCTCGCACTCCTCGCCGGCCTCGAAGAAGATCACCTGGGCGATGCCCTCGTTGGCGTAGATCTTCGCCGGCAGCGGCGTGGTGTTCGAGAATTCCAGGGTGACGTAGCCCTCCCACTCGGGCTCGAAGGGCGTGACATTGACGATGATGCCGCAGCGTGCGTAGGTCGATTTCCCGAGGCAGATCGTGAGCACGTTGCGCGGGATGCGGAAATACTCGACCGTGCGCGCGAGCGCGAAGGAGTTGGGCGGGATGATGCAATGCGGGCCCTTGACCTCGACGAAGGAGCCCGGATCGAAGTTCTTCGGATCGACGATGGTGCTGTTGATGTCGGTGAAGAGCTTGAATTCGTCGGAGCAGCGGATGTCGTAGCCGTACGACGAGGTGCCGTAGGAGACGATCTTCCGGCCTTGGACTTCGCGCACCTGGCCGGGCTCGAACGGCTCGATCATGCGGTGTTCGCGCGCCATGCGGCGGATCCAGCGGTCGGACTTGATGCTCATCGCGCGCCTGCCGTTCAGGTGTTCTGGATGACGATGCTGGGAAACCTGGCGCTCATGTCCTTCGCCTTCTCGGCGATCCGCACGGCGATCTTGCGGGCGATCTCGCGGTAGATCGCGGCAATGCGGCTGTCCGGTTCGGCGACCACGGTGGGCCTGCCGGAGTCGGTCTCCTCGCGGATGCGGATGTCGAGCGGCAGGCTGCCCAGCACCTCGACCTCGTAGTCCTTCGCCATGCGCGCGGCACCTCCCGCGCCGAAGATGTGCTCCTCGTGCCCGCACTTCGAGCAGATGTGAGTGCTCATGTTCTCGACGATGCCGAGGATCGGGATACCCACCTTCTCGAACATCTTGAGTCCCTTGCGCGCATCCAGCAGGGCGATGTCCTGCGGCGTGGTGACGATCACCGCGCCGGTCACCGGAACCTTCTGCGCGAGCGTGAGCTGGATGTCCCCGGTGCCCGGCGGCAGGTCGACGACGAGGTAATCGACCTCGTGCCAGTTGGTCTCGCCGAGAAGCTGCTCGAGCGCCTGCGTGACCATCGGCCCGCGCCAGACCATGGGCGTCTCGACATCGATGAGAAAGCCCACCGACATCGCCTGGATGCCGTAGGCCTGCATCGGCTCCAGCGTCTTGCCGTCGTGGGACTCGGGCTGTCCGGAAATGCCCAGCATCTGCGGCTGCGAGGGCCCGTAGATGTCGGCGTCGAGGATCGCGACGGACGCCCCCTCGGCGGCGAGCGCGAGCGCCAGGTTCACCGCGGTCGTGCTCTTGCCCACGCCGCCCTTCCCCGAAGCCACCGCGACGATGTTCTTCACCCTGGGCAGCAGCTTCACGCCGCGCTGCACCGCGTGGGAGGCGATCTTCTGATAGACGTTGGCGCTGACGTTGCCCGCGCCGATCGCCTTCAGGGCCTCGATCACGCTCTTGCGAATTCCGTCGATCTGGCTCTTCGCGGGATAGCCGAGCTCGACGTCGAGAGACACGTCGTCGCCCTCCACCTTGACGTTGCGCGCGGCCCGGCTGGACACGAGGTCCCGTTCGGTATTAGGGTCAACCAACACGCCGAGTGCCGCGTTGACCTGCTCGATCGAAATGCTCATGCGTTCTCCGTGGGTGGGATGGCTCCGGCCTGCCCCGCCGGTGGTCCGGGAAAAAGGCGCATTGTAATTCGGTTGCGGAATCCGGGTTGCCGCTTTCGGCCCCATTCCGCCCGTGGCGGTTCGCTCGAGCGTTCAACCCTTGACGAAGGAGAGATCATGCGTACTGCGATTCGTTTCACCGCCATCACCGTGACCGCCCTCGTGATCGCCGGCTGTGCCACCCAGCGCCAGACCGAGACCGCGGTCGGCACCGGGGCCGGCGCTGCTGCCGGAGCCGTGCTCGGCACCGCGATCGGCGGCACCGGCCGCGGCACGGTGATCGGCGCGGCGGTCGGCGCGGCCGCGGGCGGCGCGATCGGCTACAACTGGCAGGCCGTCAAGGAGAAGCTGGGCATCGCCACGCGCGGTTCCGGCGTCGAGGTCAGGGAGCAGGGCGACGGTTCGCTCAGGCTCAACGTGCCCGGCTCCGTTTCCTTCGACAGCGGCAGCGCGGCGATCAAACCGGGCTTCCGCGCGACGCTGGACAAGATCGCCGCGACGCTCACCGAGAACCGCGCCAACACGATCACGGTCACCGGACACACGGACAGCACGGGCAGCGCGCAGTTCAATCTCGACCTGTCCCGCGCCCGTGCCGAGTCGGTCGTGAGCTATCTTGCGGCGCGCGGCGTCGAGCGCAGCCGCATGACCTCCGACGGGCGCGGCGAGGCCGAGCCGGTCGCCGACAACGCCACCGAGCAGGGCCGGGCGCGCAACCGCCGGGTCGAGATCACGCTGCGCCCGTCCGCCGCGCAGCGCTGAGTTCC
>MNXU01000067.1 GCA_001872285.1 Betaproteobacteria bacterium CG2_30_68_42
TGCCGGCGCGGGCAGGGGGAGCGGCCGCGAAGGCTGGGCGGGAGCCGCCTGGGCAGCTCGCGCCGCAGCCGAACCCACCGCGGCTTCGGTGCCGGAGAGGAACTCGCTCACCGCGGCTTCCGGGCGCGCGAGCCCGCGCACGATGCGCGGGGTGATGAGCAGCACGATCTCGCTCTTGACGCGCTCGTCCTTGTGGCTCGAGAACAGCCGCCCGACGATGGGCAGGTCGCCCAGCCCCGGCACCTTGGACGCCAGGGCCCGGTCCTCGTCGTTGATGAGACCGGCCAGCACCTGGGTTTCGCCGTCGCGCAGCCGCAGCAGCGTAGTCGCCGTGCGGGTACCGATCTGGAAAGCCACGGTGTTGCCGCTGGAGCCGGAGACGCTGATCTCCTTGACGATGTTGCTCACCTCCAGACTGACCTTGATGCCCACCTCGTCCTCGAGGAAGACCTGCGGCTCGACGTCGAGCTTGAGGCCCACGTCGAGGTAACTCACGTTGGAGGACACGAAGCCGCCGCTCACCGCCGCGGTGGTGGTGATCACCGGCACCTTGTCGCCGATGTGGATCTTGGCCTTCTCCTTGTTCTTCACCCGGATGCGCGGATTGGCGAGCAGGTTGGTCTTGCCGTCCTGAGCCTTGAGGTTGAGCACCAGCGGCGGGTTGGCGGTGAAGGTAGTGAGCCCGGTGCGGTTGCGCAGGTCGACGAAGCCCGGCGCGAGCGTGCCGCCGGGATTGGTGACGGTCTGCGAGATGCCGCCCGAGAGCGTGGTGCTCTGCGTGGAACCCTGGAGGACGCCGTAGCCGATCTGGTCCGGCCAGCGCAGGCCCAGCTCCTGCATGCGGTTGCGGCTGACTTCAAGCACCTCCACCTCCAGCATGACCTCGGGCTCGGCCAGATCCTGCGCGGCGATGAGCTTCTCGGCGAGGCGCACCGCCTGCGGGGTGTCGCGGATCACCAGCAGGCTGAGCTTCTCATCGATGAAGGCGTCGCGCGTCTTGACGATGGCGCGGATCATGGCGAGCGTCTGCTTGACATCGGCATTGGCGAGGTAGAACGCCTTGACCATCAGGTCCTGGTAGTTGCGCTGCTTGGCCGGGGTGTTGGGATAGACGATGAGGGTGTTCTCGTTGACGACCTTCTTGTCGAGCTGGTTGCTGAGCAGGATGAGGCCGAGCGCCTCCTCCACGCGCGTGTTGCGCACGAACACGCTGGTCTTGAGGTCGGCGCGCACGTCGTGGTCGAAGAGGATGTTGATGCCGGCGGTGCGCGCCACCACCTCGAGCACCGCGCGCAGGTTGGCATCCCGGAATTCGAGGCTGATCGGCTTGTCGAGCGATGCCTTCAGCACCCCCAGGCCGGCGCTCGCGGCCTGCGCGGCCTGTTCCTCGATCCTGCGCAGCAGGGCGCGCGCCTCGCGATGGCGCGGATCCTCGGCCAGCACCACGCGAAGCTTCACCCCCGCCGCCTCGGGCTGGCGCGCATCGACGAGGCGCTGCGCTTCGGCGACGAGGCCCGAATGACGCGCCTGCGCCTCGAGCATCATCAGGCCGGCGCGCGCACGAGGGCTGGCGGCATCCCACTCGAGCGCCTTGCGATAGGCGGCATCGGCCGCCTGCGCATCGCCGGCCGCGCGCGCCGCGTCGCCGCGATTGCTCGCCTGCGCGACGAACAGCTCCTTGCGGCGGAGGAATTCGGCGCGCACCGCGCGGTTGTCCGGTTCGCGCCTGAGGGTCTCTTCGAGGACGCGCAGGCCGTCCTCGGGCCGTCCCTCGGCCGCCAGCCGCCCCGCCGCCTCCAGCGCCGGATCGGTCGTCGCGCAGGCAGCGAGCAGCACCGCCGCGATCCCCAGGAAGAAACACCCGAAACACCCGGGGTCAGGTCTTGACATGACGGTTTTCATCTCTCCCCCTTGATGACCCGGCTCACCGTGGAATAGTGAACCCCGGCATGACGAGCGATCGCCGCCATCGTATAGGCGTAGTCCTGAAGCGCCTTGCGCATGGCCTGGTCGCGCAACGCCTTGTCGCCTCGAACAGCGCCTCCGAACAGTTCCCCCAGGCTCGGCCGGTGCAGCAGGCGCTGGGCACGCGCAATCTCCTTCAGCGCGTCCTTGCCCTCGAGCAAGGGGCGCAGTGTCTCCACGAAAGCTTGCGGGCCGAGCAGCGCCTGACCCTTCACCGCCGTCCACGGAGACGGCAGGCCCTTGCCTTGCGCGACGAACTCGGCGTAGCCTCGCCTGGCCACGGCACCGCGCTTGCCGAACTGGCCCAGCACCCAGTCCGTGGTAAGCCACGCCGGAGCCGCGGCGAACCCCATCGTCGCCGGATAGCTGCTCCACGGATAGCGTTCGATGCGCTTCACCACGCCGGCGCGCACCGGGTTGAGCACGACATAGCGGCACAGCTCCAGCAGGTAGCCGTCGCGATCGACCACGATCGCCTTGAACCGCCCCTGGAACACATGACCCACACGGTCGTGACGCCGGTCGAAGCGCTGTGTATAGACACCGTTCAATTGGCGCATCCCCGCCGACAGGTTGCCGCGCGGCGTCTCGATGAGCAGGTGATAGTGATTGTCCATCAGGCAATAGGCGTGACACAGCCATCCGAAGCGCGTCACGACTTCGCCCAGGCAGCCGAGAAACCGCTGCCGGTCCTCGTCGTCGAGAAAGATCGCACCGCGCGCATTGCCGCGCGCGGTCACGTGATGGATCGCACCGGGGAATTCGAGCCGGAGGGGACGGGACATCGCCGCAAACTATGCCGTCAAAAGCGTGATGTCAAGACCTGACCCCGGTTTACCGGTTTACGGTTTACCAGCGCAGGTAGGCGCGCAGCAGGTCGAGCCGCTGCGCGCCTTCCGGGTCGCGCCTGGTTTTTTCCATCGCCTCGCGCACGAACGCGGCGAGCACGGCGACCAGCAGCGCGACCACCGCGGTGAGCACGGTGATGAGCGCGCGCTTGGGGCTCGTGCGGCGCTCGGGCGGCACCGCGCGGTCGAGCGACTGGATGATCGACGAATTCTTGGCCTCGTCCAGCCGCGCGAGCTCGTACTGCCGGGCGATCAGCTCGAACATCGCCTCGCCGTACTTCACCTCGCGCAGCCGGCGCACGTATTCCAGCCCGGCCTCGGGCACCTTGCCGGTGGGAACGAGGATGCCGCCCTCGCCGCCGGGGGCGGATTTCTCCAGCCGCGCGAGCTGGGCGCGCATGCCGGAGAGTTCCTCGCGCATGCGCACGTAGTCGGGGTTGCTTTCGGTGGCGAAGGTGCGCATGGCGGCGCCGAGCTGCACCTCGCGCACTGCGATCTGCGCGCGCAGCCCCGCCACCGCCTCGATGATCGCCTTGCCCTGTTCGTCGAGCTTGATGAGCCCGGTCTTCTCCTGCGTCTTGCGCAGCGAGACCTCGGCATCGGCGAGGCCGTCCTTCGCCAGCCTGAGCTGTTTCTCGAAGAACAGGCGCCGCTGCGAGGCCTCGGTGACGGCGAGCGTGTCGTTCAACCGGTCGAGCTCCTCGACGTAGGCATTGGCCATGGCCGCCGCCTGCTTCGGATCCTCGTCCTCGGCCTCGATCACGATGATGCCGTCCTTGCCGACGGTGATGTGCGTGCGCTTCTCCAGCGCCTTGCGCGCGTCGTCCGCCGTGTCCGCGTCGTAGGCCTCGCGCAGCTTGAAGCGCTCGATGAGCCGGTCGGCCACGCTGCGGCTCTTGAGCATGCCCGCGTACAGGTCGTTCGGATTCTTGATCCCCAGGCTGCCTCCCGCGATCCCGGCCACCGCGCCCAGATTCCCCAGCAGCGCGGCGGCGGTCGATTGCGACTGCTGGGGCGGCAGGACACGGGCGATGCCGGTGTAGACCGGCGTCATGAGGAGGCTGACGATCGCGGCGACGACCGCGGCGCCGAACGGCAATCCCAGCACCAGCGCCTTGTGCTTCGCCAGCACGAGGGCGAGATCGAGCAGGCCGATCTCGTCGTCTTCGCTCGGCGCCTGCGCATCCTGCGGCGGGGCGGGTTCGCTCATGTTCCGGCGTTCACTCGATGGTCATGCGGCGGGTGTGCCCACGCTTCAATCCGCGGCCGTGTCGATGAATGCGGACAGCCGCTCCAGGTTCTGGGCGACGAGAGCGAGCTTGCGGCGGACAACTCCTCGAAATCCTCGCGGGTACGAAGGCGCGCCATCCGCAGGACAGGCTGGGGTCGCCGTACGGCACGACGTCGCGCCGCTCACAGGTTCCTCAGCACCTTGAGCCCAGCCACGCCGAGCGCGAACTGGTAGAACACCTGCGCCCAGTCCTTGAGTTCGCGCACCAGCACGAACTTGTCGAGCCGCTCCGGTACGACGACGGCATCGCCCGGCATCAGCCGCTCGCCCTCGAGCGAGAGCCAGCCGCGGTTCTCCTTGCTGAGCACGGTGCCGTCGGCGCGAATGACGTAGAGCTGTCCGGTGTCCGCGTCCCGGGTCGGGCCGCCGGCCTGGGCGAGATAGTCGGAGACCCGCTTGTCCTCGCGGTGAATGAAGGCGTTCTGGTTGAACACGGCGCCGAAGACGCTCACCACCGAGGGCCGCGGCGGGACGAACAGGCGGTCGCCGTCCTCGAGCGCGATGTCGGGCAGGTCCGCCAGCCGGCTGGGCTGCGGCGGGATATCGAGCACGATCCGGCCGCTCGCCTTCACCGCACGCAGCTTCGCGATCAGCGCCTGCTGCGCGTCGGCTTCGCGCCTGGCGGCCGCCGCGTCCTCGGAGGTCGTGATCGCCTGGGCGCGTTCCGCACTGATGCGCCGCGCCTCGAGTTCGATCCGGCTGAGCGCCTGGTCGAGCTGCCTCTGCTGGGCCTGTCGGGTCGATTCGCGCGAAAACTCGGCGCCGTACAGATAGGCCTGGGGAGTGAGGCCGCCCACCCGCGCGACGAGCTGGCGCAGCGTCTCGCCCGGCAGCACCTTGTAGACGCCGGCCGCGCGCAGTTCCCCTTCGATGCGCACGTACCGGGCCTGGCTGGCGACCGGAACGTCGATGTCCTTCTTGGAGAACACGGTGAGGATGTCGTCCGCGCGCAGTTCCAGGTTCTGGGCCGCATCGCCCTCCAGCACTGCCTTACCGAGGTTGAAGGGCAGAAGATCGGTGGTGAGATCGTCCTTGAGGCGCTCGATGACGGCGTAATCCCAGTTGACCTCTTCCGCCCGCTTGACCTCGTTGCGCAGTTCCGCTTCGCTGCCCGGCTCGGTCTTCTCGGCGCGGTTGCGCACCCGCCAGACCTCGCGGCTCACCAGCGCTTCCTTCGAGGGGATCAGGTCGCGCACCCGCATGCCCGCGCGCCACGGATAGTGGGCGGGCTCGGCGACGAAGCCGCGCAGGGTCACCGCGGCGTCGAACCGCGGCGTGAGCGCGAACACGCGCACCACGTCGCCGTCGCGAAGTCTACGCGCGAGCCCCTCGCGCCCGAGGGTGAACTCGTCTACCTTGCGCGCCTTGCGGTCCTCGATGCGCTCCACCACCGCGCGCTGGCCGGAGGCGGTGGTGCTGAGCCCCCCGGCCCAGGCGAGCACCTCGCCGAACGGCGATTCGGTCGCGCGCAGCTCGAACACCGCCGGCACGTTGACGCTGCCGGAGACCGCGACCAGCGCGCCGGCGGGCGGTATGAAGATGACATCGCCGGGCAGCAGCCGCGCATCCTTCGACTTGTCGCCCTTGAGCAGCAGGTCGTAGAGGTCGAACTCGGTCACCACCGCGTCTGCGCGCTTGAGCTGGATGCGGCGCATGGAGCCCTTCGCACTCGGGCCGCCGGCGGCGAAGAGCGCATTGACCAGCGTGCTCATCGAACTCACCGTATAGCTGCCCGGGCGGCGCGCCTGGCCGACCACGAACACCTGGATGGAGCGCAACTGGCCCAGGCTCACCGAGAGGTCGAAGTTCTTGTACAGGCGCCCGATCGCGTTCCTGAGGAAGGCGTGCAGATCCTGGTAGCGCACGCCGGCGACGTTGAACACGCCCACGCGCGGCAGGTTCACCGTGCCGTTGCGATCCACCAGGGCGCGGAAGTCGCCATCGACCTGGCCCCACACGCGCACCAGCAGTTCGTCGCCGGGACCGACGACGTAGTCCGCCGTCACCGGGACGTTCTCGACCGGCGCGAAGGTGGTGGGCACTCCGGCGAACAGATTCTGCCCGAACAGCGGCAGGCTCTGGCCGGTGCTCTGGGCGACGAAGCGCTGGAACTCGTTGGGCTCGGGCGCCGGTTCGTGCGCCGCGCCGGGCGACGGCGCCGCGGCCGGGCGCGGGAGTGCCTCGGCCGGGCGCGGCGCAGCTTCGGCGGGGGCCAGGGGCTGCGCGGCGTAGCGGCGGTAGGCGTCCTGCAGCTCGGGCGGGATGCCGTTCGAGGCTGCGGCTGCAGGCGCGAGCGGCGGCCTCGCCTGCAGAAAGCCGCTGCCCTGCGCCGCGACCGCGCCCGCGACGCAAAGCGCGATGGCGCCGGAGAGCCGGCGCAGGATCGGAACGAAGCTGGCGAACGTTCTCATCATCCGCGGGAGGTCGAAACCGGACGACATTATAGGCGGGCCGTGGCGCGATGCGGGCGGCGGTCGAGCAGGCGGGATTGCTTGGTCGCTTCGCTCCTCCGCCGCCCGGATGGCAGGACCGTCCGCACTTCGCAAGGGGCGCGGGCCACATCCGCTTACATCTGCGCGATTGCCATTTCGCGCCGGAGGCGGATAATCCACCTCGCCGCGACGAGCACAAGATCGCGGAGACCGAGAACGAATCCCAGCTCTGCCATGCCGATCCTGCTTGCCGCCGGCCTGCTCACCGCCGTCCTGATCCTCGCCCTGGGGACGCTCGCCCCCCGCTTCGGCCTGCTCGACCGGCCCGGCGGACACAAACAGCATCGTGACCCGGTGCCGGTGATCGGCGGCATCGCGATGTTCCTCGCCGTCGCGCTGGTCGAAATGGCCCGGAGCCAGCTCGGTCTGGGCGGATCGGTGCTGCTGGCGCTGGGCATGCTCGTCGCTGCCGGGGTCATCGACGACCGTTACGGGATGCCTCCGCTGCTGAAGATGGCGGTCCAGGCGGGCGCGGCGCTCCTGGTCATCTTCGGCGACGGCTTGATGCTGGCCTCGCTGGGTGACCTGTTCGCTTTCGGCGAGGTCAAGCTGGGCTGGTTCGCGATCCCGTTCACGGTCTTCGCCGTGGTCGGGATCGTCAATGCCGCGAACATGCTCGACGGGCTCGACGGGCTCGCCGGGGGCGTCGGCGTGATCGCGCTCGCCTACTTCGCCGCAGCGGCCTTTCTCATCGGCATGCCGTTGTGCGTGGACGAGATCCTGGTGCTCAAGGGAGCGCTGATCGGCTTCCTGCTCTTCAACATGCGGCTGCCGTGGCGGCGGCGGGCGGTGGTGTTCATGGGCGATGCCGGCAGCATGATGCTCGGCTTCGTGCTGGCGTGGGTCGCGATGCTGCTCAGCCAGCGCCCCGGCGGCATGCCGCCGATCGTGGCGGTGTGGATCCTGGCCCTGCCCATCCTCGACACCCTGACCGTCATGGCACGGCGCATCCGCAAGGGGCGCAACCCGTTCGCGCCGGATCGCGAGCACCTGCATCATGTACTGCAGCATGCGGGGTTCTCGGTCGAGCGCACCGTCATCGTGCTCGCGCTCGCATCCTCCGCGTTCGGCCTCGCCGGTATGGCCGCCTGGCGCGCGGGCGTGCCGGAGGCGGCGCTGTTCTATGCCTTCGTCGTGCTGCTCGGCCTGTACCATTGGGCGACGGCGCGGGCATGGCGTATCATAACGCCGGCGTGCCGGCTCCTTCAGCCCGGAGCCAGGCTCTTCCCCGAAGCACAGCGTAAGGCGAAAGGAGACGTTCAATGAGAATGCGAGCGATGCTGGTGGCGTTGTCGATGGCGATCTCTTCCACGGTCATGGCGGCGCCCCCTGCACAACAGGACCCGCAGGGCGCCCAGGGCGGTGCCGGCGGAGCGGCGCAGGGTGCGGGCACGGCAGCCGGAGCCACGGGTGCGCTCACCACGACGGCCATCGTGGTCGGGGCGGCGGTCGCTGCCGTCGCGGCAATCGGCGGAGGCGGAAACGGCTCCACGCCTGCGCACACCGTGCCTCTGCACTGAATTTCAACCAGTCCGATCAGCGGGGAGGAGAAACATGAAGCGAATCGGCATGTGCGCGTGCGCGCTCGCGGCTGCGCTGCTCGCGGGAACCGCCGGAGCCGCAGCCACCTTGCGGTCGGCCATCGGCGAGGTCAAGGTCGTCACCGGGCAGGCAGCGCCTTCGGCCGCCAAGAAGGGGCAGGCGATCGCCAGCGGCGCCACGATCAACACCGGCGAGACCGGACGCGCGATCCTGCGCTTCGATGACGGACAGGTGGTGGCGCTGTACGGCAACACCTCGTTCAAGATCGACGAATACAAGTTCGAGGCCGCGAAGCCCGGGGCGGGCAGCGCCTTCTTCTCGCTGGTGCGGGGAGCGATTCGCGCCGTGACCGGGCTGATCGGGCAGCGCAACGCGCGCGCCGTCGCCTTCCGCGCGCCGCAGGCCACGATCGGCATCCGCGGGACAGATTTCATGATGGCGACGGTCAACCCGCTCTATCTGAACGTACTCTCGGGCGAGGTCACCGCGGCGAACGCGGGAGGAACGGCGACATTCGGGGCGGGCGCCTTCGGCACCGTCCAGTCGAGCACCATGCTCGCCACCGCGATCCCGGGCGCCGCGCTCCCCGGCGGCGTGTCGACGGCGTTCTCCCAGCTTGCAGGAATGGACCTCGCGGGAGTGGCGGGCGGCGCCGCGCAGGGTGCGGGCGCAGGAGCGGCGGGCGCGGGCGCAGGTGCCGGCACCGGCGCGGCGATCGCGATCG
>MNXU01000094.1 GCA_001872285.1 Betaproteobacteria bacterium CG2_30_68_42
AAAGAGCACATCGAAACGCTGACCCGACGCCGGGCAACCTCGAAGGGGGTAGGCAGGCCGAGGAAAGGTGAAAATCGTGTCTGACCCCATTAATGAAAATCGTGTCTGACCCCGTTTACGTTTAACGGTGGGAATGCCGGTGGTGCGCATCCGGGAAGTGCGGATGGGCATGGGTGGTCGCCGCGTGCCGGTGCCAGTGCGCATGGCGGGTACCCGGAGCGACGGGCGCGTCATGCTCGTGGTCGTGGTGATCGTCGCCGGCGGCATGGAGGTGCATGTGGCTGTGTGCCAACGGCAGGTGGGTGTGCTCGTGCTCGTGCCGCTCGGTCAGGTGGAGTCCGACGCCGATGGCCATCAGCAGTGCCGCGACCAGCAACGGCAGGGTGACCGGCTCTCCGAGCAGGACGATCGCCAGCACGGCGCCGAAAAACGGGGCCACCGAGAAATACGCGCCGGTGCGCGCCGTGCCGAGGTGCCGCAGCCCGATCACGAACAGCACGAGGCTCGCCCCATAGCTGGCGAAGCCCAGCAGCGCCGCGCCGGTCACCGTCGCCGCGCCCGGCCAGTGAGCGCCCGTTGCCAGTGCCAGCGCGAGGTTGGTGCAGCCCGCGACCAGACCCTTGGTCATCGCGATGAACGAGGCATCGGTGAGGGATACCTTGCGCGTCAGGTTGTTGTCGATGGCCCAGGCGAGGCAGGCACCGAGCACCGCCAGTACCGGCCCGGCGCCGGCAAATTGCGCCTGCTGCGGCCAGCCGAGCACCAGCACCCCGGCAACGATGGCCGTCACGCCGAGCGCAACGCGGCGGTCGACGTTCTCCCCGAAGGCGAACCAGGCCAGGAGTGCAGTGAAGACGCCCTCGGCGTTGAGCAGCAGCGAGGTACCCGAGGCCGGCATCATCGATAGCCCCACCATCAGCAACACCGGCCCCGCGATGCCGCCCGCGAGGATTGCGCCTGCGAGCCAGCTCCAGTCGCTGCGCGCCATCTGCACGGTCGGCGCGCGGCGCAGCCGCCGCAACAGCCACAACCCCGCACCCGACCCCAGATAGAGCAGGCCCGCCAGCAGCCACGGACTGGCGTGGGCGAGGAGCAGCTTGGCAAGCGGGGTGCCCGCCCCGAACAGGGCGGCGGCCGCCAGCGCGGCGACGATGCCGGTGTTCCGACCCCGAATCACCGTCGGGTCCTGACGCTTCCGCTGGTCGAAAGGGTCGCGCCTGTGTCCACGTGGGATGCACAGGCTTCGCCGTGGGCGGCCGCCAGCGGCATGTCCAGCGCCCGGCAGTGGCGGATGAAGGCCAGCCGCTCCAGGTGCTCGGCGCGGTAGGGACGGTAGCCGTTCGGCTGCCGGAAGGGCGGCGGAAGCAGGTCCGTCCGCTCGTAGTAGCGGATGGTTTCGACATCCACCCCGGTGATCTGGCCCAGCTCGCCGATACGCATGTGATCGCCCCCCGAATGACACGATGGTAAACGGTTGACCCCGGAGTCGGTACGGGCCCTATCGTTGTCCCCGAATCCGCGAAGGAGGAGAACGCGAACCGTAACGAGAACATGACTTCGATCTTCACCCCGGGTCCGGGCGTGTGCGGCGCCGGCGATGCCGAATACGGCGGCGGCAGCCGGTCGGTCCTCGGCTTCGAGGCGACCGTGGAAGGCCCGGACAATGCCCCGGCGGCTGCCGCGCCCGTCGTCTCCGGCCGGCACACGGCCGGCATCCTCCTCCAGAACATGACGCTGGCTCTGGGCATCAAGGCGATCTTCCTCGTGCTCGCGGTTGCCGGGCAGGCCACCCTGTGGATGGCCGTGTTCGCGGACATGGGGCTCAGCCTGATGGTGGTGGCGAACGGCCTGCGCCTGCTGCGCAAGTGATGGCAGATCCTCTGCGACCGGGGTGGTGCGAACGTCCGGCACTCGCAGACCAACGCTGACCATCGGTCCGGCGGCCCGAACAGGTTCATGAGCAGAACTCGCGCATCGGACGTTACCGCCGTAACGCCGTCGGAACTCGAGCATTGACAGGCCCTTCCGGACCTGAACCCGGTTCATTTTCCCGGCGCACTTCCTTGCGCAGGCCCGTCCCTCTGCTCAGCGGTTCACCACGCGACCCGTGCCGACCCAATTCACTCATCAGGAACAATCATCTAGTTGAGAACAGTTCTCATTAGTGGTAGCGTTACGAACGCTAACCTTACAGAGGAAACCTGAAATGAAGCGAACACTGACCCGACTGCTCGCCGTCTTGGCGTTCACCGCTGCCGCTCTGCCCGCATCAGCCGAAGAGGTGGTGGTGTATTCCGCGCGCAACGAACAGCTGATCAAGCCGCTGTTCGACGCCTATACCCGCGACACCGGGGTGCGGATCAAGTTCATCACCGACAAGGAAGGTCCGCTGATGGCGCGCCTGAAAGCCGAAGGCAGGAACACCCTGGGCGACATGCTGCTCACGGTCGATGCCGGCAACCTGTGGGAGGCATCGGAAGAGGGTCTGCTGCGCCCGATCACGTCCAAGGTGCTGGAGGCCAACGTGCCGGCCCACCTGCGCGATCCCGACCACGAGTGGTTCGGCCTGTCGGTGCGCGCCCGCACGATCGTGTACAACACCGGCAGGGTCAAACCCGCCGAGCTGTCGACCTACGAAGATCTGGCCAGCCCGAAATGGAAAGGCCGCCTCTGTCTGCGCACCTCGAAGAAGGTCTACAACCAGAGCCTGGTAGCGATGATGATCACCGAATACGGCGAAGGTAAAACCGAGGACATGGTGCGCGGCTGGGTCGGCAATCTGGCGACATCACCCTTCCCCGACGACACCAGCGCGATGGAAGCCGTGGCTGCCGGCCAGTGCGACGTGACCCTGGTCAACACCTATTATTTCGGCCGCCTGATGCGGAAAAAGCCCGGTCTTCGGCTGGCGATCTTCTGGCCCAACCAGAACCTCAACAACAAGGCGTCCGGGGTGCATGTCAACGTCTCCGGCGCAGGCGTCACACGGCACGCCAGGAACCCGGCCGGTGCCCAGAAGCTGATCGAGTGGCTGTCCTCCGGCAAGGCGCAGAACCTGTTCGCCGACGTCAATCTGGAATACCCGGTCAACCCCAAGGTTGCACCGGACAAGACCGTGGCGGCCTGGGGCAGCTACAGGCAGAACCTCATCAACGTGAAAGAGGCTGGCAGGCTGCAGGCCAAGGCCGTAAAGTTGATGGATCGCGCCGGTTACAAGTAAGCCCCCACCTTGTCAGGTCACGCTGCCGTAACTTCAAGAATGCCCTCAGCGGGCGTGCTGCCTGAAGCCCGCCCCCGCTACAGCGGCTGGATGCTGTTCGCCCTGGCGGTCGCCGCGCTGGTGCTGGTGCCGGTCGTGGTCACCGTCTCTTCATTCGCCGATGTCGAAGGCGACATCCTCGCCCACCTGACCGAATTCGTTCTGCCCGAACTCGTGGGCAACACGCTGTGGCTGGTGATCGGCGTAGCCATCGGCGTCAGCGTGCTGGGCGTGTCGCTGGCCTGGCTCGCAGCGATGTGCGACTTTCCGGGCCGCCGCGTGTTCGAATGGGCACTGCTGCTGCCGATGGCGCTGCCCGCCTACGTCACGGCCTTCGTCGCCATCGGTCTGCTAGATTTCACCGGCCCCCTGCAAACCTGGCTGCGCGAGGACTGGGGCCTCACCAGCCTGCCGGAGATCCGCTCGCGCGGCGGCGTCATTCTGGTGATGTCGCTGGCGCTCTATCCCTACGTCTATCTGATCGCCAAGAATGCTTTTTCGACGCAGGGTGCGATCGCCTTGGAAGCCGCCCAATCGCTCGGACTCTCGCGTACGCAGGGCTTCTTCCGGGTGGCGCTGCCGATGGCGCGGCCGTGGATCGCCGCCGGGCTGATGCTGGCGCTGATGGAAACGCTGGGCGACTTCGGTACCATGGCAATCTTCAATTACGACACCTTTACCACCGCCATCTACAAGGCGTGGTACAGCCTGTTTTCCCTCGCCGCGGCGGCACAGCTCGCGTCGATCCTGATCCTGTTCGTGCTGGTCGCCGTGGTGTTCGAGCAGCGCTCGCGCACGCGGATGCGCTACGGCGCGGTGGGCCGCAGCGCCGCTTCGCGCCGCATCAGGTTGTCGCGCGCACTGGCCGGGTTGGCCCTGCTGTATGCAGGCATGGTGCTGGGCGCGGCCTTCATCATCCCGGTGATCCAGCTTGCGCTGTGGACACGCGACGTCGTTGCCAACGATCTCGACGCCCGTTACTGGGCATTTGCCCGGCATTCCGTGTTGCTGGCCGGCATCGGCGCGCTGATGGTGGTGACCGTGGCCCTGTTACTCGTCTACGCGGGACGCCAGCGCCCGGGCTCGGCGATGGTATGGACACAGCGCCTCGCCACCCTCGGCTACGCCTTCCCCGGCACGGTGCTGGCGGTGGGGCTGTTCATCCCGGTGGCGTGGCTCGACAACTGGCTGATCGATATCGGACATACCGGGTTCGGCTTCGAAGGCAGCGAGCTACTCAAGGGCACGCTACTGGTGATGCTGCTGGCCTATCTGGTACGTTTTCTCGCGGTGGGCTTCGGCCCCATCGACAGCGGGCTGCACCGCATCACCCGCAACATCGACGAAGCCGCGCGCAGCCTGGGCAGCGGCACCCCCGGCCTGCTGACTCGGGTGCACCTGCCGTTGCTGCGCACCAGCCTGCTGACCGGGGCGACGCTCGCGTTCGTCGACATTCTGAAGGAAATGCCGATCACCCTAATGACTCGCCCGTTCGGCTGGGACACGCTGGCGGTGCGGGTGTTCGAGATGACTTCGGAAGGTGAATGGGAACGCGCCGCGCTGCCTTCGCTCGCCATCGTCATGGCCGGCATCATCCCCGTGATTCTCCTGACCTGGCGCGGCGACCATTCACATGGCTGAGCTGGTGCTCGATGCCGTCGCGCAGTCCTATGCCGAACGACAAGTCATTGCCGACCTTTCCTTCACCCTGCCCGAAGGCACGATCGGCTGCCTGCTAGGCCCGTCGGGCTGCGGCAAGACCACCACCCTGCGCTGCATTTGCGGTTTCGAGCCGATCCGGACCGGCGAGATCCGCATCGGCGGCGAAATCGTCAACCGGCCGGGCTGGATGCTGCCGGCCGAAAAGCGCCGCGTCGGGATGGTATTCCAGGATTACGCGCTGTTTCCGCATCTGAACGTAGCGGACAACGTCGGCTTCGGCCTGCGCGGCGCCTCCCGCGCCGCCAGGCAGACCCGCATCGACGAACTGCTGGATCTCGTCGGCCTGGCCGGCCACGCCGGGCAGTTCCCGCACCAGCTTTCCGGCGGCCAGCAGCAACGCGTGGCGCTCGCACGCGCGCTGGCGCCGCGCCCGCGCTTGATCCTGATGGACGAGCCTTTCTCCAGCCTGGACGTGGAACTGCGCGAGCGTCTGTCGATCGAGGTGCGCGACATCTTGAAGCGCGAAGCCACCACCGCGCTCATCGTCACCCACGACCAGCACGAAGCCTTTGCGCTGGCCGACTGGGCGGGCGTCATGCACGACGGCCGCATCCAGCAATGGGACACGCCCTACAACCTGTACCACGAACCGGCCAACCGTTTTGTCGCCGACTTCGTCGGCCAAGGTGCGCTGGTCACCGGCGAGGTCATCAACGACCATCAGGTTGAAATCGAACTCGGCGTGCTGGACGGGCACATTCCGGTCGAGTGCGACGCCAGCGGCTGCGCGGAATGCGTGCGCAGTTGCCGTGTCGAGGTGCTGCTGCGACCCGACGACATCATCCACGACGAAGACAGCCTGCTGCTGGCCGAAGTCGAGAACAAGGCGTTCCGCGGCGCCGAGTTTCTCTACACGCTGAAGCTGCCGAGTGGCCAGCGCGCGCTGTCGCTGGTGCCCTCGCACCACAATCACGCCATCGGCGAAAAGATCGGCATCAGGCTGGCTGTCGATCACGTCGTGGCTTTCCGGTGCGAATAAGCCCGCCTCTCATCGCCCATCGCCCTCTGCGCCGCGCGGCCTGCTGTTCGATACGGGGTTCGGCTTCACCGCCGCGGCCGATCTCGGCAGTGATCGGGCTGGATGTCACTCGGATGGCACTCATCAACATCGCATCCACGAATGCGGTGTCGGCAGCGACGTCAAGATCCGCCTTGCATCCCACTGATGCACCGTTGTCTTGATCGTATCTCCGGGTCTGGCAGCCCCGGTCGATGCTCGGGCTCGTGCCGAGATACCGGAGAGCAGTCCATTCCGTCGCGCACGGCGACCGCCTCGGTGATGAGGGCGGAGACACGCATCCCGTCACCAACCCTCGGGCACGCGAGCGTCAGGATTTCATCGATCCAGGCGAGCAGAAACGCCCGAACGCTTCGGGCAACTCCCTCCTTGCGTGCCGCATGCGGAACCGGCCAGCCCGGCGTACGACCGCCCGATCAGTATCGTCTATTGAGCCATCAACACGTTCCGGCTTGTTGCTGCACCGCAACCTGCGCCACACTGCGCCCGCTGTCGACATGCCGGCAGCCGGGGCGGTTCCCTGCCAGAGGGCGGAGCCGCCGGGCAGAACGGGTTCTAACGAAAAACAGTCTCTAGAGGAGGAATCATGAGCGATGCGGCGGTCTCCGGCGGCGGTTCGGGCTTTCTGCAGAAACTGCCCGGAGCGATTCCCGGGCTGGTCCTGATCGTGGGCACCATGGTGGTGATCCGTTACTGGATCGAGCCATGGATGTCCTCGGCGGTGCTGTTCGACCAGAAGGGATGGCTGGTCAAGGTCGTGCATCTGAACTACATCCTGCTCGGCATCATCTTCGGCATGATTTACCGGAATGTCATTTTCGGAGGGAAGCTGCCAAACCTGTTCGTCGACGGATTCCGGCTCTCGCGCCTGTTCATCAAGACCGGGATCATCCTGCTCGGCTCGCTCTACACGGTGCAGGCCATCGTGCAGCTCGGTGCGATCGCCATCTTCCTGATCGGCGGCTTCGTCATCCTGTCGGTGGTGATGGTGCTGTGGCTGGGCAGGCTGTTCAGCATGGACCGCTCGATGACCGGGGTGCTGGCCAATGCGTGCAGCATCTGCGGCGTGAGCGCCGCGATCGCCACCGCGCCTGCGGTCGAGGCGAAGCCGGCCCACGTCGCCTACGCGGTCGCCACCATCCTCGGCTTCGGCATCCTGACGATGTTCATCAGCCCGTTCATCGGGCATGCGCTCGATCTGACCGACCTCCAGTACGGGGCCTGGGTCGGGACCGGGATCCTGAACTCCGGACAGGTGCTGGCCGCGAGCCTCGCCTTCAACCCCAACATCGCTCCGGGAACCGCGGTTTCGGTGGCGGAAATCTGGAACATCATGCGGGTGATCTCCATCCCGTTCGCGGTCTTCGCGGTGACCGTGTGGTACTGGGCCGGCGCGCAGGGCAACGGCGGCGCCGAGCGCAAGACCATCGGCCAGCTCTTCGTCGAGAAGTTCCCGGTCTTCGTGCTTGGCTTCCTGGTCATGGTGATCCTCACCAGCATCGGCGCCTTCGGCGACGTCGGCATGAAGGGCGGACCGGCGGCCTCGGCCACGATCAAGATGCTGCGCCTGTGGATGACCTGGATCTTCGGTATCGGCCTGGTGGGCCTGGGCGGCTACATCGACGTGCGCGAACTGGCGCAGGCCGGCGGCACTCCGCTCAAGGTCGGCCTCATCGTGGGCGTCACCAAGTACGTACTCGCGCTGCTGGTCGTGCTGGCGATCCGGGATTATCTCGTCGCGATCTGAGTCTGGGAGAACATCATGGCTGAAGAAAGAATCGGCAGCGAAACCGTGGCCTCCGCGGAAAAGGGCAAGATGACGCTGTTTCGCGACGACCGCCAGGAGGACTGGGGCGCGATCATCCTCGCCACGCTGGTCGTCGCCCTCATCATCGTGCTCACCATGAAATAGGATGGGCGCGATCGTCGTCGCGGTCGATGGAACCGAAGCCAGCGCGCTCGCGCTCGCACGCGCGCGCGAGCTGGCGGCGCAGCAAAGCCGGCCGCTCACCGGCGTCTTCGTCATCGACGCTGGCTGGGCGGACTTCATCGGCAACGACTGGCAGAGTTCGCGCAACGCGCGCCAGGGGTTTCTCGACTACGTGCGCGGCGACCAGGAGCGGCATTCCGAGTGCGCGCGGATCCAGTTCTCGGAAGTCTGTGCCGGGACTCCGGATGCGAGCTTCCGGATCGTTGCGGGCGAGCCGCTCGATGCGCTCGCCGAGTTCGTCGAGCACGAGGACGCCGCGGCGCTGGTGATGGGGCGGGACAGCTTCACCGCCTGCGGCCGCCCGAGTGCGAAGCGGCTCGGCAAGCTGCTCGCGCGCAGACTGCGCCAGCCCGTCTACGTGATCTGAAGCAGCGTGCGCGGCGTTCAGTCGCCGCGCCTGACGTGGAAGCGCTTTGCCTTCAGCTCGAAGCGCGGCAGGCTGTTCGGCTCGACGCAGCGTACGCGCGGCCGGAATCCGAGCGCCGAGGCGAGTCGCGCGCCGATGCGCTGCGCGAGGCCGGCATCGGTGCCCTGCGCGAGTTCGACCTCGACCTCCATCTCGTCCATCTCGCGCGCCAGCCCGACCGTCACGCGGAACTCGACGACTTCGGGAAATCCGCGCACGAGGTTCTCGACGGCGGCCGGAAAGACGTTGACGCCACGCACCGTGACCATGTCGTCGGCACGCCCGAGG
>MNXU01000082.1 GCA_001872285.1 Betaproteobacteria bacterium CG2_30_68_42
GCGCGAGCTGGCATCGGGTCAGTGGGGCGAAAAAAAGGCTGGAGCGACGAGCAGCGCTATTACATCGAAATCGGCGTCGGCAAGGAACGCCGCAAGATCGCACTCTCCATGCTCGACGCGCTCTTCGGGCGCGAGACGGAAACCGGGGACACCGACCACGTGCGCGGCGCGCTCACGTTCTGGGACGTGATTCCGCAGATCGCCCCAGAAAATCCAAAGAGTCCCGACCAAATCAGCTTGGCTGTGGAGATCATGACGCCGCACCAGAGCCACTACTACCAGCAAGACGCCTATGCCGGGAGCATGACGCCACACGAATCCGGCAAGCCCAACCCTATCAGTTTCCTCACCGTGCCGCCCGGTTCCGACTTCGTCTTCCACGTGCAATGCGACGCGGCGCATCTCGTCAGGCTCGCGCCCGAGCTTGCGCAAGTGGGTCAAGACGGCTCGCCGCGCTGGAAAACCCTGCTCGAAGCCGCTTTCGCCCACGCCTTCAAATGGCTGGGGTTCGGCGCGAAAACTGCCGTGGGCTACGGCGCGATGGAAACCGAACGCATGAAGCAGGCCCGCCTCGCAGAAATGGAAAAACAGCGCCAGGCCGAGACACAGACTGCCAGAGCGCGCGAACGCGAACGACAGGAAGCCGAGGCCGTCTGCTGGCATGGTGCGCGGATCAAATTCAACCGCGCCAACAAGTCGCTTACTGCGGAAAAGGACGGCAAGACCGCCATCGCGCTGGCCCCAAGAGGCGAAATGCTGCTCGCCAGCCTGCCTGCCGACATCCGCACGAAGATCGAGGCCAACCAGTTCGTGAAACTCGATACTTATGTGGCTGGTAACACGCTGCTGCGAGTCAAGGTAAACCCTTGACCACCTTCTTCGTCTCCCGCCACCCCGGGGCCATCGAATGGGCCGCGCGGCACGGCATCGCCGTCGGCCGGCAGGTCGCCCACCTCGACGTGGCCGAAGTCAAGGCGGGCGATGTCGTCATCGGCACGCTCCGTGTCGATCTCGCCGCCGAGGCGTGCGCACGCGGCGCGCGGTATTTCAATCTCTCGCTCGACATCACGCCCGAGGCGCGGGGGGCGGGAGCTTTCTGCCGGCGATCTGGAGCGCTTTGGGGCGCGGGTGGAGGAATACGCGGTGCGCAAATTCTTGGAGCATGACAACATCGAGTTCGTGGGCGGCACCGAGCTTGACCGTCTCGGCGAGCGCCTGAAGACTTGGGTGGGCCATGCGGGAAAGTGATCTCCCTCTCGCGCCGAAGCGTCTCGGCACCAGGTCGCTCTTGCTGCGCCGCCGGGTCGCCGTTTCCTGCCGTATTTCCAGATCTGGGGTTACGACGGCGAAAGGCGGCAGATCGATTGGCGAACCAAAGATGAGGTCAAGAAAGTTCAAGCGCGTAAAAGGGGAACTTGCCTTCGACGGCTGGACGGCTTTGGAAAGAGATCCATTCGCGGGTGGCACGCTGCCGCTCGTGGAAGTGCAATGACCGTGCGGCCCATCGCCCTGCGGCATGGCGTGGCACGGCTGCTTGAAATCGCCTTCGGGACGACCGGCCAATGCAGATGACCAGCTCCGCAAGCATCCTCTTCGTCACCGTCGGCGGCTCCCACCAGCCCATCGTCACCGCGATCCGCGCGCTGCGCCCCGCCCATGTCGTGTTTTTCTGCACCGGCAAGGATCCGGCCACCGACCGGCCTGGTTCGTGCGCCCAGGTCGAAGGCAAGGGGCTGTGCGTCAAGGCCCATCCCGCGGACGAGCGCCCCACGCTGCCCAACATCCCCGCGCAATGCGAACTGGTGCCCGGCACATGGGAGGTGGTGAGCGTGCCCGCCGACGATCTCGACGGCTGCTACCAGGCCATGCGCCGGGAGTTCGAGCAGAACGCCGCGCGTTTCCCGGACGCGCAGCGCATCGCCGACTATACCGGCGGCACCAAGACGATGACCTCCGCGCTGGTGCTCGCGGCGCTGGAGGATGCCGACATCACGCTGCAGCTCGTGTCGGGCGCACGCGCCGACCTCATCAAGGTGCGCGAGGGCACCCAGGCCGCGGTGCCCGCGGTGGTGGACGTTATCCGGCTCGAACGCGAGATGGCGCCGCTGCTCGCTGTATGGGGCCGCTACGCCTGGGACGAGGCCGCCGCCGGGCTGAGCGCCTTGCGGACGCCCGCCAATGCGAGCCTGCGCGCCCACTGGCAGCGCGCCCGCGACTTCTCCCGCGCCTTCGCCGCCTGGGACCGTTTCGACCATGCCGGTGCGCTGGAAACGCTGCGCGCCTACGAACCGATCGTCACAAGGGCCTTCCCCGGCCACTATCCGCAGCTCAAACTGCTCGCCGGCGGCGGTGCGGATTCCCGCACGGAAGGGCTGCGGATCTGGGACCTGTGGCTCAACGCGAAGCGGCGCGCCGTCGCCGGCCGCCATGACGATGCGGTCGCCCGCGCCTACCGGCTGCTGGAATGGACGGCGCAATGGATTCTGCGCAAGGAGCGCGGCTGGAACACCGACGCGCTGCCCGCGGACATCGCGCGCGAGGCCGACCTCGCGCCCGACCGCGAGGGCCGCTATCAGGCAGCGCTGTTCGCCGCCTGGTCGCTCGTCGAGCGGCACGTCGAGGGGGCTGCCGCGCGATTCATCCGCGAGGAACGCAGCGCCATGCTCGACCATCTCCAGCGGCGCAACCACTCGATCCTCGCCCATGGCTTCGCGCCGGTGAGCCGTCCCGACTGGGAGGCCTTCTCCGGTTGGATCGAAGCACGTTTCGAGCCGCTGCTGCGCGAGCTGCTCAAAGCCGTGGGCGCGGGAAACCCTTTCGGGCAGCTCCCCGACCGATTCCCCGAGTTCTGAAAAGCGGCGGCGCGAAGCGCGCCGGGGCCAGCGCGAGGCCATGAGACCGCTTCCTCGCTTTGCTTCCCGCAATGACCGGCGTTTTCGCATCGCGCCCGCAAGTACGACGGAGCGGAGCGCACTCCATCGCCGCGCGGAGCGCGGAGCGAATGCTTGTTGCAAGCTTGCGAAGCCGGTGCGGACGCCGCCGCAGTGGTTCAATCGTCCCCGTACGCAAAGCCGCCAGGCTCACTTTGTGAGCCAGTGGCTGGCGCACAATGACGACCCGATCCACAGAAGGAAAACCGCCATGCAAACCATCGCGCCAACCCTATCCACCCTGGTCCTCGGCGAAGCCGCAGTGCACGGCCGGCTCGCCGTCTTTCCGCTCACCGGCGCCGACGCGCCGGGGCCGGATTACCTCACCCTCGACGAGGCGCTCGCGGCGAAGACGCTGCGCATCACCGAGGTCTCGGCCGCCGGCAGCGTGCCCGAACTCAAGGCGGTCAATTCGGGCGAACGCCCGGTTCTGCTGCTCGACGGGGAGCAACTGGTCGGCGCCAAGCAGAACCGCATCCTCAACCTCAGCATCCTGGTTCCGGCCCATGCCGAAATCACCATTCCGGTGTCCTGCGTCGAAGCCGGCCGCTGGGCCTCGCGCAGCTACGGCTTCAGCGCTTCGAGGTCCGCGGCCTTCGCCAGGCTGCGTGCGGCCAAGGCGGCTCATGTGAGCGAATCGCTGGCCTCGGGCGCCGGCCGACACTCGCATCAGGGCGAGGTGTGGGACGCGATCGCGATGAAGATGGAGAGGATGAATTCGCGTTCGCACACCTCGGCCATGGACGACGTGTTCGAGCGCTTCGACGACGATGTCGCTGCCTTCGAACGCTCGATCGGCTCGGTCGCCGGGCAACGCGGCGCGCTGTTCGGCATCGGCGGGCGCATCGCCGGGCTCGACGTCTTCGACCGCGCGGCCACCTTCGACCGCGTGCGCGACAAGCTCGTTCGCAGCTACGCGCTCGATGCGCTCGAGCCGGACGTGGGCGACGCCGTGCCGGACCAGGATGGGGCGCGCAGGTTTCTCGACGCGCTGCGCATCGCCTCCGCGCGGCGCTACCCGGCGGTCGGCATGGGTGAAGACGTGCGCCTCGAAGGGCTCGGGCTGTGCGGTGCGGCGCTGGTGGCCGACCGTGCGCTCGTGCACCTGTGCGCCTTCGCACGCCCTGCCGTGGAGAACGGAAACGGACCGGAGAAGACGTTCATGGCCGGCCGGCGCCGCGGCATGTACTGACGAGGGCGAGGACGGCACACGCCGCGCGGCGAGATGGCTTCGTCGCTTCGCTCCTCGCAATGACAGCAGAAAGGTGCTCCTCGCAATACCTCTCGGCAGTCATTGCGAGGAGGCCGCGGGCCGACGAAGCAGCGCGCGGCGCGCCGGGGCCGCCGCAGGGCCGCAAGCTTGCCGGGCGCATGTCGCTCGCGCGCATGTGCTGCAATGCCGGGCATGGACACACGCGACCTCTTCCTAGCTTCGTACGACGTTGCCGACCCGATGCGGCTGCGGGAGGCGCTGGTTCTGGTCAAGGGCCACGCGACCGGCGGGCAGAAGTCCGCCTACGAGTGTTTCCTGTCCGAGGGCGAACGTGCGGCGCTCGTTCGCGACATGACCGCCGTGCTCGATGCGCGGGAGGATGCCTTCTTCCTGCTGCGGCTCGACCCGCGTGCGATCGTGCGCGCGCTGGGCATCGCGGTGGCGCCCGAGGATCCGCCGTTCTTCTATTACGGGTGAGCCATGGCCACGCTCTACGTCGATCGCGCGGGCACCGAATTGCGCCTGGACGGCCGGGCGCTCGCGCTCTACCAGGACGGCGAGCGCCGGCGCACCGTGCCGCTCGCACTCATCGAGCGGGCCGTGATCCGCGGCGACGTGCGGCTCGACGCGCAGGTCATCGCGGGCGCGGCCGAAGCAGGTGTCTCGCTGCTCTTCCTGTCGGGGCGCGCCTCGCGGCGGGTCGCGATCGTGCTCGGGCCGCCACACAATGACGCCCGCATCCGGCTGGCGCAGTTCGCCGCTGCCGGCGATCCGGCGTTCAAGTGTGCCGCGGTGCGCGCGCTGGTGTGCGCCAAGCTGCGCAGGCAACTGCGCTTCATCGAGCATGCCCTGCGCGAGCGCCCCGATGCGCGCAAGCCGCTCAGCGATGCCATCGGCAGTCTCGGCCGTTGCCTGGAAGGCGCCGCCAAGGCCGCCGATGTAGCCGCGATGCGCGGTTTGGAGGGCGGCGGCTCCGCCGCGTATTTCCCCGGCCTGGCGAGCCTGTTCGCGCCCGAGCTGAAATTCGCCGGACGCAACCGCCGCCCCCCGCGCGACCCGGTGAATGCCGCGCTCTCGCTCGCCTACACGCTGCTTCACCACGAGGCGGTGGCCAGCGCCTACGGCTGCGGGCTCGATCCCTACGTGGGCTTTCTGCACGAGCCCTCGTTCGGACGCGAGTCGCTCGCGTGCGATCTCGTCGAGCCGCTGCGCCCGGCGGCCGACCGCTGGGTGTGGGAGCTGTTTCGCGCGCGCAGGCTCCGGCCCGAGGACTTCAGCGCCGACAAGGGCGCATGTTTGATGGGCAAGGCCGGGCGTGCGCGCTTCTACGAGGGCTGGCAGGGTTTCGGGCGTGGCGCGCGCAAGGTTCTGCGCCGCTACTGCGCGCGGCTCGTGCGTTCGCTTCCGGCCCAGGCGGCCGCAGCGGCCGCCGGCGCGTTCGACGACGGCGGGGAGGCGTTTTGAGACCGCTGTACATCGACGCCTCCCGCGCGTTCGCCGTGGGCCTGGACGGACCTGCGCTGGCCGTGCGGGGGGTCGCGCGTGCCGATGGCCGTTTCCCGCTGCGTCGCGTGTCGCGCGTGCTGGTGAGCGGCGCGGTGCAGTGGGACACGCGCGCGCTCGTCGAGTGCCTGCGCCGGGGTATCCCGGTGTGCTTCGCGGAGGGCGACGGCACGCTCGTCGGGGTGTGCGTGGGCATGCATGCCGAGGGTCTAGCGCTGCACGAGAGGCTCGCAGAATTCGCATCACGCCCCGACTGGACGCGGCACTACGCGGTGTGGCTCCTGGCGGCGGAGCGACGCGCCATCCTCGCCGTGAACTTCGCCCTCGGCCTGCGCCTGCGCGACCTGCGGCCCACCGCCGCGCGCGAGGCGATCCGCGCGCGGCTCGCGGCTGCAGGTGGCGCGCAGGCTGCGCGCCGGGCGCGCGGGTTTCTGGAATCGGCTGCGATGGCCTTTGCGGCGCGGCTGCTCCAGGAATCCAGCGTCGCGCCGGGGCTGCTGGTCGATGGGCGCGAGGGCTTCAACCTGGTGCGTGACCTCGGACGCCTGCTCGGCTGGGATGCGCGGGTCCTCGCCTGGCGCGTGCTGGAGCACACGGGCGCAATGCCCGACGGGCGGCAGCTCGCCGATGCCTACCAGCGCCGGGAAACCCGCCAGTGGAAACTCGCGCACGACTACCTCGGCCTGCTCGAGCAGCGTGTGATCGAACTCGGATACGGGGACACATGACGACGAGCCGCTTCGAGCAGCGCTGGTTCGAGTTCGGGCCCGATGCCTGGCTGATCGCCTACGACATCGCCGACCCGATGCGGCTCGCGCGCGTGCATCGCTATCTCAAGGCGGTGGCGATGCCGGTGCAGTATTCGGTGTTCCTGGGCTGGTTCTCGCCGCGCGAGATCGATCTGCTGACCCGGGGGCTGGAAACGCGCATCGACGCGCGCCGGGACGACGTGCGCATGTATCACTTGCCCTCGCGCACGCAGTTGTATAGATTCGGCAGGCAATGGCTGCCGGAAAGGGTGTTTCTGGTGGGCGACACGTGGCACATCGGCGAGGAGCAGGCAATCGGCTCGAACGCGACCGAAAACCCTGGCGACCGCCTTCGCAACCACCTGTCGGACCAACGACAATCCGAACGAGAAGACTGAATCGATGCCCTGATGAAGAAGGGATTAAGACATCCTCCTCCAGCTGCATGTTGATCTTTCCCTTTGACTGAATCGATGCCCTGATGAAGAAGGGATTAAGACTTAATGAGATGTCGCTTCTTCTCGATAAATTTCGACTGAATCGATGCCCTGATGAAGAAGGGATTAAGACGCGGCGGCAGCGGCGAATTGAACCACTGCCAGGACTGAATCGATGCCCTGATGAAGAAGGGATTAAGACCCACCGGCTTGGTGACATCAACAAAATCATCGGACTGAATCGATGCCCTGATGAAGAAGGGATTAAGACCGGGCGTGGATTGTGATTCAGGAGCTGTACGGATGACTGAATCGATGCCCTGATGAAGAAGGGATTAAGACTCAGCACTGAGACCGCCCAGGACAGTTTGTCCGGACTGAATCGATGCCCTGATGAAGAAGGGATTAAGACCGGGGGCGAGGAGTGCATCGAGATCAAACCCCGTGACTGAATCGATGCCCTGATGAAGAAGGGATTAAGACGCGTACCCCCGGACTATCCGGATCGCGTCACCGACTGAATCGATGCCCTGATGAAGAAGGGATTAAGACGATTTGGCTGATGGCTTGGGCAAGGTCGGAGGGACTGAATCGATGCCCTGATGAAGAAGGGATTAAGACATGTAGTAACTTTCATTCCAGTTCCTTTCAATGGACTGAATCGATGCCCTGATGAAGAAGGGATTAAGACACCGTACTTGCGGTGGTCTTGCATGTAGTAACTGACTGAATCGATGCCCTGATGAAGAAGGGATTAAGACGTCGAATTTGAATTCGACATTTCTGGTTTCGGCGACTGAATCGATGCCCTGATGAAGAAGGGATTAAGACTCGTGGAATGCAGGCAAGCCAGCATGCTCATGGCGACTGAATCGATGCCCTGATGAAGAAGGGATTAAGACAGCAGTTGGTGGAGTCCAGCGGGAACTTCTGGGACTGAATCGATGCCCTGATGAAGAAGGGATTAAGACACCGCGCTTACTGTGGTCTTGCATGTGATAACCTTGACTGAATCGATGCCCTGATGAAGAAGGGATTAAGACAGTGCGTCGAGATCCAACCCCGTCCGCGCTTCTCTGACTGAATCGATGCCCTGATGAAGAAGGGATTAAGACCTCCCAGATCTCCCCAATGGCATTCAACGTTGGGACGACTGAATCGATGCCCTGATGAAGAAGGGATTAAGACCCGGGCCGGTTCCAAGGGCACCCGCTTACAGGACTGAATCGATGCCCTGATGAAGAAGGGATTAAGACCCGGACAGTGCGATGGCCGTGATGGCCGCGATGTGACTGAATCGATGCCCTGATGAAGAAGGGATTAAGACCTCGGCGGGAAACCGGGGGCTGAACCCGGCATCGACTGAATCGATGCCCTGATGAAGAAGGGATTAAGACATCTGAACGACGGCCTTCCAGTCCTTGCGGGGGGACTGAATCGATGCCCTGATGAAGAAGGGATTAAGACGGGTGAATGGCTCCACAGCGACCGAGCCGTTGAAGACTGAATCGATGCCCTGATGAAGAAGGGATTAAGACACCTCCCGGTCGTCGACCAGGTGAAACCATGGCGACTGAATCGATGCCCTGATGAAGAAGGGATTAAGACGGGGCGTCGGCTTCGTCTTCGGCTTCGGGGATGGGACTAAATCGATGCCCTGATGAAGAAGGGATTAAGACTTTTGAACTCCTCATTCACGATTCTCTCCTATCGAGACTGAATCGATGCCCTGATGAAGAAGGGATTAAGACAGTTCATCACGAGTCCACCGTACGGTCATGGGTATGACTGAATCGATGCCCTGATGAAGAAGGGATTAAGACGCGTCAGCGTCTGTTACCTCTGCGTTAGTCGGCGACTGAATCGATGCCCTGATGAAGAAGGGATTAAGACAGCGCACGGCCAGATGGCCGTGCTGAGGCCTGACGACTGAATCGATGCCCAGAGGTGGCTCGACTCGATTGGACAGAAAAAGTGCTGTCGTTAGAT
>MNXU01000010.1 GCA_001872285.1 Betaproteobacteria bacterium CG2_30_68_42
ATGCAGAATGATGAGCTGCGCGCCGACCGCTTGCTCGTTGCCACGGGACGCTCACCCAACACTCGTAGCCTCGGGCTGGACCAGGCCGGTGTGGCGGTCAGTCCGCACGGCAATATCGTGATCGACGACCAGATGCGCAGCAGCGCGCCGAACATCTACGCCGCCGGCGACTGCACCGACCAGCCGCAGTTCGTGTATGTCGCGGCAGCCGCCGGTACGCGCGCGGCGATCAACATGACCGGCGGCGATGCCGCACTCGATCTTTCCGCCATGCCGACGGTGGTGTTCACCGATCCTCAGGTGGCGACGGTGGGACTTTCCGAAGCGGAGGCGCACGACGAAGGTATCGAGACCATCAGCCGCACGCTGTCGCTTGAAAACGTGCCGCGCGCGCTCGTCAACTTCGATACACGCGGTTTCATCAAACTGGTCGCGGAAGCCGGAAGCCTGCGTTTGCTGGGGGTGCAGGCGGTTACGCCCGAAGCCGGCGAGATCATCCAGACTGCCGCCATTGCGATCCGTGCGCGTATGACGGTGCAGGATTTGGCCGACCTGCTCTTTCCCTATCTCACGATGGTCGAGGGGCTGAAGCTGTGCGCGCAGACGTTTACCAAAGACGTGAAGCAGCTTTCGTGCTGCGCGGGATAGCTGCATCCGAAATGGCGCTTGACTCTGGAGCGTGCTCCAAGGATTACCATTTTCACATCGCCTCATTGACCAGAGCAGACAGGAGACCGCCATGAAGTTCAAAACCTTTTTACAACGCACGGCGATCGCGTTCAGCCTCATGCTGGCCGCGAGCGGCGTTTTGGCCGCCCCGCTCAGCTACCAACTGCGTGTGGACGGTTTGGCCTGTCCGTTCTGCGCCTACGGCATCGAGAAGAAGTTGAATGCTATTGAGGGTGTCGAGCGCGTTGAAACGAACATCAAGGATGGTGCCGTGATCGTCATCATGCAGGACGGTTTCACGCTGGATGAGGCAACGGCCAGAAAGGCGGTGAAAGAAGCCGGCTTCAGTCTGCGCAAGCTCGAACCGGCGCAGTCCGTGCCGAATGCGGGGCCGCGATGAAGACGCTCATCAAGACGGGCTTGTCCATCCTGTGCGTGTGGGCGGGCACCGCCTGGGGCGCACCCATTACCTTCAACACGGCGCTGCCGGTGCATGAGGGCGGTTATGTGCTGCGCGAGCAGTTCATATACATGAAGATCGCAGACGATCCCACGCCGGCACAGCGCGACATGCGGGTTTCGGGTGTCATGTCGGTACTCGGCTATGGCGTGACCAGTGACTTTGCGCTGTTCGGCATGCTGCCTTGGTTCAACAAACGCCTGGACATGACCATGGGCGGAGAGGCTCTCACCCGTCGTGAATCGGGCGTGGGCGATCTCACCGTGCAGGGCCGCTACACCGCATTCCAGCGAGACACGCCGGGGCGCACCTTGCGCATCGCGCCGTTCCTGGGCGTAAAGGCGCCGACCGGCGAGGAGGACGCCCGCGACGGCTTCGGTCGCCTGCCGCCTGCGGTGCAGCCGGGTTCCGGATCGTGGGACGCGCTCGGCGGCGCGGTGGTCACCTGGCAGACCCTGGATTTACAAATCGACGGCCAGGCGGGCTACCAGGCGAGCCGGGAGGCCAAGGGCTTCCAGCCCGGCAACGTCTTGCGGATCGATGCCTCGCTCCAATACCGCCTGTGGCCGCGCAACCTGGGTGCGGACGTCCCCGCCTTCCTCTACGGCGTGCTCGAAGCCAGTCTCGCGCACTCGGCCCGGGACCGCATCGGCGGGGCGGACGATCCGAATTCGGGAGGCACGACGCTGTCCATCACGCCCGGACTGCAGTACGTGACCCGGAAGTGGATCGTCGAGGCCGGCATTCAGATTCCCTTGAACCAGCATCTCAACGGCACCGCGCTCAGGAACGATTACGTCATCACCACCGGCTTCCGGATCAACTTCTGATGCGAATCGGCGGTGACCCTCACCAGCGTCCTCAAGTTCGGCCGCAACATCGTCGTCATCCTGGCGATCCTCGCCGTCGCCGGCTGGCTGGCCTTCGTGCCTTCGGCGGTGGAGCCGCCCTATATGTTCGTGGCCGCATGGGGCGAGAAGGGCAGCGCGCCCGGGCAGTTCAACGATCCGACCGGAATCGCGGTCGCCGGCGACGAGGTGTTCGTCTCCGACTCCCGCAACGGCCGCATTCAGGTCTTCGACCGCGACGGCCGCTTCAAACGCCAGTTCGGAACGCCCGGCAGGGGGCTGGGTCAGCTCGGCCGCCCCATGAATCTCGCGATTCGCGCGGGTGAGCTTTACGTGGCCGAGTATTTCAACGACCGAATTCAGGTCTTCGGTCTTGACGGCCGGGCCAGACGCGTCTTCGGCAAGTCCGGCAGCGGTCGCGGAGAATTCAACGCGCCGGGCGGCGTGGCAGTCGCGCCCGACGGTGACCTGCTCGTCGCCGATTTCTACAATCAGCGCATTCAGCAACTCGGGTCGGATGGCCGCTTCGTGCGCCAATGGGGCACGACGGGCAAGATCGGCATCCGGGCAGGAGAATTCAACTATCCGACGGATGTGGCGGTCGGTGCGGAGGGGTCGCTTTACGTCGCCGACGGCTACAACGACCGGATACAGGAGTTCGGCGCCGATGGAGCTTTCCTTCGCAAGTGGGGCGGCCCGTTCGCGATGAATCTCTTCGGACCCTTCAACGGCTGGTTTGCGACGGTTACGGGTATCGCGACCGACAGCGCCGGAAACGTCTTCGCTGCCGATTTCTACAACAACCGCGTTCAGAAGTATTCGGCCAGCGGAAAATTCCTGGTCGGTTTCGGCGCCAGGGGCAGCGGCCCTGGTCAGTTCGATCACGCCATCGCGGTCGCGGTCTCGGGCGACGGCACGGTCTTCGCGGCCGATTTCGGCAACAACCGCATCGAAAAATGGCGACCGGCAGAACGTTGACGGCGTCACGCCGGTGCCGGAACGCGATCGCTGCCGCTGCGGCAATCGCAGGATCATCACTGGCCCCGGCTCGCTCCCGCGCGACGATGCTCGCCCCGGTGTAAGAAGGCGCGGGACGCTCCGTCCAAGGCCGTGGATGCCGGCGTGCGCGTGCGCGCGCGGGCTTCGGGATCGACTCTGAAGGGGATCGGCGGCCATGACTGCGTACTACTGGGGCATCCTGCTCGCCTTCTCGGCGTTGATGTTCGTCGCCTCGCCGCGGCTGAGCGTCGCGGGCCGGTTCGACCAGTTCTTCGCCGGCAAGGACAGTCGCGGGCGTGAGGTCGGGGTCGCGCTGCTCACCGCCAGCCTGCTGATCTCGTGGATCTTCGCCAAGTCGATCCAGAACGCCGCCGACCTCGGCAGCCGGTTCGGCGTGCCGGGCGGGCTCGCCTACGCGACCTACTGGCTCTCGATCGTGGTCGCGGGTTACGCGATCCTCGCCCTGCGCAACCAGGGCTACGCCAGCCTGCACGCGTTCGTCACCTCGCGCTTCGGCCGCGGCGCCTTCCGGCTGTTCGCGCTGATCCTGCTGTTTCGCCTGTGGAACGAGATCTGGAGCAACACCATTGTCGTCGCCGCCTACTTCGGCCCGGTCGGCAGCCCGATGTATTACGCCGCCGCATGGGCGGCAACGGCGCTGATCCTCGGCTACTCGCTCAAGTCCGGCCTGCGCTCGAGCATCCTGACCGACGCCGTGCAGATGGGGCTGTTCGCCGTGCTGCTGTTCCTCATCCTCGGTCTGGTGCTGCCGGCGACCGAGGTCAGGACGCTCGCTACCAGCGGAAGCTGGACGCTCGCCGGAGGTGTCGACCTCATCCTCGTCGCGCTACTGCAGATCTGGAGCTACGGATTCCATGACCCTGTCATGACAGATCGCGGCTTCATCACGGACAAGAAGGTGATGCTGCGGGCCTTCGTGATGGCCGGGATCGCCGGGGTCGCGCTGATCCTGCTGTTCAGCGTGGTCGGGATCCACCACCGGCAGGCGGGCCTCGACGGAAACTCCACTGCGGCCACGGCCGCCGCGTTCGGGTTGCCGATGCTGTTGATGATGAACCTGATCATGCTCACGAGCGCGGCCTCGACGCTCGACAGCACCTTCGCATCCGCCGGCAAGCTGGTGGCGGTCGAACTGCTCCCGGGCCTGCGGACCGATCGCATTACGGTCGGACGCGCCGCCATGGTGGTGCTGGCGCTCGCGGGTGGCCTGATGGTGCACGCCGATCCCGCGATCCTGTCCGCGACCACGGTGAGCGGCACGATGGTGATCGGGCTCGCGCCGGTGTTTCTGCTCTCGCGCTGGCGGCGCGCGGGGCCGGCCTCGTACTACGCGAGCGTGGCTGTCGGGCTCGCCTTCGGGAGTGCGTTCGCGCTCGGGGCGATCCCGTTCGCGATCGGTGCGGGCAAGTACGGCAGCCTGCTGTGGGCCAATCTGGTCGGGCTGGCGTGCTGCTTCCTCGCCTACCTGGTACTGGCCTGGGCGCGTCCCGCACGTGAGGGCTCGTAGCGGGCGGCCGGACGTTCCGCGCGGCTCGCGTCAATCGGCTCCGGCGGCACGCAGCATCTCCTCGATCGACAGGAACTTTTCCCGCGGCTTGCGTGAAGCGCCGCGCGCGACCTCGGCCGCATCGATCCGCCTCCACCGCGCCGCATCGATCCAGCGGATGCCGCGGCTGCGCAACAGCGCGTCGAGGGCGGCGCGCCCCGGCTTCGCTACCTGTGCCTGCGCGCCCAGGTCGGCCGCGATGCGCTCGGCGACTGCGAGCGCGTCGGCGCGGTTGGCCGGGATGACGCCCTGCGGGCCGCGCCTGCACCAGCCGGCCGCATAGACACCGGCCTCGACGCGCCCGTCCTCGTTGTGCACGGTGCCGCGCGCCTCGTCGAAGGCAAGGCCGGGGATCGGCACGCTGCGATAGCCGATGGCGCTGACGACCGTGCCCGCCGCGATTTCGAAGAAGCTGCCGGTCGCGATCGCGCGGGCGCCTTCCATGCGCGTGCGTTCGAGCCGGATGCCTTCGGCATGGGTCGAGCCGAGGATGGCCGCCGGCCGCGCGTTGAACACGAAGTGCAGGCGAACCGGCCTGCCCTGCGGCGCGCGCGCGGCGAATCCGCGCAGGATTTCGAGGTTGCGCTCGGCCGCCTGCCTGCGCTCCTGCGGCATGTCCTGCGGGATTCCCTGCTCGAGATCGCACGGCTCGACGCGCGGCTCGGCGCGCTCGATGGCGCCCAGCTCCTCGAGCTCGAGCGCGGAGAAGCTCGCCCACGCGGCCGAACGCCTGCCGATGACGAAGATGTCGGTGAGACGGGCGGCGGCGAGCACCTCCCAGGCCGGCGCGCTGATGTCGGTCGCCGCCAGTTCCTCGGGTGCGCGGGCGAGCATGCGCGCGATGTCGGCGGCGACGTTGCCCTGACCGAGGATCACCGCAGCGGTTCCCGGCAGCCGGGGTGCGGGGCGCGGCTCGCAGGGGATCGCGTTGTACCAGCTCACGAACTGCGCAGAGCCGAACACGCCCGGCAGATCCTCGCCCGGGATCTCCAGCCTGCGGTCGCGCAGCGCCCCGGTGCAGTAGAGCGTCGCATCGTAGAACTGCGCGAATTCCGCAGGCAAGACGTCGCGGCCCACCTCGACGTTGCCGAACAAGGCGACGTTGGGCCGCGAGAGCGTGCGCTCGAACTGGCGGATCACCGCCTTGGTGCCGGGATGGTCGGGCGCGACTCCGCCGCGCACCAGGCCGAACGGGCAGGGCAGGCGCTCGACGAGATCGAGCGTGCAATCCGGGAGCCTGCGCACGAGCGCGTCGGCGGCGTAGAAGCCCGCGGGGCCTGCACCCACGATCGCGATGGCCGGTGCGTTCATTGGGCGAGGACCGCCGTGGCGGCCTGGCCGGCGGTGGCGCGCGTGTCGAGGCCGCCGAAGCGCTCGTAGAAATACGGCGCCGCCTGCGGCAGGGGACCTTCGGGCGTCTCGAGGACGGCGGCGAGGTGGCGCTCGACCGGCCGGTGGGTGACGAGGTACAGCTCGCGGCACAGCGCGCGCGCCTCGATGCCGGGCCAGTCGCGCGGCAGCAGTTGCGCCGGAAGCTGCGGATCGCGCAGCAGCACGCGGCGGAACTCGTGCAGCAGCAGGGTCTGGACGACGAAGCACTGCTGCGGGTCGAGCGCCGCGGGCCGCGCGAGGCTGCGCTGCACCGGCCGGAACCGCTCGATGAAATCGGCATAGTGGGCGGCGATTCCCTCCAGGTTCCAGCACTCATGCACGAGCGCCTGCAGGGGCCGGGCCGCGATCTCCGCGAGGCTGCGCGCCCGGAACGCGACCACACGCTCCGCGACGCCATTGGCCTGGAGGATGTCGGTGAGCGAGGCGAGGTCCGCCGATGGGTGGGCGAGCACACCCGGCGCGATCGTCCCGAAGCCTTCCCAGAGCAGATCCTTCCTGAGCGCGTTGCGCTCCTCGGCCGCCAGTTCGCCGCACGAGGTGAGCACGATCTGCCAGTCGCCGTTCCAGTCGCGCGGCGGCGCCTGGTAGATGCGCCGAAACGCGTGTTCGAAGCGGCGCCTGCCCGCGCTGGTGAGGCTGTAATAACTGCGCCGGCCGATCGGGCGCGCGCTGAACCAGCCGTCGCGGGTCAGCCGGAACACGGCCGTTCGCACCATCCGCGGGTTGAGCCCCAGCAGCTCGACCAGGCGGATGAAGCTGCCCAGCCATACGGTGCCGCCGTGCGGTGCGATCGAGTCGCCGTAGACCGTGATGATGAGCGAATTGGCGCGCAGCGGCCGCTCGGCGAGCAGCGTGCGGATCCAGTTGTCGATGAACCTGCTGTTCATGAGGGTTCCCGGCCCCGTGAAGGGAATCGCAGAACCTCCGGTGCCCCGGTGCCCTCATCCTTCGCTTGACCGGAGGGGTCTGCGCCCGGATAATGTAACACGCGGGGTGGAGCAGTCTGGCAGCTCGTCGGGCTCATAACCCGAAGGTCGCAAGTTCAAATCTTGCCCCCGCAACCAAACAAAACAGGGCTTGCAGCGATGCAGGCCCTTGTCGTTTCTGGTCTCTGGAGAAATGGTCAGCGTCTTCGCTTGGCATGGCGTGCCCTTCCTTGTCCTGGCCCCGCAGCGCTCGCCTCGAAGTGGAAACAGGCGGGCTTGATGGTTTGCTTGGCGTATCAATTGCCGCGCCCAGGTCGGCGAATGCCCAAGCTGGCGCAGGCGGCGGTATTCGTCCCTGTAGGCGGATGAAGGCCAGGGGAAGGGAACGGCGCGATCACGCCGGCGCATGATCAATGCTCCGTTTTCAGGAAAATATAGTATTCACGCGCCCGTAATGGGGAGTCGAGTTTGTGGCAATGCGCGACTCTGTAGCCACCTGGACTGCCGTGGCGGTGCCAGTCCCGGCAATGCGGGCAGTAAAACGTAAGCTGCTTCCCGCTTGGCGTTGGCTCACATGGGATGGCGAGACAGCATGCGTCATTGAAATACGATCCATCCGGCAGCGGTTCGGCCTGATTTGTCAGCTCAACTTGGTCTCGGCAAACATAGTTATGGTCGCTGGTGCCGGGCTTGCAGCCGTCCATCCCGCGAGCATGGTCGTTTCACGATCGGCGAGGCCATCAGGCGGATTGCGGCGCGATACGCCCCAGCGGCGCTTCCGTGCTGGTGTTCCAGCGTTGCTCGTCGTGGTACCCGTCGGCGGGAACGCCATTCATCATCGACGGGCAGGAGGTGGAAAGGCTCGCGGTCGGGATGCGGTTCGTGACCGCTTGATACAATGCCTCATACGCTGGCGGGTGCCCGCCCCGACCTTTGCGGATGACCTCGATCACCATGCTCGAACTCGCATACGGATTCGCATTCCATGATCTCTACGATCGCGCAGGACTGCTCAGGCTGGATGCCGCGTTCCTCGACGAGCTCGGGCGCGCCGACACCGCATTGCGCGAGCGCCTGCTCGCCGGGCGCGCCGATGCGGAGGCACTCCAGGCAAAGGACGAATCGGAGCTGCTCCTCGCACTCTCGTCCCACCTCGATCGCTTCATCGGGACGCTGTTCGGCATCGGGAAGGAACTCGCCGCGCTGGAGCGGCGGCACCAGGAGGCTGCGCCGCTCTACGCGGTGAAACAGCGCTTCGTGCAGCGGCGCGCGGCGACCCGCATCAAGCCGGCCGAGGCGCAGGCGGTCGACGGCCAGGCACTGGAAGCGCGGTTGCGAGAACTGTTCGGCGGGACCTTCGACGAGCAGACATTCGCCACCCGGGTGAGCGGCTGGCTCGCCGACGAGGCGGCCCACGCGGCCGAGCTCGACCTGGCGCTGCGCTACGCGGCCTGGGCGTTGCATACCGAAGCGGGACGGGAGCATACGCGCGCAGGCATTCTCTTCAAGCAACCGCGCAGGCTCGACCCGCAAGACCTGCTCGCAGAGACGGTCGAGCCGTCCGAGCTCGCGGGCGCGCGCGCCTGGCGCATCCGGCCCGCGCATCTGCGCCGGCGCGAGGGCTTCGCGCTCACCGATCCCGGCATGGATTTCACGCGGGCACTCGACGAGGCGAACTACTGCATCTGGTGTCATCCGCAGGGCAAGGATTCCTGCTCCAAGGGGCTGCGCGAGAAGCCCGCCGCCGATGCGCCGCGCAAGGTGGTGTTCAGGAAGAGCGCGCTCGGCGTCACCCTGGCCGGCTGTCCGCTCGAGGAAAAGATCTCGGAGTTCCAGAAGCTCAGATCGATCGGCCGCACGGTCTCGGCGCTCGCCGTGATCGTCGTCGACAATCCGCTGGTCGCAGCCACCGGCCACCGCATCTGCAACGACTGCATGAAGTCGTGCATCTACCAGAAGACCGAGC
>MNXU01000060.1 GCA_001872285.1 Betaproteobacteria bacterium CG2_30_68_42
CCGCGAGCGCCAGACCCGCCAGAGCCAGCGTGCCCGGCTCGGGAATGGTCCCTCTCACGGCCGAGTTGATGTCCGTCGAGAAGAGGAAATCCGGACCGTCCGGAGTGCAGCCAGTGAATCCTCCGGGAACCGGTGTGCAACCGCTCAAACCGCCATTGGTCGGGCCGAGCGTGCTGACCGCGCCGGTTCCATCGGTTGCCGTCACGTTGTAAAGCGTGTTGTCAGCTTGCGTGAAGTTCCGGGACGGGTCGGTGGTCGTGAAGGGCACGTTCAGCGACAGGTTCTCGAGCAGGAACTGGAGTATTGGAGGGTTATTGAAGAAATCCGGGTCGAACCAGGTCGGTGCGAGATCGACCGTCACGGTCGAGTTCGAACCGAAACCGCTCACGCTTTGCTGGCCCGCCGGCGCATACGGTGAAGTCCACTGATCGCCGTTTCCGCTCTGGTCCAGATCTCCAACGCCCGGGCTGATCGTGACGGAGAAACTGCCGCCGACCGTGGTCACGGTGGAATCGAAGATCAGGTGGCCATCGTTGAAGCCCGTCCCGAGCAGCATGTCGGCGTTCTTCGTGGCAGCCGCAGCGCCAAAGCCGCCCCCATGGACCAGGTTGTCGTTCGCACTCGCCCCCGAGGCACCGTAGTACAGGCGCACGAAGTTCGGGGCGCCAGCCACGAACGCGAAGTCGGCGGTGCCGCTCGTCGTAACCCCGTTACCCAGGGTCGCCGCGATAACTTGTTCCTGAAAGCCAACCACCGCGGTGATCTCGTAAGGACGCCCGGTCGTCGAGAACACTCCGGCACCGCCCAGCAGCCCGCCTGCGAGCGTGGCATGCGACAGGACGGTGAAAGTGGTGGACCCGGAGCCGTTCAGGAAGTTTGCGATCGCCTGATTGCCGTCGACGGACAGCACGCCCGAAGGGCTCCAGTCCAACTGGTCGATCACGAACGAGCCGCCCGCATCGAGCCCGGTGGGATCGAAGACCAGGTTTCCCGGCGACGCGTTCGCGACGCCGAAACCGAGCGCCAGTGCCGCTGCAATAACCGATTTTCTCATTTCGAATCTCCTTGTGAGTGTGACCATATGTCATCGGCTACGCCGTGGTTTCGCCGACTGCCCCAGTTGAAGCACGCGTCGTGCCATGCGAGTCAAGCATTTGTTTTAGCGTGTTTTGTTATTGTCTTTCCGAGCCGGGCCAGAGGCGAATCGCCCAATGTGTAAAGCAAACCGACAGGGTGGCGCATTTCACGGCCCGTTCACCCGGCCGGGGGGCGCGAGCAGGCGCTCCAGCGGCAAGCGGACCGAACGCGCCCGCGGGGCCGGCCCGCGCCCGATCCGCCCGAGAAACAGGCTGCGTCCGGCCGCCGCCGGCCCGACCAGTGCCGCGAAGCGCCCGGACACGCCTCTTGCCGCCTCCCAGACCCGCTCCGCCCGGGTGAAACGCTCGCCACGCCGCACGTAGGCCGAGAAGATCAGCGGGGTCATCTCGGGCTGGACGAACAGCCCGCGCGCCGCCGCAGTGAGCCAGAGCCGCTGCATGGCCCGGCCGCCTTCGACGAAATCATCCGCGCTCTCCGGCGGCCGCGCGGCAGCGATCAGGAAATGCGCGCCGCACAGCAGGCCCGGCAGGAGATCCATCTGCAGCCGCGGCGCGAGGGTGCCGCCCAGCCAGGTGTTAAGAAATTCGACACGCCCCCAACTCGCCAAGGCGGCGCGCATCAGCTTCAGCGTGACCGGGCCGGCGCCGAGCGCCTGGTCAGGAATGCGATCCTCGGAAAACCGCGCGCCCCATTCGATGATCTCCCGGTGGACGGGGTAGGCTTCGGGGCAGCGCAGCCGGATCCAGGCGCTGCGATAGAGGAGGCGGGCCACGCGCATCCGTGCCGCCCTACCCTCGAACCAGAGCACCTCGTAGCCTTCTCCCGCGGCCTGCTCCAAGCCGCGCTTGTCCTCGACGGTGAGCGGGTCGGTGCGCATCGGCCGGCGCTGGGTCACCCGCGCCGTGATCGCCGGCACCAGCGGGTGTGGCGTGATCGAAGCGTCGCGCTCCAGCTCGAAGTCGAACAACAGATGATTCTCCGGGGTGCCGGGGCGGCGGCCGATCCGCGCCGCCATCCCGAGCGTGCTCGCCGCGATCGCGGCGGTCTCGACCAGCGCCCCGTGGGCCATGTGGCTCGGGAAGCCGCGGAAGTCGTAGATCACGCGCTCGCGGGTGTCGAGACCGTGGATCACACAGCGGAGCGGGCCCAGGATTTCGAAGCGCCACGGCTGGGTGTTGTCGCCGCTGGGCGCCCAGCGCGCGAGATCCAGAACCCGCTCGATGGGCGTCGCCATCGGGGTCAGCCGCGGATGCGCCCCGCCGCGAGCTGCCGCCGCGCGATCGCGATCACCAGCCGCTGGATCGGGTTGTGATTGCCGCCCGGCCGCCAGGTGCGCACGAGCCGGCCGCGGTAGGCATCGAAATGCACACCCCGCGGGGCGCAGAGCACCTCACCCCGCCCGAGCAGGATCTTCAGCGCCTCGGTCGCGGCAACCCCGGCGCACAGCGCGCAGGCCATCGGCGTGGACGGGCCGCGATGGGCCGCCATGTCGACTGCCGAGGGGTCGGCCAGGTAGGCCCGCTGCAGCAGCGCCGGCGACAGGCCGATCAGGAAGCGAAGTGCCTTCTCCTCCTCGTCGCAGCCGTGCCAGCGGAAGTACTGTTCGAACGTCATCCCGCCGGGAAGGAAGTTGAGCAACGCGGCACCCATGCCCAGCGGCGCGACCGTGATCGCCGGGATCCCCAGGCGCGCACAGGTCGCGAAGGCCAGCGCACGGGCGTCGAAGGCGAAGAAATCCAGGCCGTCCACGTACAGGTCGGCACCGTCGAAAAAGGCTCCCGCGTTCTCCGGGGTGAGTCCGTCGGCGAACACGCGCAGGTCCAGCTCCGGGTTGATGTCGCGGGCGGCCCCGGCCAGCACCTCGCTCTTCGGACGGCCGAGCGTGCTCACGGCGGCGCCGGCCTGGCGGTTGAAATTGACCAGATCGAAGGTGTCGAAATCGGCGATCGTGAAGGCGCCGATGCCGAGCCGGGCCAGGGTGAGCAGATGCGAGCCGCCGACTCCGCCGAGCCCCGCGATGGCGATCCGCTTGCGGCGCAACCTCTCCTGCTCCGCGGCGCTCACCCAGCCGATGTTGCGCGAAAACGCCTCGATGTAGGAAAACGCACGCTCGCCACGAACCTCGTCCACCCTCGGCCCTCCCAGCCCGTCGGATCGCACCGGCCGGGCGCGGACCCGGCTTGAGTGCCGCAATGATATGCTTCGCCGGACACCGACGAAAGCCGAACCCGTGCAAGCCTTCCTCACCGATCTGCGGGTCGCGCTGCGCAACCTGGTCAGGCAACGCCGCCGGGCCGCGATCGCGGTTTCCGCGATCCTCTTCGGCGTCATCGCGCTGCTGCTGGCCGGAGGCTTCATCGAGTGGATCCTCTGGTCGCTGCGCGAAGGCTCCATCCGCTCCCATCTCGGTCACGTCCAGATCATGCGTCCGGGATACCTCAAGGCCGGGGCGGCGAGTCCGTTCGATTACCTGATGCCGTCCCGCCCCGAACTGGAAAACCGCATCGGGGCCCTGCCCGGCGTGCGGGCGATGGGTCCGCGAATGTCCTTCAGCGGCCTCGCGAGCCATGGAGACTCCACCATCTCGTTCATCGGCGAAGCGGTGGACCCGGAGAAGGAACACATCATGAGCCGGCTGGTGAAGATCAGCAAAGGCGACGAGCTGTCGATCCACGAGCCGCGCGGCATCATCATGGGCATGGGGCTCGCGAAGAGCATGGGCGTCGGCGTCGGCGACACGGTCGTCCTGATGGCCGGCACCGCCTCGGGCGGAATCAATGCCGTCGAGTGCCGGATTCGCGGGTTGTTCTTCACGGTGACGAAAGCCTATGACGACAGCGCGCTCCGGATGCCCATCGCGACGGCGCGGGAGTTGTTGCGCGTAGCCGGCTCTCATGTCTGGGTCGTCCTGCTCGAAAAGACCGAAGACACCCCCGCGGTGCTCAGGCAGATGCGCGCGACCACCACCGGCGCGGACATCGCGTTCGTGCCGTGGTGGGAGCTCGCCGGCACCTATCAACAGACCGTCACGCTGTTCAAGCGCCAGGTCGGGGTGATGGAGCTGATCATCGGCATCATCATCGTGCTGAGCATCTCCAACACGCTGATGATGAGCGTGATGGAGCGCACCGGGGAGATCGGCACCGCCATGGCCCTGGGGATCCGCCGCTCGCGCGTGTTGCGGCAGTTCCTGATCGAGGGAACGATGCTCGGCGTCGTGGGCGGCGCGGCGGGCGTCCTCATCGGCTGGCCTCTGGCGCTGATCGTTTCGTGGATCGGAATCCCGATGCCACCGCCGCCCGGCGTGTCGGTGCCGATCACGGCCGAGATCTTCGTGAACGCGCCGTTGGCGGCGGAGGCCTTCGCGCTGGCGTTCCTGACCACGGCCGTGGCGAGCCTCTACCCGGCGTGGAAGGCCTCGCGCATGGAGATCGTCAACGCTCTCCGCTTCAACCGCTGAGCGCCTCCCTGCCGTCCCATGTTCCGACTCGCGCTCCGAAACGTGTTCAGGCAGAAGATCCGCAGCGCGATGACGCTGACCGCCATCGTGTTCGGCGTGACGGGGCTGGTGCTCTCGGGCGGCTTCGTGCGGGACATGTTTGTGCAGCTCGCCGAGGCGATCATCCATTCCCAGCTCGGGCATCTGCAAGTCAACAAGCTCGGCTTCTTCGAGCTCGGTTCCCGCTCTCCGGAGAAATACATGATCGCCGACCCCCGGGCGGTGAGGGCGGCGATCACCGCCGTGCCCGGCGTCGAGGACGCCATGGCCCGGGTCAATTTCTCCGGATTGCTGAATAACGGAAAGACCGACATGCCGGTGATCGGCGAAGGCGTGGAAGCGGATCGTGAAGCGCGGCTCGGAAGCTACCTGAGGATCGTCGCCGGCCGGCAGCTCAACGACCGCGACGGTTACGGCATCACCGTTGGCGAAGGACTCGCCGAGAAGCTCAAACTCCAGCCGGGCGATCGCGTGACGGTGGTGATGAACACCGCCGAAGGGGCTTTGAACAGCCTGGAGTTCGAAGTGGCAGGGGTCTTTCAGAGCTTCTCGAAGGACTTCGACGCGCGCGCCGTCCGGATTCCGCTGGCGGCGGCGCAGGAGCTGATGAACACGCGGGGAATAAATACCTTCGTGGTGTCGTTGAAGGACACGGCGCAGACCGACCCGACCGCGAGGCTGCTCGCGGACCGCCTCGATCCGGCGCGATTCGAAGTCAAGACCTGGTACGCGCTGAGCGACTTCTACCAGAGCGCACACGATCTCTACGAGCGGCAGTTCGGCGTGCTGCGCTTCATCATCCTGGTGATGGTGCTGCTGTCCGTGGCGAACAGCGTGAACATGGGCGCCTTCGAGCGCGTCGGCGAGTTCGGCACGATGATGGCGCTGGGCAACCGGCGCGGCCAGGTCTTCCGGCTCATCGTCACCGAGAACGTGCTGCTGGGGCTGATCGGGGCGGCAGCGGGCGTCGCGCTGGGGGTGATCCTGGCGCTCGCGATCTCGGCGATCGGAATCCCCATGCCGCCGCCGCCCAATGCCAATATCGGCTACACCGCCTACATCCGGATCGTTCCGGAAGAACTGGCACTGTCCTTCGCAGTCGGGTTCCTCGCCACCGTGGCCGCTTCCTTCTTCCCGGCCCGACGCGTCACCCGCATTCCGGTCGTGGATGCGCTGCGTCAGAATGTCTGAGCGTTGCGGCGCCCCGGCCGCCGGGCGGAATCAGAACGAATAGCGCAAGTCCGTATAGATCCGGTCGCGGAAATCGAACTGGCCGAACAGGGCGGTGGGCGGACCCTTGAACAGGTCTACGCCGAAAACCCAGCGCCAGTTCTTGCGCACGTTCCAGGTGAGCTTCGGCCGGAACATCCAGTCGGAGCGGTTCAGGCTGTGGATGAGCAGCCCCTGCAACTCGATGTCGCTGCGGGGCTTGCCGGAGAGCAGCAGCGTGATGCCCGTCTCGGTCCGGTCGGTGACCATGTCGGAGTCATGATCGGTGAAGAGGCGCTGGAACAGTTGCACGGTGAAGCGCCCATCGTCGAAGGGGGTGAGATCGGCCCCGACGATCCAGTCGAGCGTGTCGGACGGGACCACGCTGTCGAGCTCGGCGAAGCGCGTGACGTTGAACTGGCGGCCCTGCGTGTAGACGGCTTCGCCCTTGAGCACGAAGCTGCCGAAATCCTTGGCGAGCGTCGCCCCGAGCTGGTCGATCTTGTCATGCCGCGGTGTCAGGGTCGTCAAAGCCGTGCGATAGAACGTCGGCTGCACGTCGATGCTGTGGTAATAGAAGCCGGCCAGATCCCAGCCGTTGCGGATCGCGCCCAGGCGCAGGCCGTAGTTGGTGTTCGACAGTCTGCGCCTGGGCTTTTCCTCGGTGGCGATCGTCAGGATCGGCCCCAGAAACGGATCCCGATCCACGGCAAGCGGATAGAACTCCGCACCGCGCCTGCCGATCTCGTCAATCGTGGGCAGCGGGATCCACAGCGCCTCGGCATGGAACTCGTCGCCGAAGTACTCGGCCCGCGCCGCCCATTGCGGGATGCGCAGCATCTCGAAATCCGGCAGCACGAATTCGCGCAGGTCGCGCGCCGAGACCACGTCCGCGAAGAACAAGGTCACCATCTCGCCCCAGACGACATGCTGGCGGCCGATTCGGAAGTCGAGCCAGCCCGCGGCGAAATCGACATAGGTCTCGCGCCACTGGAACTGCGAGCGCTGGTCGTGGCGCACCGCGGCGGGATAGAAGCCGCCTTCGAGCGCGAAGACGCTGTCATAGTAGGCGCGGGCGCTGACCTTCCACTTGACGCCGCCGCCCAGATTGCCGCTCCGCCCGAGTTCCACGATCACCTTGGCCTTCGACCAGTGCTGGGGGTCGCGCACCGTGTACGCGGCCTCGCCCTGCACGAAGCCGCGCCAGGCCGCCGCGGCGTCGACCCCGGTCTGCCCGGCGGACTTCTTCACCGGCGCCAGGAGGTCGTCCTCTCCGGTTTCGCCCTCCGGCGCCGCGACCTTGCCCTTGACGGCCGGCAGCAGCAGATCCTCGTCTTCCTTCGCCGGCGCCTTCTCGCCCTTGTCCTTGCGGATCGGCAGCAACAGATCGTCGTCGTCTTCCTTCTGCTGTGCCAACACCGCCGCACCCGACCCCTGTTCGTCCGCCCTTGCGGTGCCGGCACCGAGAGCGCCCGCGAGCAGGATGCCCAGCGCCCCGCCCCATGCCATGAGCCTGGTGGGCATGCGCGCATTCTTCCCATGCCGCTTCCGGACGCCGCATGCGGCCGGACGGTTCGCGGCGCTCAGGCCGCCTTCGCCACCGGCTTCCATGTCCATTGGCCCTCCCTCTGCACGCCGAACACCGTCACCCGTCCGTCCTCGACGCGCACGAGCTCATCGGCCATCGCCATCACGCGCTTGTCATGGGTGGAGAAGATGAAGGTGGTCTTCAGTTCGTGGTTGATCTGCCGCATCAGGGTGAGGACTCCCTCGCCCGTCTTGTGGTCGAGGTTCGCGGTCGGTTCGTCGGCGAGCACGATGCGCGGCTGCGTCGCGAGCGCGCGTGCGATCGCCACGCGCTGGCGCTGTCCGCCCGAGAGCTGGTTCGGACGGTGATCGGCGAACTTGGAAAGGCCGACGATCTTCAGGTAAGATTCCACGCGCTTCCTGCGCTCGGCGCGGCCGAGCTCCCGCATCTGGAGCAGCGGATATTCGACGTTCTCCGCGGCGGAAAGCACGGGCAAAAGATTGAAAGTCTGGAAAATGAAGCCGATCGAGCGCGCGCGCAGGTCGGCGAGCTCATCGGGGGTCTTGCCGGTGACGTCCTTGCCGTCGATGTAGACGGCGCCGCTCGTGGGTGTGTCGATGCAGCCGATCAGGTTGAGGATGGTCGACTTGCCGCTGCCGGAAGGCCCGGCGATGGCGAGGAAGACGCCGTCCTTGATCTCGAAGCTCACTTCGCGCAGCGCCTGGACCTTCTGCTCGCCGAGCATGTAGTCCTTGCAGACGTTCGCCAGCCGCACCACGTGCATGGAAGCGTTCTCCCCAACCAGCGACCGAACCGGCCCGACCCGATGACCACCGCATCCGTTCTTCGCACCGCCTTCGCCGCCTTCGCCGCGGTGTTTCTTCCGATCGCCGCCGCATCCGCCGAAGAGCCGCCCGCAGCGGTCACGCCCGAGGATGCGGCCGCCCGAAGTATACTGGAAAAGGCCGACCAGATTCGCTTTCCCAGGGAGAGTTTCCAGGTCGACATCGGCATCGTGTCGCAGACGCGCGACGGCGCGTCCGAGAGGCGCCGCTACCGGGTGCTCTCGAAAGGCAACGACAACACCGTCATCCAGATCACCGAGCCTGCCGAGGAGCGCGGGCAGACGATCCTGATGCGCGGGCGCGACCTGTGGGTGTTCCTGCCCAACGTGTCGCAGCCGGTGCGCCTGTCGCTCTCGCAGCGTCTGACCGGGCAGGTCGCCAACGGCGACATCGCACGCGCCAACTTCTCCGGCGACTACATTCCGCGGATCGTTCGCAGCGAGACCGTGGAGGGCGAGAAGCACCATGTGCTCGAGCTGAACGCGGTGGATCGCAGCGTGACCTACCACCGCGTGCTGTTCTGGGTCGCTGCGGCGAGCGCGCGTCCCTACAAGGCGGAGTTCTACTCGCTCTCCGGACGCCTGCTGAAGACCGCGCGCTACCAGAACTTCAGGACGCTTGGCGGCAAGCTGCGTCCGACCCGGCTCACGATGGAGGACGCGCTGAAGAAGGGCGAGGTCTCGGTGCTCGAGTACAGCGACATGAGGCTGCGGCCGCTGCCGGACAAGATCTTCACCAAGGAGTACCTGAAGAAACTGGTCGAGTAGCGGGCCGGACACAGGGGAGATCGCGCGTGTTTCTGTTCGAGCTGATGAATCTCGCGGGGGGGTACCGGAAGTACTTCGAGATCGTCCCCGCGCTGAGCGACGAACTGCGCGACGAAGCCTATCGCATCCGGCACGCCGTCTACTGCGAGGAACTCGGCTGGGAGCCGGTGCGGCCCGACGGGCGGGAATTCGACGAGTACGACGCGCATTCGCTCCACTGCCTGATCCGCGCGAAAAGCGACGGCCGCTTCGCCGGGTGTACGCGCCTGGTGCTCGCCCGGCCGGGCGAGCCGCATTATCCGATGCCCTTCGAGAAGACCTGCGCGAACGTCCTCGACCGCTCGATCGTGGATCCGCAGGCCTTGCCGCGGCACACGATCGCGGAAGTCTCCCGGCTCGCGGTGATGTCCCGTTACCGCCGGCGCAAGGGCGAGGAGCACGCCCCCGTCGCGATCTCGGATGACAGCTTCGGCAACAAGGACCACCCGCGCTTCCCCTACATCCCGGTGGCGCTCTACCTCGGCACCATCGAGATGGCGGCGCGCTCCGGGATCGACACGCTGTTCGTGCTCACCGAACCGCGGCTGGCCGGCCACTTCGCGAAACTCGGGGTGCGGGTGACGCGCATCGGCGGCGCGACCGAACATCGCGGCACGCGCGTGCCTTCGATGATGAGCGTCCAGGGAATCCTCTCCGGCCTGAATTTCATCGTCCGCCCGCTCTACCGTGCGGTCGCCGCGGAAGTCGAGTCCGGGATGAAGGAGCAGTTCCCGCACTGACCCGCCAAAGCGCCGGCACGTGACCCACTTCACGGCGCCGGCCCAAGCAGCGCACTAAGCTTCGGCACGTACCGGAGCGGCCCCGCCTCGCAAGGGCGGAATGCTCCGGCCACTCTGGCAAACCGTCGAAAAAAACGACTCCATGACCCGAGCCCCGAGGTATCCGCTGGAGCGCTGCGCGCGGGCGCGGCCGGCCACGGCGGGCTGACGATGGTTCGAATCTTCAGCCATTACATCCCGTTCGGAACGCTGCTCCAGGTCGCGCTGGACGCGAGCCTGCTGTTCGGCGCGACCCTGCTCGGCGTGTCGCTCGGCGCCCACGGGCTCGCGGTCGGACTCGACGGCATCTTCGCGCCCGCACTGCTGTTCGCGCTTCTCATGACGGCGATCATCAGCGCGCTGGGCCTGTACCGGCGCGACGCTCCGCGTGTCTTCCACGACGTGGTCGCGCGCGTTCTGATGGTCTTCCTGATCGGGTTTCCGCTCGCCTGGGGCATCTTTTATGTGCTGCCGCTGTGCCAGCCGTGCAGGGAATCGCTCGGGCTGACCGTGCTGCTCGGGCTGACCGGCGTGCTCGCCTCGCGCGCGCTCCTGCTGCGCAGCTCAGCCGGCTTCCTCGCCCGGCGCGTCCTGGTGCTGGGCACCGGCGCGCAGGCCGCCGAGGTCGAGCGGGTGTTCGCAGCCGCCGCGCCCGGAGACATGCAGCTCGTCGGCTTCTATCCGCTCGACGAGGGCGACCTGTCCATCGATCGTATCCGTGTGCTGCCGGGTGCGGTCCCGCTCGCCGAAACGGTCGCCCGCCATGACATCGACGAGATCGTCGTCGCGGTGCGCGAGCGGCGCGGCGGCGTTCTGCCGCTGCGCCAGATGCTCGACTGCAAACTCCACGGAGTGCAGGTGACCGAGCTGTCCTCGTTCTTCGAACGCTTCCGCGGCCAGGTGCGCATCGAATCGCTGCACGCGAGCTGGCTCATCTACGGCGAAGGCTTCCGCCAGGGCGTGCTGCGCAACCTCGTCAAGCGCGGCTTCGACCTCCTGGCGGCGCTCGCCCTCCTGACGGTGGCGATCCCGGTGATGGCGATCACGGCGCTCGCCATCGTCTTCGAGAGCGGTTTCCCGGTCTTCTACCGCCAGGAGCGCGTCGGCCAGCGCGGCCGCATCTTCGAGGTGATCAAGTTCCGCAGCATGCGCAACGATGCCGAGGCCGACGGCAAGCCGCGCTGGGCGGGCTCCGACGACGACCGCATCACGCGGGTCGGCCGCGTCATCCGGCGCACGCGCATCGACGAGCTGCCTCAGATCTTCAACGTGCTCGCGGGCGACATGAGCTTCGTCGGGCCGCGCCCGGAGCGCCCCTTCTTCGTGAACATGCTGTGCGAGCAAGTCCCCTTCTACAACACCCGCCACAGCGTGAAGCCCGGCATCACCGGCTGGGCGCAGGTGCGCTACAAGTACGGCGCCTCGGTCGATGACGCGATCGAAAAGCTCCAGTACGACCTGTACTACGTCAAGAACCACACGCTGTTCCTCGATCTCGTCATCCTGCTGCGCACCGTCCGGGTCGTGCTCTCCGGCGAAGGCGCGCACTGATCCCGTCCCACCCGCACGTCATCCGCCGCCTCGCGTAAGGGCTGCGCGCAGCGGCGAAGCGCACCCACGGTTCCGTTTCGGCCGCGCCCGCGTATCCTTACGTCCGCGGTGCCACTGAAGACAACGTCACCCGGCGCCGTTACCGGAAGCGCATGAACACCTGGACTCCAACCCTGGCCACATGGGGCTACGGACTCGCGGCGGCGGCCTTCGCAGCCTTCGCGGCACAACTCGCGCTGGCCGGACGCGGGAACCTGCGCGGGCGCATCGTGTTCGCCGCGATCGTGCTGAGCGCCGGCTGGGCGTCTTCGGTCGCCGCGTTCCTGGCCACGCGCATCATCGGATTCTGGGTCGCCGCGGGGCTCTTCGATGCGCTGAGGCTGGGCGCGTGGCTGGCGTTCGCGGTCTCGACGATCCGGCTGCCGGATTTGCGCCCTGGCGCGCGCCCCGCGCCCGAGCTGCGCAGCGCTGCGCCGGCGTGGATCGCGCTCGGCGCGTTCATCGTCGTGGACGCGCTGGTGCAGTCGGCGGGCGGCTACGCTTCGCAGCGGCTCGACCTGCCGGGGCGCATCCAGTTCGCGCTGCCGCTCGCGGGAGCGATCCTCGCGCTCGTGCTGGTCGAACAGGCCTACCGCAACATCCCTGCGCATGCGCGCTGGGGAATGAAGCCGCTGTGCCTGGGGCTCGCCGGCGTGTTCGCGTTCGACCTGTATCTGTACGCCGAGGCCTTCCTGTTCTCGCGCATGGATCTCGACGCCTGGACGGCGCGCGGGCCGGTGCATGCCATGCTGGTGCCGTTCGTGGCGGTGTCCGCCGCGCGAAACCGCGAGTGGTCGTTCGAGATCGCGGTGTCGCGGCGCGTGGTCTTCCACTCGGCCGCCCTGCTCGGCGCCGGACTGTACCTCCTGCTGGTGGCCGCGGCCGGTTATTTCCTGCGTTTCTTCGGCGGGAGCTGGGGCCGCGCGATCGAGATCACCTTCGTGTTCGCGGCGCTGCTCGGGCTCGCAAGCCTCGTGCTCTCGGGCAGCCTGCGTTCGAAGCTGCGCGTATTCCTGACCAAGAACTTCTTCAGCTACCGTTACGACTATCGCGAGGAATGGCTGCGGATCACCCGCACCTTGTCCGCCCATGAGGCGGGAGGCGGCCTGCGCGAGGCGGCGATCAAGGCGCTCGCGGACCTGCTGGAGAGCCCCGGCGGTTCGCTCTGGCTGCGCAAGGCGGACGGACCCTTCGTACCGGCGGCACGCTGGAACGTGCCCGAGACTCGCGAGAGCGAAGCGGCCGAAGGCGGTCTCGCAGGCTTCCTCGCCGCCTCGCAATGGGTGGTGGATCTGGACGAATGGCGCAACGATCCGGAGAAATACGAGGGTCTCGTGGTTCCGGGCTGGCTGATGGGAATGAAGGAGGCGCGCTTCATCGTGCCGTTGACCGCCGGCGAGGCTCTGATAGGCTTCGTGGTGCTCTCGCGGCCGCGAGCGCGCGTCGACGTCAACTGGGAGGTCAATGACCTGCTCAAGACCGCCGGCCGCCAGGCCGCGAGCTATCTCGCCCAGATGCAGGCGGTCGAGGCGCTGCTCGAAGCGAAGAAGTTCGATGCCTTCAACCGCATGTCCGCATTCGTCGTTCATGATCTCAAGAACCTGGTGGCGCAGCTCTCGCTGCTGCTCAAGAACGCGCAGAAGCACCACGACAACCCGGAGTTCCGCAAGGACATGCTGGAGACGATCGATCACGTGGTCGAGCGGATGAAGAACCTGCTCCTCCAGTTGCGCGCGGGCACCACGCCGGTCGATAGCGCGCGCCCCGTGGATCTCGCCGGGCTCATCGGCCGCATCGCGCGCTCGAAGGGCGCCGAAGGCCCCGCAATCGAGCTCGATCTCGATCCGGCCGCGCGCGCGGCCGGACACGAGGATCGGCTGGAACGCGTGATCGGCCACCTTGTGCAGAATGCCCTTGATGCCACCGGACGATCTGGCAGAGTGTGGGTTCGGCTGTGGCGCGAGGGGGACGCGGCGAAGCTCGAGGTCGGCGACACGGGCCCCGGCATGAGCGAGGAGTTCGTCCGCAATCGCCTGTTCAAGCCCTTCCAGTCGACCAAGGCGGCCGGGATGGGGATCGGCGCCTACGAGAGCGCCCAGTACATCGCCGAGCTGGGCGGAACCATCGCCGTGGAGAGCCAACCGAACGTGGGAACCCGGATGCGCATCGTGCTGCCCCTCATCAGGGAACAGGAGACAGGAGACAGGAGCCTGCGGCCCGCCTCGCCCCCGGCGCCCAGTACGGAGGCGGCGGCGTGAGCGGCAAGCGCCCGCCGCTGCTGATCGTCGAGGATGATCCGGCGCTGCAGAAGCAGATGCGCTGGGCCTTCGACGCCTACGGCCCGGTGCTCGCTTCCGACCGCGAAAGCGCGCTCGCGCAACTGCGCCGCCACGCGCCCGCGGTCGTGACGATGGATCTCGGCCTGCCGCCGGCTCCGGACGATGTCAGCGAGGGGATGAAGCTGCTCGAGCAGATGCTGTCGATCGCCCCCGAAACCAAGGTCATCGTGCTCACCGGCCAGCATGACCGCGCCAACGCCGTGCGGGCGATCGGCCTGGGTGCCTACGATTTTTATGCCAAGCCCTTCGAACCGGAGCTGCTGTCGCTCACGATCGAGCGCGCCTTCCGTCTTCACGATCTTCAGCAGGAGAACCGGCGCCTGCAGGAAGCCGGCGGCTCAAGCGCGCTCGCAGGGATCATCACGCGCGACGAGGGCATGGCTGCGATCCTGCGCACGACCGAGAAGGTCGCCCCGAGCAATGCCACCGTCCTGGTGCTGGGAGAGAGCGGCACCGGCAAGGAACTCGTGGCGCGCGCGCTGCACGATCTGTCCGCGCGCCGTGGCGGGCGTTTCGTCGCCATCAACTGCGCGGCGATCCCCGAGAACCTGATCGAGAGCGAACTCTTCGGCTACGAGAAGGGCGCCTTCACCGGAGCGGTCAGGCAGACTCCGGGCAAGATCGAGACCGCGGCCGGCGGCAGCCTCTTCCTCGACGAGATCGGCGACCTGCCCGCGGCGCTCCAGGCCAAGCTGCTGCGCTTCCTGCAGGAGCGGGTGATCGAGCGGCTCGGCGGGCGCAGCGAGATCCCGGTGGATGTTCGCGTCATTTCGGCGACCCACCGCAACCTGCGGGAAGCGATCGCCGCCGGCGACTTCCGCGAGGATCTCTTCTACCGCCTCGCCGAGATCACGATCGAGATCCCCCCGCTGCGCAGCCGCCACGGCGATGCGGCACTGATCGCGCACGCGCTGGTGCGCCGCTTCGCTGCCGAGCAGAACCGGTCCGCTCCGCGGCTGGGCGAGGACGCGATCGGGGCGATCGAGGCGCATGCCTGGCCGGGCAACGTGCGCGAGCTGGAGAACTGCGTCAAGCGCGCGGTCATCATGAGCGAGGGCGGGGCGATCTCGGCCGCCGACCTCGGGCTCGATGCGCCCGAATCGCAGCCCGACTCCCTCAGCCTGCGGCAGATACGCGAGGAAGCCGAACGCAAGGCGGTGCAGCGCGTGCTCGGACGCGTGGATGGCAACATCGCGCGGGCCGCCGAGATCCTCGCCGTGAGCCGGCCCACGCTATACGACCTGATGAACCGCTACGGCCTGCGATGAGCCGCCCCACCTAACCCGACCTTCCACGGAATCCGCAACCCATGACATCCAGCTCGTATCTGCGCCGCACCACCACCGTGCTCCTGCTCGCCGCCGTGCTCGCCGGTTGCGGCGACAGCCCCGAGAAGCAGATCGCCTCCGCGAAGGCGGAAATGGCAAAGAAGGACTACAGGGCCGCAGCGATCCGGCTCAAGGGTGTCCTGCAGAAGGACGAGAACCTCGCCGAGGCGCGTTACCTGCTCGGCAGGGCAGGCCTCGAGACGGGGGATACCGCCACCGCGGAAAAGCACCTGCGCAAGGCGGTCGAGCTGGGTTACGACGCGGAGCAGTCGGTTCCGGAACTCGCGCGCGCGATGATCGAGCTGGGCCAGCACAAGAAGGTGCTCTCCGAGTTCGCTGGCCGCAAGCTCGCCTCCCCGCAGGGCAGGGCCGGCCTGCTGGTGAGCATCGCCTGGGCTCAGCTTGCGTCCCGTGAAGCCGATGCCGCGCGCAAGTCGATCGCAGACGCGCTCGCCGCCAAGCCCGACCACCCGCGCGCGCTGCTCGCCAGCGCGTGGATGAAGGCGCAGGACAAGGATGTCCGGGGCGCCGAGACGATCATAGACGCGGTGCTCGCGCGCGAGGCCGATTCCATCGAGGCCCTCGGCATGAAGGCGAGCCTCGCGCTGGCGCGCGGCGATCGCGAGAACGCGATCAAGGCCTACCGCCGGATCACCGAGGTCCGCCCGGCCCAGATCGCCGCGCATTACGGCGCCTACACCCTGCTGATGCAGGAGAACAAGGTCGCGGAAGCCAAGGCGCAGATCGAGAGCCTGAGGAAGGTCGCGCCCAAGCACCCGATGACCTCCTACCTCCAGGCGCTCATGGCATATCGGGAGAAGGACCTGCCCGCCGCGCGCGACCGGGTGGCCGAGACGCTCAAGTTCGCCCCCGATTTCCTCCCCGCGCTGATGTTCTCGGGGCTAATCAACACCCAGTTGCGCAACTACGAGCTGGCCGAGCAGCATCTGAACAAGGTGCTGGCACAGGTGCCGAACAGTTTCTTCGCGAAGCGGACGCTGATCGGCGTGCTGGTGCAGACCGGACGCGCGGATCGTGCGGTCGAGCTCGCGCAGGAGATGGTCAGGCAGGCACCGGAGAACGCCGAGGTGCTCTCGATGGCGGCCTCCACCTACATGCTCGCGGGCGACGCGAAACAGGGGGCGGCGCTGTTCGAGAAGGCGGCCCGGCTGGCGCCGAAGGACGCGAAGAAGCGCACCGGACTCGCGCTCGCGCACTTCGCAGCCGGCGAGGCGACGCAGGCCCTGCAGGATCTCGAGGCCGCCTCGGCTGAGGATGCCTCCAGCGTCGATGCCGATGTCCTGCTCGTGCTCCAGCACCTGAGGGCCAAGCGCTTCGACAAGGCGATCGAGGCGGCCGCAGTCATCGAGAAGAAGGCCCCCGACAGCCCGGCGACCCACAACCTCAAGGGCCGGGTGCTGGCCGCGGCCGGCAAGCCCGCGCGCGCAAGCTTCGAGCGCGCGCTCCAGCTCAAGCCCGATTTCGTGCCGGCGCTGGTCAACCTGGGCCGGATCGATCTGATCGAGAGGAAGCCCGAGGCCGCGAGAAAGCGTTTCGAGGACGCGATCGCCAAGTGGCCGAAGAACGTGGCGCTGCAGATCGCCCACGTCGACGCCCTCAACGCCATGGGCGCGCCGCGCGAGGAAATACGCAAGGTGCTCGAGCGCACGGTCGCCGCGGCGCCCGCGGATGCCGGCGCACGCCGTGTGCTGATCGCCTTCCACGTCCGCGGCAAGGAGTTCGACCTCGCGCTCAAGGCGGCCCAGGAGGCCGCCGCGGCGATCCCGGGCAACGCGGGGCTGCTCCGGGTGCTCGGCGAGCTCCAGCTCGCGACCGGGGCCGCCGACCAGGCCGTCGCCACGTTCACCCGGGCAGTGGAGATCTCGCCCAACTCGATCGAACTGCTGCTGCGGCTCTCCGACGCCCGGACCGCGACCGGCGCGACCGAAGCCGCGCTCCAGTCCCTGCGCAAGGCGCTCGCGCTCAAGCCGGATCTGCGCGATGCGCAGATCCGCATCGCCTCCATCCAGAGCCGCAGCGGTCACACGGCGGACGCGGTGAAGGTCGCGAGGGACATGCAGCAGAGGCAGCCGAAGGATGCGGTAGGCTACCTGCTCGAAGGCGACCTCTACGCACGCGAGAAGAAGTGGAACGAGGCCGTGGCCGCCTATCGCACGGGAATGGAACGCACCAAGGCGCCGCTGCTGGCGGTCCGGCTCCACCAGTCGCTTTCCAGTGCGCAGCGCAAGCAGGAGGCGGACAAGCTCGCGGCCGACTGGGTCCGCGCCAATCCGAAGGACGGCTACCTTCGCAACTATCTCGCCGAGCGCGCTCAGGCCGCGGGCGACGCCGCCGAGGCCGCGCGCCAGTACAAGGCGCTGCACGATCAGTTCCCGCAGAACCAGGCGATCCTGAACAACCTGGCGTGGGCCTCGTACGAGGCGAAGGACGCGAAGGCGCTGGGCTATGCCGAGCAGGCGAACAAGCTCGCGCCCGGCAACCCCGCGGTCATGGACACGCTGGGCTGGATTCTGGTCGAGAAGGGCGATCCGAAGCGCGGCATCGAGCTGCTGCAGCAGGCGGTCGCCAAGGCGCCCAAGGCCGCCGAGCTCCGGCTTCACCTGGCCAAGGCGATGATCCGGGACGGCCGCAAGGACGAGGCCCGGAAGGAGCTCGCCGTACTCAGCGCGCTCGGCGACAAGTATCCGAAGCAGGCCGAGGTCGCGAAGCTCAAGGCCGGCCTGTGAGGCAGCAGCGCTTCGCGCGCCCTCCGATCCGGGCGCGTGCCGCCGTAAATGATTCGTTCAATGTCTGAGGATGATGCGATGACCACGGTTGCAGTGATCGGTCTGGGCTACGTCGGGCTGCCCCTTGCGGTGGCTTTCGGCAAGCAGCACCGCACGATCGGCTTCGACATGTCGGAGCGCAAGATCGCCGCGTACCGGCAGGGGTTCGATCCGACCGGAGAGGTGAGCAGCGAAGACCTGCACTCGGCCACGCACCTGAGCGTGACCACGGAGGCCACGGCGATCGCGGACGCGGATTTCATCGTCGTCGCGGTGCCCACGCCGGTCGACGAGGCGCATCAGCCCGACTTCAGCCCGCTGGTGGGCGCGAGCGAGGTCGTGGGCCGGCATGCGAAGCGCGGTGCGATCGTGGTGTTCGAATCCACGGTGTACCCCGGCGCGACCGAGGAGGTCTGCATCCCGGTGATCGAGAAGGCAGGCGGAAAGAAATGGAAGCAGGATTTCTTTGTCGGCTATTCGCCCGAGCGCATCAATCCGGGCGACAGGGAGCGCACCCTGACGAAGATCACCAAGGTCGTGTCCGGCGACACTCCGGAGACGTTGGAGAAGGTCGCCGCGCTCTACGGCAGCATCATCGCCGCAGGGGTCTACAAGGCCAGCGGCATCAAGGTCGCGGAAGCCGCTAAGGTGATCGAGAACACCCAGCGCGATCTCAACATCGCGCTCATGAACGAGCTGGCGATCATCTTCGATCGCATCGGCATCGACACGCTGGAGGTGCTGCAGGCGGCCGGAACGAAGTGGAATTTCCTGCCCTTCCGCCCGGGGCTGGTGGGCGGCCACTGCATCGGCGTGGACCCCTACTACCTCACCCACAAGGCCGACATGCTGGGGTATCACCCGCAGGTGATCCTGGCGGGGCGGCGCATCAACGACGGCATGGGCAAGTTCGTCGCCGAGCAGACGATCAAGCACATGATCCGCAACGGATCCTGCGTCAAGGGGGCGAACGTGATCGTGCTCGGACTCACCTTCAAGGAGAACTGCCCCGATCTTCGCAATTCCCGCGTCATCGATGTCATCCGGGAGATCGAGTCGTTCGGCGCGGTGGTCCATGTGCATGACCCGATCGCGGATCCGGGCGAGGCTCGCCACGAATACGGGGTCGAGCTGAAGGCATGGGACGAACTGCCGCAGGCGCAGGCCGTCGTGGCGGCCGTGGCCCACCGCGAATACCTCGAACGCCCGCTCGATGAGCTCACCGCGAAACTCGCCCGCGGCGGCGCCTTCATCGACGTCAAGTGCCGGTTCGATCGCGCCGCGATCGAGGCCGCCGGCAACGCCGTCTGGCGTCTGTAGGAGGAACGGGAATGGCGATTCCGCAAGCCCTGCGCGCGTTTCTGGAGGGGACGCGACACCGCTGGCTGGTGACCGGTTCGGCCGGCTTCATCGGCTCGCATCTGATCGAGACCCTGCTCGCCTGCGGCCAGGAGGTGGTGAGCCTCGACAATTTCGCCACCGGCCACCGGCGCAACCTCTTCGAGGCCGAAGCCGGGGCCGGAGCCGGTGCGGCACGGCACCACCGTTTCATCGAGGGCGACATCCGCGACCCCGCAACCTGTCGCGCGGCCTGCGAGGGCGTGGACTTCGTGCTGCACCAGGCCGCGCTCGGCTCGGTGCCGCGCTCGATCGCCGATCCGCTCACCACCCATGCCGCCAACGCCACCGGCTTCCTCAACATGCTGGTCGCATCGCGCGATGCTGGCGTGCGCCGCTTCGTCTACGCCGCCTCCAGTTCGACCTATGGCGACCATCCGGCGCTGCCCAAGTTGGAGGAGGCGATCGGGCGGCCGCTCTCGCCCTATGCCGTCACCAAGTATCTCGACGAGCTCTATGCGGATGTCTTCGCCCGTTGCTACGGGATCGAGGCGATCGGGCTGCGCTACTTCAACGTGTTCGGCGCCCGCCAGGATCCCGAGGGCGCCTACGCGGCGGTGATCCCGAAGTGGGCACGCGCCCTGCTCGCCGGCGAGACCGTGTTCGTGAACGGAGACGGAGAAACCAGCCGTGATTTCTGCTATATCGACAACGCGGTGCAGGCCAATCTCCTGGCCGCGCTGAGCGGAGATCCGGATGCCGTGAACCAGGTCTATAACGTGGCGGTGGGAGAGCGCACCAGCCTGAACGCCTTGTTCGGGATGATCCGCGATTCTCTCGCCGGAACGCATGAGGCGATCGCCGCGGCGAAGCCGCAGTACCGCGATTTCCGCGCCGGCGACGTTCGCCACTCGCAGGCCGACATCGGCAAGGCGGCGCGACTGCTCGGCTACCGGCCGACCCACCGGCTGGAAGAAGGGCTGCGCGAGGCGATGCCGTGGTATGTGCGCCAGTTCGCGCCTGCGCAGGAACTCGCGGCAGTGAAATGAGGCTGGACTCCAGGTGACCCGGATGCGGCAGACCGAGCGGATGCTGCGCGCGCTGGCGATCGCGGCGGCGCTCTGCGCGCTCGATGCGGGAGCGAGCGAGGCGGCGCCGGAAGGCGGTCAATGGAGCACCCAGCTCGTGCGCCAGGCGCTCGCACTCGAGCACGGCGAGGGCGTGGCGCGCGATCCACGCCGCGCCGCCGACCTGTATTGCGAGGCGGCCAAGCTGGGGAGCGCGGACGCGCAGTTCGAACTCGGCTGGATGTACGCGAACGGCCGCGGCGTGCCGCGCGACGACGCGCTGGCGGCGCTCTTCTTCGAGGCCGCAGCCTACCAGGGGCATGAATATGCCCAGCGCATGCTGCGCCATGTCGGCGCACCGACCTCGGAGCTGCCGGAATGCCTGAAGATCCGGATCGAACTGGCCGCCGAACCCGAACCCGAACCCGAGGAAGAGGACACCTGGGAGAAACTCTACGAGGATCTGCCGCCCGAGCGCAGGCGGCTCGTCGATCTGGTGCGGAAGCTCGCGCCCGATTATTCCGTGGATCCGCGGCTCGCGCTGGCGGTGATCTCGGTCGAATCGAACTTCGAGCCGCGCGCGCGCTCGCCGAAAAACGCGCAGGGACTGATGCAGCTCATCCCGGAGACCGCGATCCGGTTCAACGTGCGCAACGCCTTCGATCCGGTGCAGAACATCCGCGGGGGCCTGGCCTACCTGCGCTGGCTGCTCGCCTACTTCAAGGGCAGCGTCGCGCTGACCGCGGCCGGCTACAACGCGGGCGAGCGTGCGGTCGAGCGCTTCCGCGGCATTCCGCCCTACCAGGAGACGCGCGCCTATGTCACCCGCATCCTCGCCGTCTTCCGCAAGGACAACCATCCCTACGACGCCAGCGTGACCGCGCCCTCGCCGTTCGTCGACCGGATGCGGCTGCGCTGAGCGAGGCCGTGACGACTCCTGCCGCGAGGAGCGATAAGCGCGCCGGGCGGCCTCGGCTTGGGCTGGGCACGGTCGGGCTCGCGATACTGCTGGCGCTCGCCACCGGCGAGGTGTCCGCCGAGTTGCCCGACACGTTGCCGCGGATCAAGCCCGCGGTGGTCGCGATCGGCACGCTCGCGCGCACGCGCAGCCCGGCCTTCCGTTTCCTCGCCACCGGATTCGCCGTCGGCGACGGAACGCTGATCGCCACCAATGCCCATGTCGTGCGACGGAAACTCGACGAGGCGCGGCTCGAAACCCTGGCAGTCGCGCTGACCGACGCCGCCGGCCGCACCCAGCTCCGGCCGGCGCGCGAACTCGCAGCCGATCCGGCCCACGATGTCGCGCTGCTGCGCATCCCGGGCCCGCCGATCGCCGCCCTGCCCCTGCGCCAGGCCGACGATGTGCGCGAGGGGGAAACCTACGCCTTCACCGGCTTCCCGCTGGGCTCCGTGATGGGCCTGCATGCCGCGACCCATCGCGCGCTGATCGCCGCCATCGTTCCGGCGGTGATCCCGCGGGGAGCAGCGCGCGAACTCGACGCCGACGCGATCCGGCAGCTCGAGGCGGATCGCACGCCGGTCTTTCAGCTCGATGCCTCGGCCTCCCCCGGCAGCAGCGGCAGCCCGCTGTGGGACCCGGTGCGCGGCGACGTCGTCGGCCTCATCAACATGGTGGTCGTCAAGCGCACTCGGGCCGGGCCCTCTCCCGAGCCGACCGGGTTCAGCTTCGCCGTTCCGGTCCGCTACCTGCGCGAACTCCTGCGCAGCGCCCGCTGAGGCTCAGCCCGGCGTCTTGAGCGGATCGAGCAGCCTCGCCAGCTCGCCGCTCGCGTACATCTCGCGCAGGATGTCCGCCCCGCCGACCAGCTTGCCATTGACATAGAGCTGCGGGATCGTCGGCCAGTTTCCGTACTGCTTGATGCCGTCGCGGATTTCCGGGTTTTCCAGCACGTTGACCGACAGGTATTGCGTGACGCCGCACGCCTTGAGCACCTGGGCCGCGGCGGCGGAAAATCCGCACTGCGGGAACTGCGGCGTGCCCTTCATGTAGAGGACCACGGGGTTGCCGGTGACCTGCGCGCGTATGGTGTCCTGGATGCTCATCGGAGCCTCGATTAGTTGACTATGGGAGTCGGGATAGTAGCGGCCCGGCGCCCCATCGTCAAACGCCGCGGCTCCCGCCGCTCACCCGCTCGATGCCCGCCAGATCGCGCCACGAGCGCACCGCCTCGAAACCGGCCGCGCGCAGCGCCTCGCGCACCTGCTCGGCCTGATCGTAGCCGTGTTCGACCAGCAACTGCCCGGATCGGGCGAGGAACGCGGGGGCATCGCGAACGATGCGGCGAATCTCGCTCAGGCCGTCCGGCCCGGCCACGAGTGCCGCGCGCGGCTCGCGCCTGAGGTCGCCGTTCGCGAGATGGGGGTCGCCCTCGGCGACGTAGGGCGGATTGCTGACCACGAGGTCGAAGCGGCTGCCGGGATCGAAGGCCGCGAACCACGCGCCTTGCCGAAAGCGCACGCGCGCGCCCAGCGCCTGCGCATTCTCGCGCGCGATATCGAGCGCAGCGCCCGAGGCGTCGCTCGCCCAGACCTGCGCCTCGGGCTGCTCCAGCGCCAGGCTCACCGCGATCGCGCCCGAGCCGGTGCCGAGATCCGCGATGCGGGATGAGCGCGCGAGTGCGCGCACCACGGCGAGTGCGCAATCGACGAGCAGCTCGGTCTCCGGCCGCGGGATCAGCACGGCATCCGCGACACGGAAGCGCCGGCCGTAGAACTCCCGCCAGCCGAGGAGATAGGCGATGGGCTCGCCGCCGGCGCGGCGCGCGATCCAGTCTTCATAGCGTTCCAGCGCGTCGCTCGCGAGCTCCAGTTCGGGATGGGCGGCGAGCCGCGCGTGACCGATCCCCGCGGCATGCACGAGCAGCAGCTTCGCCTCCGCGCGCGGTACCAGGCGGGCTGCGCGATCGAGTGCGCCGGCGAGCGCGGCGCGGCGGCCGGTGCACGCGTTCATGTGCCCGACTCCGAGAGGGCCGCGAGCTGCCCGGCCTGGTGCTCGGCGGTGAGGGCGCGCACCAGCTCGTCGAGCTCACCGTCCAGGATCGCGCCCAGCTTGTAGAGGGTGAGATTGATGCGGTGATCCGTCACCCGCCCCTGCGCGAAGTTGTAGGTGCGGATGCGCTCGGAACGGTCGCCGCTGCCCACCAGGGACTTGCGCGTCGCCGCGGTCTTGTCCGCAAGCTCGCGCATGCACCGGTCCTTGATCCGCGCGGCGAGCACGGCGAGCGCCTGCGCCTTGTTGCGATGCTGGGAACGGTCGTCCTGGCACTCGACCACGATGCCGGTCGGAAGGTGCGTGATGCGCACCGCCGAGTCGGTCTTGTTGATGTGCTGCCCGCCAGCGCCGGAGGAACGGAAGGTGTCGATGCGGATTGCGGCCGGATCGATCTCGACCTCGCCGATCTCGTCCGCCTCCGGCAGCACCGCGACCGTGCACGCCGAGGTGTGGATGCGGCCCTGGGTCTCGGTCGCCGGCACGCGCTGCACCCGATGCACCCCGGATTCGAACTTGAGCTTCGAGTACGCGCCGCGGCCCTCGATGCGTGCGATGATCTCCCGGTAGCCGCCCAGATCCGAGGCGCTGTGCGAGACCACCTCGACTTGCCAGCGCATTCGCTCGGCATAACGGGCATACATGCGGAACAGATCGGCGGCGAACAGCGCCGACTCCTCGCCCCCGGTGCCGGCCCGGATCTCCAGGAAAATCCCGCGCTCGTCGTTGGGGTCGGCGGGCAGGAGCGCGCGCTCGATGCTCCCCTCGATCGCCTCCGTCTCCTCCCGCAGCCGGTCCATCTCGCCCTGCGCAAGCTCGCGCATCTCGGGGTCGGCGAGCATCGCACGCACCGCGCCCTGCTCCGCCTGCGCCCGCTCCAGAGCCTCGTACAGCCCGACCACCGGCGCGATTTCGGCATGCTCGCGTCCGAGATTGCGAAAGCGATCGAGATCGCGGGCGGCGTCGGGTGCCGCCAGCAGGCGATCGATTTCCTCCAGGCGCAGTCGGAGCCGTTCGAGTTTTTCGCGGATGCTCTGTTTCATGACGAAAGCCGCGCCGGGCGCACGCATGGCGCCGGGCGGGCTAATCCCCGGAGTGCAGATCGAAGATGCGCGAGACGAGCGCCGCGGCATCGTGGCGCGAGGCGGGCTCCCCCTGGTTGAGGGCCTGGGTCGGCGCGTGCATCAGCTTGTTGGTGAGCCCGTGCGAGAGCGCCTCCAGCACCTTGTGTGGATCGTCGCCGCGCCCGAGCAGCTTGAGCGCGCGCTGCAGCTCGTGCCTGCGCATGCGCTCGGCCGCATCGCGCAGCGCGCGGATGGTCGGCACCAGGTCGCGCGAGGCCATCCACTGGACGAAATTCTCGACCCGCGCATTGATGATCGCCTCGGCCTCGACGACCGCTTCCTGGCGCGCTTCCAGGCCGGACTCCACGATCGCGCCCAGATCGTCGAGAGTGTAGAGGAATACGTCATCCAGGGAGCCGACCTCCTCCTCGATGTCGCGCGGAAGCGCCAGATCGACCATCACCACCGGCCGGTGCCGGCGCACACGCAGCGCGCGCTCGACCATGCCCTTGCCGACGATGGGCAGCGGACTGGCGGTGCACGAGACCAGGACGTCGTACTGCGGCAGCCGCTCGCCGACCTCATCGAGCCGGATCGCTTCGGCGCCGAAACGCTGTGCCAGCGCCTGACCCCGTTCGAGGGTGCGGTTCGCTACCGTGATCTGGCGGGGATGCGCGCCGGCGAAATGCGCCGCGCACAGCTCGACCATCTCGCCGGCGCCGATGAACAGCACCCGCTGGCTGCGCAGATCCTCGAAGATGCGCTGCGACAGGTGCACGGCGGCGGCCGCCATCGAGACGATGTTGGCGCCGATCGCCGTGGTGGAGCGCACCTCCTTGGCCACCGCGAAGGTGCGCTGGAAGAGCTTGTTGAGCAGCGTGCCCAGCGTCCCCGCGGCACCTGCCACGCGCGCCGCCTGTTTCATCTGGCCCAGGATCTGGGGCTCGCCGAGCACCATGGAGTCGAGACCGCTGGCGACGCGGAACATGTGGCGCACGGCATCGCCGTGCGTCAGGCTATAGAGGTAGGGATCGAGCTGCCCGGCCGGAAGCCGGTGGTAGTTCGCGATCCATTCACCGGCAGCGGCCGGCTCCCCGCTGGCGCAATAGATCTCGGTGCGGTTGCAGGTCGACAGGATCGCCGCTTCGCGCACCGGCTCGGCACGGATCAGCTCGCCGAGGGCTCCCGGAAGCCGTTCCGGATCGAACGCGAGCCGCTCCCGCACGGCGAGCGGTGCGGTGTGATGATTGATTCCAAGCGCGAACAGCGGCATGGCGCGGTCGTTCGGACTCCTCGATTGCGGGGGACGGCGCGCCCCGCGGGCGCGCGCGGCCGCGAGACCCTGCCCTCCGTACGCCGGGGCGTCGCCCGCCGGAAGGTCATGAATTATAGCGCCCGCGCGAAGCCGGCGCGTATGGCGCACCCCGTGCGCGCAACGATCCAGAACCCGGTTCGGGAGCGCTTCCGAAGCCGGCCGATCAGGATGAGCTTCGCGTTGCCTTCGGAGGCCGGTTTGGCTAGTGTGTCAGGTGTAAAATATCTATAATTGAACGGGTACCGGCCCGGACCACGCACACGGGAGGAAGTCGAGATGCTGCAGCGCATGATCGTCGTACTCTGGCCGTCGTTCCTCATCGCCGTCGTCGCCGATGTGGTGTTTTTCGCGCTCTTCGATCCCTCGCACCTGCTGCGTCAGGAGGACGCATTCGTCGGCAGCAATCTCGCCGCCTACACGGTCGGCTTTTTCCTGTTCTGGCTGATGGGGATCGGCTCCTCCAGCCTCACCTGCCACTTCCAGCGCAGCCCGGACGAAATCAACCGCTGCCCGCTCACTCCGGATAGACGACCGCCCGGCTGCCCGAAAAGAGAAGGCTGCACCGAATAAGACGTGACGGAACAGGGTTGCTGCGGCGCCGACCGGACGTACCGGCATGTACCGTTCAGCCGATCCGCGAAACCCTGAGCAGGCGCTGCAGGTCGTGGATCATGCCGGTGGGCTCCGGGTTCCGAGGAAATTTCAACATCAGGTTTCCCATCGGATCGACCAGGTAGATGTGGGCGGTATGCGGATCGCCGGGAAGCGACGCCATCAACCCCTGCGCGCCGCGGACCACGCGCATGCCCGGATAATCGGCGATCAGCTCCGGGGACGGCGATCCTCCGTCGGTCAGGATCCAGAGGCGCTCGACGCGGTTCAGGTTGCTCACGCCCTGGGCGGCGCGCACCTGCCGCATGAGGTAGAGCTTGTGGCGGCAATAGTCGTCACAGGCGCTTGCGTCCGCGCTGAGCAGGATCCAGCGTCCCCGGAGATCGCTCAGGTTCAAGGCTCCACCGTCGTGGAGCGCGAACCGCAGTTCCGGAAGGCGGCGGGGTGCGATCAATTCGCCGTAGTTCATGTGCGAGAGCGGCGGAAGGAAAAAATACCAGGCGAACGCCGCGACCACCGGCACGATCGCCGCGGCGGCAAGGAGGATGAGTGTCTTGGGTGCCTGGGACATCACGCGTTGCAACCCAGGTCGGTGATACCGGGATGCGGGATTGAGCTGGACTTCAACCGGGATTGAATCCGGACTGCCGATGAGAATAATCGTTCTGTTAATGCTGGCGCTGATCGTTTCGAGCCTCGCGTCAGCGCTGTTCTTCCTCTATCGGGATCGCAGCGGCAGCACGCGCGCGGCGAAGGCGCTCGCCCTGCGCGTGGGCTTGTCCATCGCACTGTTCCTGATGCTGATGGGTGGCTATTACTTCGGTCTGTTCGGACAGCGGATCTAGCAGCCGGTCGGACGCCTTCGTCGCGCGCTCTCCCTCACAGCCAATAGACGAAGATGAACAGGCATAGCCAAACCACGTCGACGAAGTGCCAGTACCAGGCGACCGCTTCGAACCCGAAGTGGTGCTCGGATCTGAAATGGCCCGCCAGCACGCGCATCAGGATGACGATCAACATGATCGCGCCCAGCGTGACATGCAGCCCGTGAAATCCGGTCAGCATGAAGAACGTCGTACCGTAGATCCCCGTCGTCAGCTTCAGGTTGAGTTCCTGGTAGGCGTGCGCGTATTCATAGGCCTGAAGGCTGATGAAAAGCACCCCGAGCAGGATGGTCAGCGCCAGTCCGACCTTGAGCTGGCCTCGGTTGTCCTTGAGCAGCCCCCAGTGCGCCCACGTCACGGTCGCGCCGGAGGACAGCAGCAGCAGGGTGTTGATGGCCGGGATGCCCCAGGCCGCCATCGGCGTGAACATTTCCTTGAAGCCCGGACCGGCGCTGGGCCACTGGCCGCTGAACCCAGGATAAAGCACCTGGTTGTCCGGGGTCGCCAGATCCGGTACGGCGAGCACCCGGACGTAGAACAGGGCGCCGAAGAACGCCGCGAAGAACATCACCTCGGAGAAGATGAACCAGCCCATGCCCAGGCGAAACGACAGGTCCACCCGCTTGTTGTAGCGACCGCCGACCGACTCGCGGATCACGGATCCGAACCAGCCGAACAGCATCAGGACGAGCACCGCCACACCGGCCAGCAGCACGTAGGCTCCGGAGCCAAGCTTGTTCATCCACAAGACCGCCCCGCTCGTCATCAGCAACAGCGCGATCGATCCGAAGATCGGCCACGAACTCGGGTCCGGTACGAAGTAGCGATCGGGCTGGTGTGCGGTCGATGCCATGACTCCTCCTGAAGCGGCCTGTGGTTGGAATTTTCGAATCGTTAGTGCGATGTCACGGCACGCACGATCGCCAGCAGCACAATGACAAACGAGATCACCGCGATCAGGATCGCGATCGCCAGGTAGGCCGGGTGCAGCCCGCGCGTCTGTCTTTCATGATCGACCCCGCGCCGGATGCCGAAAAGCGCGGAGAAAACCGTCATCGCCGCTTGGGCGAGCCCGGCAAGGTGCCTGCGCACGGACATGACTGCCATCAGGCACCCCCTGGTGAGCCCCGGAGCTCGGCCGCAGCCGGTCCGCCGACATCGAAGAATGTGTAGGAGAGCGTGATGGTGGTCACTTCCCTCGGCAGCCCCGGATCGATCACGAACACCACGGGCATTTCCCGCACTTCTCCGGCCGCCAGCCTCTGGCGCGTGAAACAGAAGCACTCGATCTTGCGGAAGTATTGACCGGCGAGCTGGGGGCCATAGCTCGGGATCGCCTGCCCGATCAGCGGGTGATCGCGCGTGTTCTGCACTCGGTAGCGTACCTGTGCCAGCTCGCCCGGATGCACGATGATGCTCGATCGCTCGGGCTTGAAGTTCCACGGCAGACCACGGATATTGGCGTCGAATTCGACAGTCACGTTGCGCGAGGTGTCGACCTGGGTGTTCATTGCGACCTCGTCGGCACCCAGCAGGTTGTTGATGCCGGTGACATCGCAGAACACCCGGTACAGCGGCACCATCGCGTAACCGAAACCGAACATGAGCACGGCGACCAGAAGCATCCTGGTCAGGATGCGCCGATTCGCAGTCCTGATCGCCACGCTCATATCAGCGCCAGCTTGCGCAGGATGAAGCTCAACACCATTGCCGCAGCGATCGCCGCCAGGATCAGTGCGGTGCGCCGACTGTGACGCGTTTGCCGCGCGAGATTCTCAGCCACCGTGATGTCACCTCAGCGTGGGCGCTTCCTGGAACGTATGGTAGGGCGCAGGCGAGGGCACCGTCCACTCCAGCCCCTGGGCACCATCCCAAGGCCGCGCTTCGGCCTTCTCACCACCGCGAATGGTCTTGAGAACCACGTACAGGAACAGCAACTGGGAAAACCCGAAGACGAAGGCGCCGGCCGATGACACCGCATTCCAGTCGGCGAACTGCAGGGCGTAGTCGGGGATGCGGCGCGGCATTCCGGCGAGCCCCAGGAAGTGCTGCGGGAAGAACGTCACGTTGAACGAGATGAAGGACAGCCAGAAGTGCAGTTTGCCCAGGCGCTCATCGTACAGGTGGCCCGTCCATTTCGGGATCCAGAAATAGACCGCACCGAACGCCGAGAAGAGGGCACCGGCGACCATCACGTAGTGGAAATGCGCCACGACGTAGTAGGTGTCCTGCACCTGCACGTCCACCGCGGTCATCGCCAGTATGAGCCCGGTAAAGCCGCCGACCGTAAACAGAAACAGGAAACCGACGCAGAACAGCATCGGGGTCTCGAAGGTCAGCGCTCCCCGCCACATGGTCGCCACCCAGTTGAACACCTTGACCGCGGTCGGCACCGCGATCAGCACGGTGGCATACATGAAGTAGATCTGTCCCGCCACCGGCATGCCGACCACGTACATGTGGTGGGCCCACACGAAGAAAGAGATGATGGCGATCGACGCCGTCGCATACACCATCGACGCGTAGCCGAAAAGCGGCTTGCGCGCGTACGCGGGGATCACCTGCGAGACGACGCCGAAGGCCGGCAACGCGATGATATAGACCTCCGGGTGCCCGAAGAACCAGAAGATATGCTGGAACAGCACCGGATCACCGCCGCCGGCGGCATTGAAGAAACTGGTGCCGAAATGGCGGTCGGTGAGGGTCATGGTCACCGCGCCGGCGAGCACGGGCATCGTTGCGATCAGCAGGAAGGCCGTGATCAGCCAGGTCCAGCAGAACATCGGCATCTTCATCAGCGTCATGCCGGGGGCACGCAGGTTGAGGATCGTCGTCGCGATATTGATCGACCCCATGATCGAGCTCATGCCGAGGATGTGCACGGCGAAGATCGTCAGATCCATGCCGATGCCCATCTGGATGGACAGCGGCGCGTAGAGCGTCCAGCCGGTCCCGGCCGCCCCGCCGGTCACGAACATCGAGGCGATCAGAAGGATCGCGGCAACGGGCAGCAGCCAGAAGCTCCAGTTGTTCATGCGCGCGAACGCCATGTCGGGGGCGCCGATCATGAGCGGGATCATCCAGTTGGCGAAGCCGACGAACGCCGGCATGATCGCGCCGAACACCATGATCAGGCCGTGCAGCGTGATCATCTGGTTGAAAAACTCCGGCTGCACATACTGCAGACCCGGCTGGAACAGCTCGGCGCGCACGATCAGCGCCATCACGCCACCGACCATGAACATCACGAAACTGAACCACAGGTACATCGTGCCGATGTCCTTGTGGTTGGTCGTCGTCACCCAGCGCATGATCCCGGCGCGGTGATGCGCGTGTTCGTGACCGGTGCCCGATTCGTGCGCGTGCGCTGCTTCCATTCCCTGTCTCCTCGAAACCGCGAAGTTTTCCTTACCGGGGCGCCTACTTGGCGCGCGCGGCCTTGATCTCGGCCGGCTGCACCGCTTCCCCCGTCTTGTTGCTCCAGGTGTTGCGAGTGTAAGTGATCACGGCGGCGATGTCGGTGTCACCGAGCTGCTTGCCGAAGGCCGCCATGGCCGTGCCGGGTCTGCCATTGAGCACGGTGCCGATCTGGCCCGCCGTCGGTCCCAGCACCACCTTCGAACCGTCTAGGGCCGGGAACGCGCCGGGAATGCCCCGACCAGTCGCCTGATGACACGGAACGCAGTTGGCCGTATAGACCTTTGCGCCACGCGCCTTCAATTCGTCCAGCGCCCAGGTCTTGCCCGCCTCTCCGGCCGCCGCGGCGATGAGCTTCTGCTGATCCTCAACCCATTTGTCGTACTTCTCGGCGGAAACCACTTCGACCACCACCGGCATGAATCCGTGATCCTTGCCGCACAACTCGGTGCACTGGCCACGGAACACCCCTTCGCGCTCGGCCCTGAACGACGTGTCGCGAACAAAGCCGGGGATCGCGTCCTGTTTGATCGCCAGCTCCGGGATCGCCCAGGAATGGATGACATCCGTGGCGGTGGTGAGCACCCGAATCTTCCTGCCGACCGGGACCACCAGCGGACGATCGACTTCCAGCAGGTAATGCTCGCCCTTCGGAGCGCCGCCGTCGATCTGCTCGCGCGGGGTCGCCAGGACGCTCAGGTAGTGGATCCCCTCCCCTTGGCCCTTGAGGTAGTCGTAGCCCCATTTCCACTGGGAGCCGGTTGCCTTGACGGTGATATCCGGTTGCGAGCTGTCGCGCATGGCCAACACGGTTTTCGTTGCCGGAATCATCATGCCGACCAGGACGACGAAAGGCACGACGGTCCACGCCACCTCGACCCCGGTGCTCTCGTGGAAACTCGCCGCCTGATGGCCCCGGGACTTGCGGTGGGCATACATCGAGTACGACAGCAGGCCGAACACCACGACGAAGACAACCACGATGATCGTCATCATCAGGTTGTGCAGATCGAGGATGTCGCGCGCCAGCTTCGTCGCAGGTTCGCGCATGGTGAAATCCCAGGCGGCCTGCACCGCCCCGCCGAACAGGGCCACCGCCACACCGGCGATCCAGCGCTTGACGGACCATTGAATCGTCATACGATCTTCCTCTCCTCTCTTATAGCCGGACCGAGCCGGTTCCGGGAGTCCCCGCCTACGCCGTCCCCTGGCGCAGGGCGGCGAGCCGCCTTCTCAGCTCCGTCGCGAGGGAACACCTACCCTGCGCGTCGAGGTGCCTCCCGACCACGATTTCCCGTCCCTGCCCGCGCAGCCGCACCGAACCGTCCCCGCCTGCAACGACCTGCGCCCACGAGGCGTTCAGTTCGTGCCGTGTCCAGCGACCGGCCTCCCGGATTTCGACACGGAGTCGGCAGGCGTCCAGCGTAATGCGCTCGCAGTCCCCCGCGTGGCGGCGCATCGCCAGCAGCGCCCAGACGAGTCCGATGATTTCCAGGCCGGAGAACGGCAGGACAGGCCAGGCTCCGACCGCGGCGAATGCGAGGCCGACGCCCAGACTGATCGTCGCCACGACCGCCATCAGCGCCGCCGCCGCATCGGGTGCAAGCGAGCAGTTGCGCCGCGCGGAAAAGCAGCATGCCAGCCGATACGCCCAGCACGAATCCATCGAAGCTCTCCGCCAAGCCGTTCCGGGAACCGGGGGGCACACGCATTCTGATATTTTGTTTAAGCGTAAAAGAAGTATATAACACAGCGTCTCCGCGTACAGCAAGTACCAGATGGAACTTCTGTGCAGGGACCGCGAGGCCCGACCGGCAGCCGCCAGGCGCATCCCGCCGGCCGCCATGGATTTCGCACGCCGCCAGGCATCCGGCCCCGGATCGTCCGGCACACCATCCACTGCGGCGCCCTCCTCCGCTACGTGGCCTGGGCGCCTGCGACCGCTACCCCGCCGCAAGCCGCTTGACCACCGTGAAGGTGTGCGGATCCTCGCCGCTGTGCTCGCAGACGAAGCCGAGCTGGCGCACGAATTTCAGCATGCGGTGGTTGTCTGCGAGCACCACGCCCACCATGGTGTCGAACCCGTGCATGCGAGCGGCATCGAACAGGCGCGCCATCAGCAGGCCCGCCACGCCCCTGCCCTGCCAGGCGTCGTCGACGGCGATGGCGAACTCGCAACTGCCGCCCTGCGCAGGCGCGCTGTACATGGCGGCACCAATCTCGATCTCGCTGCCCTCGGGCGCGATCGTCGCCACCAGTCCCATCCGCCGGTCGTAATCGACCTCACGGACGAACTTGAGCTTCTCGGGCGAAGCCTCGCCGAGCGCGCGCATGAAGCGGTAGTAGCGCGAGTCCCCGGACAGGTGGCGCTCGAACTCGCCTTCGAGCGGCACGTCTGCGGCGCGCACCGGGCGGATGACGACCTCGGCGCCGTCGACCAAACGGTGCCTGCGCACCAGATCCTGCGGATATTCGTTCATCTGCGGCAAGCATAGCAGCAGGGCGCACGCGAAGCGGCCATCCGTTCAGCGGCCGCGGCCGGTAAGATACGGCCGGTGCCGGAACGGGCGGACGGGTGATGTCGGGACACTGGGAATTCTGGATCGATCGCGGGGGCACCTTCACCGACGTCGTTGCACGCACCCCTGAGGGCGAGCTGCGCACCGCCAAGCTGCTCTCGGCGAATCCGCTGCACTACCGCGACGCCGCGCTCGCCGGCATCCGCGCGCTCCTGGGCGTGGCGCCCGGCGCGACGATCCCGGCCGAGTGCATCGGCGCGGTGAAGATGGGCACCACGGTCGCCACCAACGCCCTGCTCGAGCGCACCGGCGAACCGACCTGCCTGTTCATCACGCGCGGTTTCCGCGACCAGTTGCGCATCGGCTACCAGAACCGGCCGCGGCTGTTCGACCGCCGCATCGTCCTGCCGGAGATGCTCTATTCGGCGGTCGAGGAAATCGACGAGCGCATCGGCGCCCGGGGCGAGATCCTGCGCCCGCTCGATCTCGAGGATGCGCGCGCGAAGCTCGCGAAGTGCCACGCCGCCGGTTTTCACTCGGTGGCGATCGTGCTGATGCACGGCTACCGCCATCCGCAGCACGAGCGGGCGCTGGCGCAGGCGGCGCGGGAGATCGGCTTCCCGCAGGTCTCGGTCTCGCATGAGGCGAGCCCGCTGATGAAGCTCGTCTCGCGCGGGGACACCACGGTGGTCGACGCCTACCTCTCGCCCTGCCTTCGCCGCTATGTCGACGGCGTGGCCGCGGAGCTCGGCAGCGTGCGGCTGATGTTCATGCAGTCGAGCGGCGGGCTCACCGCGGCTTCGCGCTTCCAGGGAAAGGATTCAATCCTATCGGGTCCGGCCGGAGGCATCGTCGGCATGGTGCGCACCGCCCAGGCCGCGGGCTTCGATCGCATCATCGGCTTCGACATGGGCGGCACCTCGACCGACGTCTCGCATTTCAACGGCGAGTTCGAGCGCGCCTTCGAAACGCCGGTGGCGGGGGTGCGCGTGCGCGCCCCGATGATGAGCATCCACACCGTCGCCGCCGGCGGCGGGTCGATCCTGCATTTCGACGGGAGCCGCTACCGGGTCGGGCCGGATTCCGCCGGCGCCAGCCCCGGCCCGGCCTGCTACCGCAACGGCGGCCCGCTGACGGTGACCGACTGCAACGTCATGCTGGGAAAGATCCAGCCCGGCTTCTTCCCCGCGATCTTCGGTGAGCGCGGCGATCAGCCGATCGAGGTCGAGGCGGTGCGCGGCCGTTTCGCGGCGCTCGCGCGCGACATCCGCGAGGCCACGGCAGATGCGCGCAGCCCGGAGCAGGTCGCCGAAGGCTTCATCGACATCGCAGTGGAGAACATGGCCAACGCGATCAAGAAGATCTCGGTTCAGCGCGGCTACGACATCACCCGCTACACGCTGGTGTGTTTCGGCGGGGCCGCCGGACAGCACGCCTGCCGGGTGGCGGACAGCCTCGCGATGACCCGCGTGCTGATCCACCCGCTCGCCGGCGTGCTCTCGGCCTACGGCATGGGGCTCGCCGACCTCTCGGCGATGCGCAGCCGCAGCGTCGAGCTTCCGGTCGATGACGAAAGCATGGTCGCGTGCGCGCGCATCCTGGAAGAGCTCGCCGCCGTGGCCGTCGCCGAAGTGACGGCGCAAGGCATCGGGGCCGATCGCGTGCGCCGCGTCGAGCGCGCCCACGTGCGCTACGAGGGCACCGATGCGCCGCTGGTGGTGGGATTCGGCACGCCCGCCGAGCTGCGCATCCGCTTCGAGACCGCCTACCGGAGCCGTTACAGCTTCCTGATGCCGGATCGTGCGCTGGTGGTCGAGGCGCTCTCCGTCGAGGCGATCGCCGCCCCCGAGGTCGCCGCCCCGCAGTCCCGCCCGCAGGCGGCGACTCGCGCGCTCCCCGATCCGGCTCCGTGCGCGCGGGTGCGGATGTTCTCGGGCGATGCCTGGCACCCGGCACCGGTGTTCCGGCGCGAGGCCCTCGCGCCGGGCGCGCGCGTTCCCGGCCCCGCCATCCTCGCCGAGGCGCTCGCCACCACCGTGGTCGAGCCAGACTGGCAGGCCGAAGTGCTTCCCGGCGGCGAGCTGCTGCTCACGCGCACGCGCCCCCGGCCCGCTCGCCGGGGGATCGGCACGCAGGCCGACCCGGTGCTGCTCGAGATCTTCAACAACCTGTTCATGTCGATCGCGGAGCAGATGGGCGCGACCCTCGCCAACTGCGCCCACTCCGTGAACATCAAGGAGCGGCTCGACTTTTCCTGCGCGCTGTTCGACGCCGCCGGCAACCTGATCGCCAACGCTCCGCACATGCCGGTGCATCTGGGCTCGATGGGCGAGTCGATCAGGGTGGTGATCCGCAGGAATGCCGGACGCATGAAGCCGGGCGATGCCTGGGTGCTCAACGATCCCTACAACGGCGGCACCCATCTGCCGGATGTCACCGTGGTCACGCCGGTGTTCGACGCCGGCGGGCGCGAGCTGCTGTTCTTCGTCGCCTCGCGCGGGCACCATGCCGACATCGGCGGCATCACGCCGGGCTCCATGCCGCCCGACTCGCGCAACGTCGAGGAGGAGGGCGTGCTCCTCGACAACTTCCTGCTGGTCGAGGGCGCTCGCATGCGCGAGGAAGCGATGCGCAGCCTGCTCGTATCCGCGCGCTACCCGGCGCGCAACCCGGACCAGAACATCGCCGACCTGCGCGCACAGATCGCCGCGAACGAGAAGGGTGTGCAGGAGCTGCGGCGCATGGTCGCAGAGTTCGGTCTCGAGGTCGTGCGCGCCTACATGGGCCATGTGCAGGACAACGCCGAGGAGGCGGTGCGCCGCGTCATCGGCGTGCTGCGGGCCGGCTCCTTCGCGCTCCCGATGGACAACGGCGCGGTGGTCAAGGTGGCGGTGCGGGTCGAGCCGGAAACGCGCAGCGCGGTGATCGACTTCGGCGGCACCAGCGCGCAGCTCCCCGACAACTTCAACGCGCCGCGGGCGGTGTGCATGGCGGCGGTGCTCTATGTCTTCCGCAGCCTGGTCGATGACGAGATCCCGATGAACGCCGGATGCCTCAAGCCGCTGCGGGTGATCATTCCCCCCGGCTCGATGCTCGATCCGCGCCCGCCGGCGGCGACCGTGGCCGGAAACGTCGAGACCTCGCAGTGCATCACCGATGCGCTCTACGGCGCGCTCGGCGTGCTCGCCGCCGCGCAGGGCACGATGAACAACTTCACCTTCGGCGACGAACGCTTCCAGTACTACGAGACGATCTGCGGCGGGGCGGGTGCGGGCGAAGGCTTCGACGGCGCCTCCGCGGTGCACACCCACATGACCAACTCGCGCCTGACCGACCCCGAGGTGCTCGAATGGCGCTTCCCGGTGCTGGTCGAGAGCTTCGCGATCCGCAGCGGGAGCGGCGGTGCGGGCCGCTGGCGCGGCGGCGACGGCGTCGTGCGCAAGATCCGGTTCCGCGCCGCGATGAACGCCTCCATCCTCTCCGGACGCCGCCTCATCGCGCCGTTTGGCCTCGCCGGCGGCGGCCCCGCGGCGCCAGGATGCAACTATGTGATCCGCGCGGATGGCGAGCGGATCGAGCTGCCGGCAGCCGCCTCGATCGCGATGCGGCCGGGCGATCTGTTCGTCATCGAGACGCCGGGAGGGGGCGGCTATGGAACCCCGGCCGAGAGCGCATGAGACGAGCTGCGGCGCGTTCCGCTCGCCGCGAGCCCTTCGCGAGCCCGAACATCGGCGGCCTCATGCGCGCCTGCGCTATGCACTATATCGTCACGCCACCGGACTGACGGCACTATAATGCCCAGACTCTCCGGCGGCGGCCCGCTCCCGCAAACGGGAAAGGCATCGCGGCCGCGGAGTTCGGCCCGGAGCGGAATGCGCGCAGACACATGGACTTCTATTTCTTCCTCATCCAGGTCCTGAACGGCGTCCAGTACGGACTGCTGCTCTTCCTGGTCGCGAGCGGGCTGACGCTCATCTTCGGCATCATGGGCATCATCAACCTCGCCCACGGAAGCTTCTACATGCTGGGCGCCTACCTGGCGTGGTCGCTCGCGCAATACACCGGCAGCCTGACGGCGGCGATCGCGCTCGGGGTCGTGCTCACCATCGCGCTCGGCATCGCCCTCGAGCAGGTGCTGTTCCGCCATCTCTATGCCCGCGATCACCTCTACCAGGTGCTGCTGACCTACGGTCTGATCCTGGTGTTCGACGAGCTGCGCAGCATGATCTGGGGCGACGACGTCCATGGGGTCGCGGTCCCCGCGCTGCTCGCCTTCTCGATCCCGCTCACCGAGAACCTGAGCTATCCCTTCTACCGGCTGGCGATGTCCGCGGTCTGCCTCGTCATCGCGGGCGCGCTCTGGCTCCTGATCCGCCACACCCGGCTGGGCATGATGATCCGGGCCGGGGCTTCCAACCGCGAGATGGTGCAGGCGCTGGGCATCAACATCCGCCTCGTCTACACCGTGGTGTTCGCGCTCGGCGTGGCGCTGGCCGGCTTCGCCGGGATGCTCGCGGCGCCGGTCTCCTCGGTGTTCCCGAGCATGGGCGGGCAGGTGCTCATCATCTCCTTCGTCGTGGTGGTGATCGGCGGCATCGGTTCGGTCTGGGGCGCGCTCGCGGCGGCGCTGCTGATCGGCATGGCGGACACCTTCGGCAAGGTGCTGGTGCCCGAGGTGTCCGCAGCGATCGTCTACCTGGTCATGGCGGCGGTGCTGCTGTGGCGGCCCGAAGGACTGTTCAAGCGATGAACCGCCGCCGGTCGGACATCGCGCTCGCCGCGGCGCTCCTCGCGCTCGCGCTGTTTCCGCTCGCGGGTTCGACCTTCTACCTGCAACTGGTCACCAAGATCATGGCCATGGCGATCTTCGCGATGAGCCTCGACCTGCTGGTCGGCTACACGGGACTGGTGAGCCTGGGACACGCGGCCTTCTTCGGCATCGCCGGCTACACCCTGGCACTGCTCTCGCCGCAGTACGAGGCGGCGAACCTGTGGACGACGCTGCCCGCGGCGATGGCGGCCTGCGCGATGTTCGCGCTCGTCACCGGGGCGCTGGTGCTGCGCACGAGCGGCATCTACTTCATCATGGTGACGCTCGCCTTCGCACAGATGGCCTACTTCGTGTTCCACGACACCGCGCTCGGCGGGGGCTCCGACGGCATCTACATCTACGTCAAGCCGGAGATGAAACTCGCGGGCCGGACCCTGCTCGACCTCGGGGACCTCGGCCAGTTCTACGATCTGGTGCTGATCCTGATGACGGCGGTCTATCTGTTCCTGCGCCGGCTGCTCGGCTCGCCGTTCGGGCGCGCGCTCGCCGGCATCCGCGCCAACGAGCAGCGCATGCGCTCGCTCGGATTTCCGACCTTCCGCTACAAGCTGGCGGCCTACGTCATCGCCGGCGCACTGGCCGGAATCTCGGGCTACCTCGCCGCGCTCCAGTTCGGCTTCGTCAATCCGGAGATCCTGTCCTGGCACAACTCCGGAATCGTGCTGATGATGGTGATCCTGGGCGGCATGGGCACGCTGCACGGCGCGATCATCGGAGCGTTCGCGCTGGTGCTGCTCCAGGAGGTGCTCGCCAACCAGGCCTGGTTCGGCGAGGCGGCGAAACACTGGCAGCTCGCCATGGGCGTGCTCATCGTCCTCGTGGCCCTGTTCCTGCCGCGCGGGCTGGCGGGCCTCGGTGCGCGGCCGCGCAAGGCGAGCGCCGATGGCCGCTGAGCCGATCCTGCGCACCGAGGCGCTCACCCGGCGTTTCGGCGGGCTGACCGCCGTCAATGACGTCCGCATCGATCTGCGCATGGGCGAGATCCACGCCGTGATCGGCCCCAACGGCGCGGGCAAGTCCACCCTCACCAACCTGCTCTCGGGAGACCTGCCGCCGACCTCCGGCCGGATCCTGTTCCGCGACCGCGACATCGCGGGGCGCACCCCACACCGCATCTCGCGCCTGGGCGTGGGCCGCAGCTACCAGAAGACCAACATCTTCAAGCCCTTCACGGTGCTGGAGAACTGCCGCCTGGCGGCGCAGTCGCGCGCACCGCACGCGCTGCGCATCCTGTCGCGCGCCGAGCGTTTTCGCGACCTCGCCCGCAATGCGGAGGCTGCGCTCGAGCTGGCGGGGCTGGCGCAGCGCGCCGACGAGATCGCAGCCAACCTCTCTCACGGAGAGCAGCGCCAACTCGAGATCGCGATGTGTCTGGCGACCGCGCCCACGCTGCTGCTGCTCGACGAGCCGCTGGCGGGAATGGGCGCGACCGAGTCCGCGCGCATGGTCGAGCTGATCCGCGCGCTCGGGCGCGACCACGCCGTCATGCTGATCGAACACGACATGGACGCGGTGTTCGCGGTGGCGCAGCGTCTCACCGTGATGGTCAATGGCGAGGTGCTCGAATCGGGAATGCCCGAGGCGGTGCGCGCGAGCCCCGCCGTCCAGTCCGCCTACCTCGGCCACGGCGAATGAGCGCGAGCGGCGAAATCCTGGTCGAGGCGCGCGGGCTCGACACCTATTACGGCGAGAGCCACATCCTGCACGGCGTGGATTTCCGCGTGGCGCGCGGGGAGACGCTCGGGCTGATGGGCCGCAACGGCATGGGCAAGTCCACGCTCATCCGCAGCATCCTCGGCCTGGTGAAGCCAAAGCGCGGCTCGGTCAGGGTGCGCGGGCGCGACTGCACCGGCGCGGAGCCGTACCGGATCGCCCGCCAGGGCATCGCCTACGTTCCCGAGGGGCGCGGCATCTTCCCCAACCTCACGGTGCGCGAGAACCTGGTGATGGCCGAGCGCAGCGGCGTCGACGGGCGCCGCGAATGGACCCTGGAACGCGTGCTCGCGACCTTCCCGCGGCTCGCCGAGCGGCTCGCGCACGGCGGCGGGCAGCTCTCCGGCGGCGAGCAGCAGATGCTTACCATCGGGCGAGCGCTGCTGACCAACCCCGACCTACTGTTCCTCGACGAGGCCACCGAGGGACTCGCACCGCTCATCGCGCGCGAGATCTGGGCGATCGTGCGCGGCATCCGCGCGAGCGGCATCGCGACCGTGATCGTCGACAAGAACTACTCCGCCGTCATGAAACTCGCGGACCGCGCGGTGATCCTCGTCAAGGGCCGCATCGCCTTCGAGGGCAGTTGCGCGGCGCTCGCCGCCGAGCCCTCCGTGGTGCAGAACTGTCTCGGCGTATGAGGATCGCGGGGAGCCACGGGTGATGGCGACCGCGGATCTTCCGGAGGCGCCCGGCGGCCTTCAGCGGCCGCCGCTCCAGCGGGTGCGCGCGGGCGGCCACATGCTGGAATACCGCCTCCACCCCGCCTGCGGGCGCGATGCGCCCACCCTGGTGATGCTGCACGAAGGGCTGGGCAGCGTCGCGATGTGGCGCGATTTTCCGTCCCGCGTCGCGGCCGCGACCGGCTGCCCGACGCTCGTCTATTCGCGCTACGGCTACGGCGGCTCGGATCGACTCGAGGAGCCCCGCGGCGTTCGCTACATGCACGACGAGGCGCTGGTCGCGCTTCCCGAACTGCTGGACGAGCTGCACATCGCGCGCCCGATCCTGATCGGCCATTCGGACGGCGCCTCGATCGCGCTCATCCACGCCGGAGACGGCCGCCGGGAGGTCGCCGGCCTGGTGCTGATGGCCCCGCACGTGTTCGTCGAGGACCTCTCGGTGGCCAGCATCGCGAAGGCGAAGATCGCCTGGGAGACGACCGACCTGCCGCGGCGCCTCGCGCGCTACCACGACGACGCCGAGCGCAGCTTCCGGGGCTGGAACGACATCTGGCTGCATCCGGATTTCCGCGCCTGGAACATCACCGGCTACCTGTCCGGCATCCGCTGTCCCATCCTCGCCCTCCAGGGCATGGACGACGAATACGGGACGATGGCCCAGGTCGAGACCATCGCCGCGCACTGCCGGGACGTCGAGATCCTGAAGCTCGCCGACTGCCGGCACTCTGCGCACCGCGATCAGCCCGAAGCGACCCTCGCGGCGATCCGGCGCTTCGTCACCGGGGGCTGAGGGCGCGGGCGCGCCGCTCGCCTTCGGCCGGGTCCTGGCGGTAGAACAGGCGCATCTGCTCGTAGACCGCCGCCATGTCCTCGCGCAGCAGCAGCGGGGCCTCGAAGAAGGCTTCGCTCGCCACGGCGAAGAACTCGGACGGGCTCTCCGCGGCATACGGATCGAGCCAGGGGTCGTGCCCCTCATCGACGAAGCGGCAGAACTGCGCGTAGGCTTCGCCGAAGGCGCGCGCCCACGCCTCCCGGCTCATCCCCGCGTGCAGGGGCGGCATTCCGTCGGTCGCGCCGTTGGCCATGTCGAGCTTGTGGGCGAACTCGTGGAGCACGACATTGACGCCCTCGCCGCCGGCCCAGGACAGCACCACCGGGCCGCCTTCCCAGGCCTCGCCGAGGGCCGCCTCGCCGTATTCATGCACGACCCCGTGCTCGTCCGTGTGCCGGCGCGGGATGAGGAAGTCACCCGGATACACGACGATGCCCACCCAGCCCTGGTAGTAGTCGAGCCCGAGTTCGAGGATGGGAACACAGGCCTGCAACGCGATGGACAGGCGCACCGCGTCGGTCAGCTCGAAGCCTTGCGCCGCGGCCATTTCCTTGGCGGCGAGAAACTCCAGCGCGAGCGCGCGCAGGCGCGGCCGGCCGTCCGCGGGCAGGTAGTCGAGAAACGGAAGCGCAGACTCCACCATTCGCCACAGCGCTTCCGGCACCTGCGAGCGCCGCGCGGCACGCGCGCGGCGCCAGCGGCCGATCGCCTCGAACGGATTCAGGAACCACACTTGACGCAAAGGACGCAAGGCAACGCAGACCGGGAGAAATCCACTTCACCCCTCGTGGGAGCGTCTCGACGCATCGTCGACTCCTTTACCCTCGCTGCGGTGAGTTTCGGGTTGCGGGTTTCGGGTTCTTCTGTCCTCTGTCCTCTGTCCTCTGGCACCCGCTCGCGTGGTGAGGAAGATCCCGCCCAGGATGAGCGCGATGCCGGCAGCATGGTAGCCGGCGGGCTCCTCGGCGAGGAAGATCATCGAGAGCAGAATGCCGAAGGGCGGCATCAGGTGCATGAAGATCCCGGCGCGGTTCGCGCCCACCTCGGACACCGCACGGTTCCAGAAGATGAATCCGACCAGCGCCGGAAACACGCCGGCATAGCCGATCGCAGCGAAGGCGGCCCAGCCCGGCACGATCCGGCGGCCGGAGCCGATCTCCCAGGCGTAGAACGGCAGCAGGCCGATCAGGCCGAAGAGCGCGATCGCGGCCAGAAAGGCGTAGGGGTGCAGCCCGCCGGGACGCCAGTGCAGCAGCACCGTGTAGAGCGCCCAGGACAGCATCGCGACCAGCACCCACAGGTCGCCCGGATTCGCGCGCAGCGCGGCGAGCCGACCCGGATCGCCCGCCGAGACGATGGCGAGAATGCCGAACAGGGACACCGTCACGCCGATCCACTCCATCGGCCGCACGCGCTTGCCGAGGATCAGGCGCGAGAGCGCGATGATCATGATCGGCGTGGAGGACGCGAGCAGCACCCCGTTGGTCGCGCTGGTGTAGGCGAGCCCGGTGTAGGTCAGTGCGTTGTGGCAGGCGCCGCCGGTGAGCCCCAGCACCAGCAGCACCCGCCAGTGACGCGCGAGCGCGGCGCGCTGCGCGCGCACATGCGGCCAGGCGATCGGCAGCAGCAGAACGAAGGCGATCGCCCAGCGCCAGAATGACAACGCGATCGGCGGCACGTCCGCGCGGATGCCGCGTCCGACCACCCAGTTTCCGGCCCAGAACAGGCTGGTGAGCGTCAGCAGCAGGTAGGGCGAGACGTGGAAGCGGCGCTCGGACATGTCGATTCAGGCGATGGCGCATTATCGCGGAAACCGCGCGAGGGTTACGGGTTGCGGGGTGCCGGTGTCTCCGTCCTCTGTCCTCTGTCCGTGTTCACCGCATCGAAAGCGGTTTCCGCTTGCAGGATCGCGGCCGAGGACGTTCGTCGCGTTCGATCTGGGATAATCCGGTCATGGTTTCGGTGACCCATTCCGTTTCCGAAGGCGGGCTGACCGCGGAGAGCACGCGGCTGCTCGGCGAGGGACTCGACGCTCCGGGCCGGGCGCTGGTCTCCGAGGCGCTCGCGGCTGCCTGGCCGCGCTACGAGGGCGCTCGACTGGGCACCGGCGAGGACGTGCGCCAGCATGCCCTGGGCATGGCGCTCATCGCCGCCTCGCTCAAGCTCGATGCCGAAGCGCGCGCCGCCGCGCTGGCGTTCGCGCTTCCCGATTTCGAGGAGCGCGACGCTCCGCCGCTCGCCGCGCGGCTGGGCTCGGAAGTGGCGCGGCTCGTGGCCGGACTCGCCCGGCTGAAGACGCTCAGGCTGGTGAGGCGCCCGAGCGCCGGGGCGCGCTCGCCCGCGCACAAGCAGCAGAGCGAAGTGCTGCGCAAGATGCTGCTCGCGCTGGTGGAAGACATCCGGGTCGTGCTGCTGCGGATGGCATCGCGCACGCAGACCCTGCGCTTCCTCGCCGAGCGGCCCGGGGAGCTGCGCGACGAGACCGCGCGAGAGAGTCTCGACCTCTACGCCCCGCTGGCCAACCGGCTCGGGGTCTGGCAGCTCAAGTGGGAGATCGAGGATCTCAGCTTCCGCTTCCTCGAGCCGGAGACCTACAAGCGCATCGCCCGGATGCTCGACGAGCGGCGGGTGGAGCGCGAGCGCTTCATCGCGCAATCCATCGGGCAGCTCTCGGCCGAGCTCGCCGCCTCCGGCATCCGCGCCGAAGTCCATGGCCGGCCCAAGCACATCTACAGCATCTGCAGCAAGATGCGCAGCAAGGATCTCGACTTCTCGCAGGTCTATGACATCCGCGCGCTGCGCGTGCTGGTCGATGACCTCAAGGACTGCTATGCCGCGCTCTCGGTCGTGCATCGCCTGTGGGCACCGATCGCCGGCGAGTTCGACGACTACATCGCCCACCCCAAGGGCAACGACTACCGCTCGCTGCACACCGCAGTGACCGCCGCGGACGGCCGCGCGCTCGAGGTGCAGATCCGTACCCGGGAGATGCACCGCCACGCCGAGCTCGGCATCGCCGCGCACTGGCGCTACAAGGAAGCGGGATCGGGCGCGCGGGCCGACAGCGCCTACGACGACAAGATCGCGCTGCTGCGCAGCCTGCTGTCCTGGCGCGAAGAGCTGGCCGGCTCGGCCGCATGGGCCACCCACATTCAGCGTGCCGAGCTCGACGACACCATCTACGTCATCACGCCTCAGGGTCGCGTGATCGATCTGCCGCGCGGCGCCACCGCGGTCGATTTCGCCTATCGCGTCCACAGCGAGCTCGGCCACCGCTGCCGCGGGGCCCGCGTCGACGGCGAACTGGTGCCGCTGAACACGCCGCTCGCCTCCGGACAGCGGGTGGAGATCATCGCCGCCAAGCAGGGCGGCCCCTCGCGCGACTGGCTCCAGCCGCAGCTCGGCTACCTCCACACGGCACACGCGCGAGCGAAGGTCCGGCGCTGGTTCGCGGAGCGCGAGGAACAGGAGACCATCGCGCGCGGGCGCACCATGGTCGCGCGCGAGATGCAGCGCGAAGGCGCGACCCACGCCAACATCGACGCGCTGGCCCGGCACCTCGGCCTTCCGGGAGCCGATGCGCTCTACCTGGCCGCCGGGCGCGACGAAGTGGGACCGATGCAACTGCGCTCGGCGCTGCGCGGGGGGAGCGCGGAGCCCGAGCCTGCCGCACCGGCGCCGATCCAGCCGGCGGCCGGCACCCGGGCCGGCGGCGACATCCTGATCGTCGGGGTAGGCAAACTGCTCACCCAGCTCGGACGCTGCTGCAAGCCGGTGCCCCCGGACGCCATCGCGGGCTTCGTCACGCGCGGGCGCGGCGTCTCGATCCACCGCCGCGACTGCCGCAGCTTCGCGCTGCTCGCCGGCCGCTTCCCCGAGCGCGTGGTCGAGGCCGCATGGGGCGAGGCAGCCGATGCCCGCTATCCGGTCGACATCGTGGTCGAGGCGCAAGACCGCCAGGGCCTGCTGCGGGACGTCTCGGAGATCCTGGCACGCGAGAAGATCAACGTGACCGCGGCCCACACCCGCTCGCGCACCGGTCTCGCGCGCATGAGCTTCACCGTCGAAGTCGAAGGCCTGCCGAGGCTCCAGAAGCTGTTCGAGGCGATCCGCGAACTGAAGAGCGTGCTCGCCGTGCGTCGCGCCTGAGGCGGGCGCCGCGCGCGCCTCAGGCGCGCTCGCCCAGCTCGGCGAGCAGCGTCTCCTGCGCACAGTAGCGGGCGGTGCGGCTCGCGCGCCTGCGGTAGTTGCCCTCGCCGTCCATCTCCCAGGCCTGCACGTTGTCGCGCAGGTAGGGCTTGAGGCCCTCGCGGAGCACACGCTTGCGCAGCACCGCATCCAGCACCGGGAAGCATGCCTCGATGCGGCGGAAAAAATTGCGTTCCATCCAGTCCGCGCTAGACAGATACACCTGCTGCGCGCCTCCGGCGTGAAAGAAGAAGATGCGCGAGTGCTCGAGAAACCGCCCGACCACGGAGCGCACGCGGATGTTCTCGGACAGCCCCGGCACCTGCGGCCGCAGCGCGCACACCCCGCGCACGACGAGGTCGATGCGCACCCCCGCCCGCGAGGCATCGTAGAGCGCCTCGATCACCTCGGGTTCGACCAGCGCATTCATCTTGGCGATGATGCGGGCCATCTCTCCGGCGCGCGCGGCCTGGGCTTCGCGCCGGATCGCCTTGATGACGTTCGCGTGGAGCGTGAACGGCGCCTGCCACAGGTGGTTCAGCTCGCCGGCGCGCCCGAGCGCGGTGAGCTGCTTGAAGACCTCGTTGACGTCCGCACCGATGCGCTCGTCGCAGGTGAGCAGGCCGAAGTCCGTGTACAAGCCGGCCGTGCGCGTGTGGTAGTTGCCGGTGCCCAGGTGCACGTAGCGCCTGAGCGCTTCCTGCTCGCGGCGCACGACGAGCATCATCTTGGCGTGGGTCTTGTAGCCGAACACGCCATAGACGACATGGGCGCCGACCTCCTCGAGCTGCGAGGCGATGGTGATGTTCGCCTCCTCGTCGAAGCGCGCCAGCAGCTCGACCACCACGGTCACTTCCTTGCCCTTCTGGGCGGCGCGCACGAGCAGATCCATCAGCACCGAGTCGGTGCCGGTGCGATACACCGTCATCTTGATCGCCACCACCGCCGGATCGTCCACCGCCTGGGTGAGGAATTCGATCACCGGTGTGAACGACTGGTAGGGGTGATGCAGCAGGAGGTCACCCCTGCGCAGCACCTCGAACATGCCGGAGTGCTTGTCCAGCCGCTTCGGCCGGCCGGGCACGAAGGGCCGGTACTTGAGATCGGAGCGCTCCACCCGCTCGGGCACTTCCATCAGTCGCACCAGATTGACGATGCCCGGCACGCGGTACAGATCCTCCGCGGAGAGTCCGAACTGGCGCAGCAGGAAATCGGCCGTCTGCGGCGAGCAGTTGTCGGCCACCTCGAGCCGCACCGCATCGCCGAAACGGCGCTGCGGCAGCTCGCCCTGGAGCGTGGTGCGCAGGTTCTTCACCTCCTCGTCATCGACGAACAGCTCGCTGTTGCGGGTGACGCGGAACTGGTAGCAGCCATGCACGTTCATCCCCGAGAACAGTTCGCCGACATGGGCGTGGAGCACCGAGGACAGCAGCACGAACCCGAACTCGACGCCGGCCAGTTCCCTGGGCAGCCGGATCACGCGCGGCAGCGCCCGCGGCGCCTGCACGATCGCCCCGCCGCCGCTCCTGCCGAACGCGTCGCGGCCCTCCAGCTCCACCGCGAAGTTGAGGCTCTTGTTCAGCACGCGCGGAAACGGATGCGAGGGATCGAGGCCGATCGGCGTGAGCACCGGCATCGCCTCGCGGAAGAAGTAGTCGCGGATCCAGGTCTGCTGGGCTTCGTTCCACTGCCCGCGCCGAAAGAACACGATGCCGCGGGCGGCCAGCGCCGGAAGGATGACGTCATAGAGCAGCGCATACTGGTCGGCCACCAGCCGGTGGGCTTCCTCGCCCACGAGGTGCAGGGTCTCGGCGGCCGTGCGCCCGTCGGCGCCGGGCGCCCCGGTGCCGTAGCGCACCTGTTCCTTCAGGCCGGCGACGCGGATCTCGAAGAACTCGTCGAGATTGCTGGACACGATGCACGCGAAGCGCAGCCGCTCGAGCAGCGGCGCCGCGGCGTCCGCCGCCTGCGCCAGCACGCGCCGGTTGAAGGCGAGCAGCGACAGCTCGCGGTTGAGGAAGTGCTCGGGAGCGTACGCGGATCTCGGCGGGGCTTTCATGCGGGAGGGGAAGCTTTCGGTGGAATCGCTGCAAGCAACGACGCCAAGGATGACACAGGCCGTCCGCGCGCTCAACGGTGGAAATGGGGTCAGACACGATATCCGCTCCCTACGAAGGATGCGGATCTTGGGGTTATCGTGCGAATATCGTATCTGACCCCATTTCCCCATCGTGCGAATATCGTATCTGACCCCATTTCCCCACATGACGACCTCGCCCGAAAAGACCAGCCGCACACGAGCGATGCGGCGCGGCGTTTGGCCCGCGCTCCTGCTGGTCGCGGCCGCGCTGGTGCTCGCCGCGGTCTTCTGGCCGCCGCAGCTCTCGTTCCTCGCGGAGCTGGACGCAGGAGCATTCGCGCAGCGGATCCGTTCCTGGGGCAGGTGGGCGGCGGCCGGGTCGATCGCGCTGATGGTGGCGCACTCTTTCGTGCCTTTCCCGGCCGAGATCCTGACCAGCGTAAATGGCATGGTCTTCGGCGCCGTCTGGGGGACGGTGATCACCTGGACCGGGGCCATGCTGGGCGCATGCCTCGCGTTCGCGCTTGCGCGCCGGCTGGGGCGGCCCTTCGTAGAGCACTTCGTGCCGGCACCCGAACTCGATCGCGCGGACACCTGGACCGACGAACACGGCGCCAAGGCGTTGCTGATCGCGCGGCTGGTGCCGCTGATCGCGTTCAACCTGATCAACTATGCGGCCGGCCTCACCACGGTCCGCTGGCGCACCTTCCTGTGGACCACGGCACTGGGCATCCTGCCGCTGACCATCGCGCTCACAACCTTCGGCGAACACCTGCTGGAGCTTCCCGCATGGGTCTGGCTGGCGGCCGGCGTCGCGATCGTGGCGGCCTCGCTGCTCGCGGGCCGTCGCCGCCGGCGCGCGCGCTGATCCCGCCGCCCGGCCGTGCCGCCCTCATCACAGCCGGGAGCGCAGGATCCGCTCGACCTCCTCATCGGTCAGCACGACCGGGTTCGTCCGCATGCTGGAGCCACGGCTCGCCGCGACGATGCGCGGGAGATCCGGCGCGGCGACGCCGAGCGCGGCCAGCGTGGGAATTCGCAGCCGCGCGCTCCACTCGCCCAGGGTGTCCGCGAGCGCGGCCCGCGCACGCGCGTCGTCCGCGGCGCGGCCGCCGAGCAGCCTGCCCACGCGGGCATACTTCGCCAGCGCGGGGTTGCCCGGATCGCGCGCTTCCATGACTTCGGCATTGACGCGGGTCGCGGCGGCGACCAAGGTGCCGCACACGACCCCGTGCGGGATCGGAAAGAGGGCGCCCAGCGGCGAGGCAAGCCCATGCACCGACCCCAGCCCGGTTTGTGCGAGGCAGATCCCGGACAGCAGGGCGGCATAGGCCATCTTCTCCCGGCCCGCGGCCGCGTCGCCGCCGCCCGCGTGCCACGCAAACAGGCCATCGCGCACCGCCCGCATCCCGGCAGCCGCGAGTGCGTCGGTGATCGCGTTCGCGCGCGTGGAAACGTAGGATTCGAGCAACTGGGTGAAGGCGTCCATGCCGTTGGCGGCGATCAGCTCGGGCGGCGCGCCCGCGAGCAGCTCGGGATCGACGACGGCATGTTCGGCCACCAGCTTCTCGTCCCGGAAGCTCTTCTTGAATCCGCCCGGCCCGCGCTCCGTGAGCACGGCGTTGCGCGTCGCTTCCGAGCCGGTGCCGGCGGTGGTGGGCACAGCAATGAAGGGCGTGACCGGTCCGAGGTAGGACTTCTCCGGGCCGACGCCCTCGAGGTGATCGCGCACCGAATTGCCCGGACGAAGCAGGCCGGCGATCGCTTTTGCCGCATCCAGCGCGGAGCCGCCGCCGATGCCGATCACCACCTCGATGCCCGCCGCCCGGAACTCGCGCACCGCCTCGTCGACGAGCGCGGGCGAGGGTTCGCCCGCCACCTTCATCGTCTGCCAGATGAGCCCCGCCTCCCGCAGCCCTGCGGACAGTCGCTCCCATGCTCCGGACTGTGCGAACGAGCGCGCGCCGGTCACCACCAGCGCGCGGCGCCCGTAGCCCGCGGCGATCGTCGGCAGCTTCGAGAGCGCACCGGATGCGAGCTCGATGCGCGGCAGCCGGCCGACCGACAACGCCATCGGCATGCGGGTCAGTCTTTCGGGAACAGCGCGTTCCACACGATGCCGGTGCGCGGCTCCTCCATCATCGGCTGGACCGTCTCGCGCCACTTGAAATAGTGTGGCGTCTGCCGGTGCGCGGCGGCATCCTCGGCGCTCGCGTAGGCCTCATAGAGCAGGAAGCGGTAGGGCACCTGGCCGGACTGCAAAACATCGAAGCGCCGGTTGCCCGGTTCCCGAATGGACGCCTCGTGGTTCTCGCGCGTGGCGGCGATGAAGTCCTCGATGTACTCGGGCTTGATGCTGACGTTGACCAGGGTCACGTGCATGGTGTGTCCTCCGTGGTGGGAACGCGCCATTGTAGTGTCGGAAGCGCCGGCGCGCAGGCTCGCGCGAGCCGATGGCCGCCGTGGCTTCGCGCCGGCGTCGTGGCGGTCTCGCATTGACGCTCCGGGGCGAAGTGTCTACCATTCGCCGCTCGGCTTTTTCCCCGATAGCTCAGTCGGTAGAGCGACGGACTGTTAATCCGCAGGTCCCTGGTTCGAGCCCAGGTCGGGGAGCCACAATTCAATCCGCTGAACTTCAGCGGTTCTTGTTTAACGCAAGACCCCGTGGGGTGATCCCCTCGGGGTCTCGTCGTTTCTGGCGTACTCACGCCCACTTACGCCACTCTTCACATCCTTCCCGATTCTCCCTTTCGAAGCGCGCCGTCCGGGGTTCAGGTGCAACCGTAGGGGTTGCGGGCGCTCACCGACAATGTCCTTTTCGCATTCTCCCGTTCTTCGTTTTCCAAGTCGCCTGGTCTGACAGCCAGGTTGCATCCGGGCACCCGCTTCGACATTTCGAACTCCCCTCCGGTAGGTATCTGCCGAAAGCCGGACCAGTGCGTGCGGCGCAAGCGGATTACCAGACAGCGCAAACAGCCGTGAGATCGGAGACCGTTGTAAGTGCCGACGACATCGCCTTCAGGCGGTGTCGAACACAAGCAGGCATTGCTGCGTTTTGCCGATCGCCGCGCGCTGGATATCGACGGGCTGGGCGACAACCTGGTCGATCAGCTGGTGGATGCCGGCGTTGTGAATACGCCTGCCGATTTGTATAAACTCGAACTGTCTGCCGTGGCGAGTCTGGAACGTATGGGCGAAACATCCGCGCTCAATCTGCTGGGGGCGATCGAGCACAGCAAGCGCACCACGCTGGCGCGATTCATTTACGCGCTCGGCATCCGCAACAGATTTGGCGCAGCACTTCGGCTCGCTGGCTAATCTGCTTGCCACCGATGCAGAAAGCCTGCAGCACGTGCGCGATGTCGGGCCGATGGTGGCGCAGAGCATCGTGGCGTTTTTTGGAGGAGACGCACAACCGCGAACTCATCGCGCAGTTGCGCACCAGCGGAGTAGACTGGTCGGAGCACGAAAAGCGGCGAATGACAGAACTGCCTTTCAGCGGCAAGACGTTCGCGCTGACCGGCACCATGAGCAGCATGACACCCGAGCAGGCCAAGGAATCCTCGATGTGCTCGGTGCCAGGGTGAGCGGCAGCGTGTCGAAGAAGACCGATTATGTGGTGGCGGGAGCCGAGGCGCGCAGCAAGCTGGACAAGGCGCACGAGCTGGGCGTGGCGGTGCTGGATGAACAACAGTTTGTGGCGTTGTTGGAACCGATCCACAAAGCTTTTGGACGGGCGCCCGAATGAAGACAATCACTAAAGCTGTTTGTGGTCATATCCGTCACACGCATATGACAACTGGCTTACCGTCCGCTAAACGTACGTCAGTCTGCGCCGCAAACGGCTTGGGCTGTGCCACGGAATTGTTTGTTGCTGAAATAACATGAAGACAAGTGACACGCGTTTTTTTCATTATTTGCACCAGTTGCGGGCGCGCTTGCGCGCCATCGGCATTCCCTTCAGGCGCTCCTTTGATGAGCCCCCGCTGCGCTCGGAGTTGTTCAGCGCCGGTCAGATGGAACAGCATGGCAAGCGTCTCGCGACCATGCACAAGCTGACGCAGGTAGCACTGCGGGAGCAGCTTCTGACGCGTTTGGCGGCGAATGAAGCGGTCCTGATCAGCGTCTGCGGCCGGCTCACAACGGCGGTAAAAGCGGA
>MNXU01000072.1 GCA_001872285.1 Betaproteobacteria bacterium CG2_30_68_42
GGCGGCAAAAACGGCCTGCCGGTTATTGCCGCGCTGAATGATGTGCTGGGGCTGACCCGGGATGACGTAGCGGGGAAGGCGCGCCATGGGGATGGGTTTGCAGGAGGATCCGGGAACCCGCACGATAGCACAAAATAATCGTGTCTGACCCCATTAATTCATTACTTTCCGGCGAGCTTTTCGAGCTTCGCGGCCCGGATCACCTGGCCGTCGAGGCCGGAGTCCTTCATGTTGCCGCCATAGGCCACCGTCATGAGCTGGCTGTAGTAGAGCACCGGCATGTTCAGCTTCGTGCCCTGCTTCTTGTTGATCTCGCTCTGATAGACCTCGACGTTCGCCTGGCACAGCGGGCAGGGGGTGACGATCATCTCGGCGCCGTGGTCGTAGGCCGACTCCACGATGTCGCGGATCTGCTTCTGGCTCTTCTCCGGCTCCGAGAACGCGAGCGCGCCGCCGCAGCAGGTGACCTTCTGGTCGTAGGGAACGGCCTCGCCGCCGAGGGTCTCGACCAGCTTGTCGAGGTACATTGGATTCTCGAAGGATTCGCCGGCAATGCCGAACGGGCGGTTGGTCTGGCAGCCGACGTAGCCGGCGAACTTCAGCCCTTCGAGCGACTTCACCGCGGGCGCCTTGAGACCATCGTAGCCGATGTCCTCGATCAGCACTTCAACCATGTGGCGGATCTCGACTTCGCCCTTGTAGTGCAGGCCGGCGGCGGCGAGCGCCTCGTTGGTTTCCTTCATCAGCTCGCTGGAGGCGTCGAGCCGTTCCTTGGTCTCGCGCGCGCCCAGCCAGCACGCGGCGCAGGTGGCGACGATGTCGCGCCCCGGCAGGTGCTGTTCCGAGAGCGCGAAGTTGCGCGCGTTGAGCGCGTGGCGCGGCAGCTCGCCGCCTTCGCCGTAACCGATCGAGGCGCCGCAGCAGTTCCAGTCGGGGATTTCGGTCATCTTGATGTCGAGCTTCCTGCACATCGCGTTGACCGAGACCAGGTAATTCGAGGCGGACGCCTTGAGCTGCGAGGAGCAGCCGGGGTAGAACGCGTATTCCTTCTTTGCCATGTCTGCCTCTCGCTACGAGGTGTAGCCCTTGCGCCGGTCTTCGATTTCGCGCGCCTTCGCGATGATGGCGTGCAGTCCCTTGACGTCCTTGATCCGGTGGCCGCCGAAGAGTTCCATCGGATTGATGCGCTTCGCCTTGAACATGCCCAGCCCGATGCCCTTCATCGCGAGAGCGGTCTTGATGCCGGCCGCGAGACCGTCCTTGAAATACAGGCCCAGCGTGAGCTTGAGCTCGTTCGCGCGGCCCTGCTTGATGCAGTTGTCCCAGAACAACCGGGCGAACTCGCGCGTGGGCTGGCCCTTGGGCGCGAGCCCCAGGCGGTGCGCATAGTTCGCCAGGCCGTGCATGATGTGGGTGATCGGCAGCTTGCGCGGGCAGCGCACGATGCAGTTGTAGCAGGAGGTGCACATCCACATCGAGTCCGAGCCGAGCACCTCCGCGCGCTTGCCGGCGCGAATCATCATGAAGATCTTCTGCGGCGAGTGCTCCCAGTGGGGGCCGAACGGGCACGAGCCCGCACACACCCCGCACTGCATGCACATCTTCACCCACCGGCCTTCCTCGACGCGCTCCTCGACTTCCCGCAGGAAGTCGTTGCGATAGCGCTCGGGCACCTGTGCGCTCATCTTTCCACCTCTCAAGCGAAGCCCTTCATCGGGCTCATGCCGATTTCCTGAATCTTGGCGACGTACTCGTTGATGAGCTGCGAAACCCGCGCCACATCGGTGATCGCCACCTCATAGGTCGCCACCCGTTCGGTCTCCAAACCCATCTGCTTGAGCGTGTCGTCGGTCTTGCTCATGCGGTAGGCCGCCATCTCGGAGCCCTTGACGAAGTGGCACTGGTAGTCGTCGCCCTTCTTGCATCCCATCAGCATGACGCCGTCCCAGCCGCCGTTGAGCGCGTCGGTGATCCAGATGGTGTTCACCGATCCTAGGCAGCGCACCGGAATGACACGCACGAACGCCGAATACATCGCGCCGCTCATCGCCGCCATGTCGAGCGCCGGATAGGCGTCGTTCTCGCAGGCGAGCACCAGGATGCGGGGCTTCTCCGAGAACTCGTCGGGCATGTCGATCGCCTTGATCTGGTTGCCCACCGTATCCACCGAGTAGTTCTCGAACGAGATGACGCGCACCGGGCAGGCGCCCATGCAGGTGCCGCAGCGCCGGCAGCGGCTCTCGTTGAACAGCGGATAGCGCTTCTCGTCCTCGTCGATGGCGCCGAACGGGCACTCCACCGTGCAGCGTTTGCACTGCGTGCAGCCCTCCAGCCGCGCGGTGGGGAAGGACAGGTCGCCCACGCGCGGATGGGCGGCGCGGCCGAGGCCCGCGTTCTCGACCGCCTGGATCGCCTTGAGCGCCGCCCCGGTGGCATCCTCTGCGGCCTGCGCCATGTCCATCGGACGGCGCACCGGGCCGGCCGCGTAGATGCCGGTGCGGCGCGTCTCGTAGGGGAAGCAGATGAAGTGCGAGTCGGTGAAGCCGTACTTCAACTGCGGCATGTCGGGGCCCTGGCGATAGGCGAGGTTCAGCACGGAGACCGGTTTTACCTCCATCTTCTGCCGTTCTTCTTCCGGGATGTCGATGTTCACTCCCGAGTTCGCCACCATCCCGGTGGCGAGCACCACGAGATCCGCGTCGATCGCGGCGTCCTCGTCGAGGATGAGATCCCGGAACGCGACCTTGCAGAGCGCGCCATCGGCCGTGACCGACGAAGCCCGGCCCTTGGTGAACAGGATGCCCCTCGCCTGGCCGGCGCGATAGAAGTCCTCGCCCAGGCCGGGGGTGCGCAGGTCGGTGTACATCACCACCGTGTCGATCGACGGGCTCGCGTCCTTGAAATACATCGCCTGTTTGATGCTGGTGAGGCAGCAATGCCCCGAGCAGTAGGGCAGGTGCGCGCCCGAGTCGTCGCGCTGTCCCGCGCACTGGAGGAACACCACGCGCTTCACCTCGCCGCCGTCGGAGGGACGGCGGATGGGCTCACCCTTCGCCGCCGCCTCGAGCGCGAGCCGCTCCAGCCCGGCCTGATCCACGACGTTGGGATTCGTGCCGCCGCCCAGTTCGGGAAGTCTGGCGATGTCATAGGGGGTGAAGCCGGTCGCCTGCACGATGGCGCCCACTTCCTCGGTGACCATGTCGCCACCTTCCACGCAAACGCTCACCGAGAAGCGCCCCGGCGCGCCCTTCGTCTGCGCGAGCGTCGCGTTCACATGGACCTTGATCCGCGGATGCGCGCCCGCTGCCGCGACCAGTTCCGCGATGCCGGTCTCGACCGGAGCGTCGTAGGGGTTGCGGTAGGGGATGCGACGGTGCCACTGCGCGGCCCGGCCGCCGAGCGCCGCCTGCTTCTCGACGATCACCACGTCGTAGCCCGCCCCGGCCGCAGCGAGCGCGGCGGTCATGCCCGACAGTCCCCCGCCCACCACCAGGATGCGCTTGCTGGTGCCGCGGTCGGGATTTCCAGCCGGGACCTTCATCCTCTTCAGCTCGGCGCAGGCCATGCGCACGTAGTCGTCGGCCATGTCCTGGGTGAGTTCGCGCGCGTCCTCGGTGTCGGGCTGGCTCCAGATCACCCCCTCGCGCAGGTTGGCGCGCGTGATCGCGACGCCCTCGAAGGCGAAGGCGTCGGTCTTCGCGCGCCGCGAGCAGGCGGCGATGGCCACATGCGTCACGCCCTCCTTCGCGATGTCCTCGCGGATGAGCGCGACGCCCTCGGCAGAGCACAGGAACTCATGCCCCCGGACGAGCTGCATCTTGCCTTCCTTCTGGGCGATTCTCTCGAGCTGCTTCGCGTCGATGCGATCCCCGATCCCGCAGCCGCTGCACACATAGGCGGCAGTCTTCATGTCAGCCATCACGCATTCTCCGTTGCCGCCGCGCGATGCACGACCGCGATCGCCCGCAGCGAGGCCGCGGTGGCGCTCTGCACGGCGCGGTTCACATCGAGCGGCGCCGCCGCGACGCCGGCCGCGACGATGCCCCCGTCCGCCGCGCCTTCGATGAAGCCGCTCGAATCCTCGATCACTTCGGCCGGAACCTGCGCACCGGTCACCTCCGGCTCCATGCCGATGGCGAGCACCACCAGGTCGTGGCTGGTCGCGTAGTGGTGATAGCCCTCGGTGTCGACGCCGTGCAGGATCGGGTTGCGCGTCTTCTCGTCCTCGGCGATGCGCGCGACCTTGCTCTTGACGAACCTCACCGTGGCGTCGTGCTGCACCTTCTGGTAGAAGTCCTCGAAGCGGTCGATCGCCCGGATGTCGATGTAATAGATCGTGGACCTGGCGTCCTCGCCGTAGGCTTCGCGCAGGTACTGCGTCTGCTTGAGCGAGGCCATGCAACAGATGCGCGAGCAGTGGCGCAGGTGGTTCTCGTCGCGCGAACCGGCGCACTGGATGAAGGCGACGTTCTTCGCCGGCTTGCCGTCCGAGGGGCGCAGGATCGCGCCCCCGGTGGGCCCGCGCGGATCGGCGAGGCGTTCGAACTCGACCGAAGTGATGACGTTCGCGTAACGGCCGTAGCCGTAGGGCTGGATCTTCGCGGCGTCGTAGGGTTTCCAGCCGGTCGCCCACACCACCGCGCCGACCTTGAGCGCGATCGTCTCTTCCTTCATGTCGAGATCGATCGCCCCGTATCTGCATGCGGCACGGGCCTGCTGCCCCTCCTCGGTGCCGGCGATCGAGGGATCGAGCACGTAGCGCTGCGGGTAGGCCATCGCGTGCGGCAGGTAGGCGGCCTTCATCCGGTCGAGCCCATAGTTGTACGGATTCGGGATCGTGCTCGCGACCGCTTCCGCGCAGGCGCCGCAGGCGGTGCAGTTCTCATTGACGTAGCGCGGTGCGATCCTCAGCGTGGCGGTGTAGTCGCCGCGCGCGCCCTCGATTCTCACCACCTCGGCCATCGTCAGGATCCGCAGGTTGCGGTTCGCCTTGAGCCGGCGCAGGTTGATTTCCAGCCCGCACACCGGGTGGCACATCTTGGGGAAGTAACGATAGAGCAGGGCGGTGCGGCCGCCGAGGGTGGGAGTCTTCTCGGCGAGGATGACCTGCCTGCCGCACTCGGCCGCCTCGAGCGCGGCCGTCATTCCGGATATGCCGCCGCCGACGACGAGGATGGACTCGTTCGTTGCCACTCGCGCGGTCATCGGGCCTCCCGTTCTTAAGATAAATGGACGCTGTTTGGAGCGGGTGAAAATTCTAGCCTCAAAAGGTCGCGCACTTCGCACCCGGCGCGGCCGCCGCCCGATAAATGTTTCGATGCTCTGATCGAATCGGCGAATGGCCGACTGCGGATGCCTACGCGAGCGATTCGATCGAAAAGTCGAGATCGGCGAGGTCGCCCATCGCCCAGGTTGCGGGCGCCGACAATCCTGCGACGGTGCCCGGATTGACGAGCCAGGTGGTGGTGCCGCGCACGTTGGCGATCGCCTCGACCCCGGCCTTGTGGCTGTGGCCGCAGCACACCAGATCGAAGTCGCCGGTGCAGGCCATTCCGCGGGCATAGTGGGGGTAGTGCACGAGAAAGATGCGGCGGCCGCCGAGCTCCAGGCTGGCGTCGCCGCCGTGGTAATGCAGCAGGCCGTTCGAGCGCACGGCGAGCTGCCAGATTCCGGTGAAGTCGCCCAGGTTGTTTCCATGGACGACATGGACGGGCACGCCGAGTGCGAGCAGCGGCTTGAGCGTGTTGGGGCCGATCACGTCGCCGCAGTGCAGGACGGCCTGCGCGCCGCGGGATATCGCCGCCTCGACCGCGGCCGCGAGCATGGGCGCGCGGTCGTGGCTGTCGGACACCACGCAGATCTTCATCCGGACCGGGTGAATCGATCCTTCATCGCCAGCGAGCCCTTGAACGCGGTGCCCAGCCTGAATCCGAAGATCCGTTCCAGATCCAGCTCGACGATGAGCCGATCGACCGCCGCCTGACCGTGCTCGCGGCTGACTTCGGCGAGGATCAGCTTGGCCGCGTTGCAGTTGTAGAAGCCGCCGAAACCGGCCTGCACCGCGAGAAGCTCTCGTGCCCTGTCGATCGTCACAGCAGGATGGGCGGCGGAAAGTATTCGTCGTCCCCGCCCAGGTCCTTCGCGGTCGCGCCGGAGAAGATGCCCTTGCGGATGCGCTCGTGGTCGGTCTGGAGCTGCAGGAGGTTGCGCACGCAATCCTCGATGCCGTCGTAGTCGTGCTCGCCGATGCGGAACTGCTCGTCGTCGGTGTAGAAGAAGTAGGAGCGGTAGCGCTTCGGCCCGGTCCTGCACACGACGAACTGAACGCCGCGTTCGTTCCAGTACAGCGCGGGGCAGCTCGTGCGCTCCTCGGTGCCGGGCACGAGCCGCAGCTCGACGTCCGCTTCGGTGAGCGGCACCAGTTGGCCGTAGCGGTAGATCATGGCGGCCTCGACGGCACGCCGTTCGCCGGCATCGAAAGCGGATTCGGACATGATCGCGGGCTGCGCGGAATCGGGGCCGCCAATGTACACGAGCCGGAGCGCACGAACAATCACGGCTCCGAATGTCGAAATAAGTAGATTCGGCTTGTCGGCTGGCGGCGCGATTCGGGGAATCGCGCGCGGGACCGGTGCCGGAGCGCCGCTCCTCCTTCGGCCGGGCGAACCATCCTCAGGACCCGCACCGCGCTGCGGTCTCCCGAGTGTCGGACGATTTGCCATTCGGCGCGAACCCCGGTACATTTGCCCGCGCCACGCACGGCTCGATGCCGCGCATGCGGCCGGCGATTTCTTACAACGTAGAGAGGACGAAGAGATGAATTTCGACAAGGAACTCGATGCGCGCGGCCTGAACTGTCCGCTGCCCATCCTGCGCGCCAAGAAGGCGCTGAACGATCTCACGAGTGGCCAGGTGCTGCGCATCGTGGCGACCGATCCGGGTTCGGTGAAGGACTTCCAGGCCTTCGCCAAGCAGACCGGAAACGAGCTGCTCTCGCAGGGCGAGACCAGCGCCAAAGAGTTCGAGTTCTTCCTCAAGCGCAAGTAGGCTACCCGCACTGCCGCGCAGGGCCGCGACTCACGGCGCTCCGCGACCCTGGCGAGCGCGAGGTGGGCGGTCGCGAGAAGCGATTAGCGCCGGGAATCGTTCCATAAGAAAATTCGAATGGCAGGGATGCGGTGGCTCACGCACCATGCGCACTGGGCTGGATAAGCAGATGATCACACACTGATTCGGCCGATCCGTGCGATTCCTGCCCGGGTCGCGTGTTCCGACAAAGGAGGCTAGTCATGGGCAACGTCGATACCTCGGTAATGGACGACCTCATCCGGCAGCGACTCGACGAGATCCTGCCGCAGGCGCTGGAGAAGAAGCTCGCCGAGATGAAGGAGGCGAGAACCCCCTCGATGACCATCATCGCGACCAAGGGGACGCTGGACTGGGCCTATCCGCCCTTCATCCTCGCCTCCACGGCGGCCGCGCTGGGCTGGGATGTCTCGGTGTTCTGCACCTTCTACGGCCTGGAACTGCTCAAGAAGGACATCTCCGGCCTCAAGGTGAGCCCGCTGGGCAACCCCGGGATGCCGATGAAGATGCCGTTCGGCCCGGACTGGTTCAAGAGCATCAACTGGAACATCCCGAACATCGTCCAGGCCGGCATCCCGGGCTTCGAATCGCTCGCCACCACGCTCATGAAGCAGACCATCAGGAACTGCGGCGTCGCGGACATCGCCGAGCTGCGCGGCCTGTGTGCGGAGGCCGGCGTGAAGTTCATCGCCTGCCAGATGACGGTGGAGCTGTTCGGGTTCAGCCGGGAGGATTTCATTCCGGAAGTGACGGAGTACGTGGGCGCAGCTTCCTTCCTGCCGATGGCGAAGGACGCCGACGTGAGTCTGTTCATCTAGAGGTCTCAACCAAGGAGAGGGGAGCAAGCGAACATGAAACTGAAACCGCTGGTCGCGGCACTGACTGCCGGGGTGATCCTGCCAGGCGTGGCGTTTGCCACCGACGGGTATTTTTCGCACGGCTACGGCATGAAGGCGAAGGGGATGGGCGGGGTCGCGGCCGCGATGACCGAGAGCACCTTCGGTGGTGCGAACAATCCCGCGACCATGGTTTTCGCCGGGGATCGGATCGATGTCGGGGCCGACTGGTTCAGGCCGATGCGCTCGGCGAAGCGCGAGGGGAGCAGCGCAGGCGGATTCGGATTCGTCGATGCCTCAGTGGATGGAAATGAAACCAATAACTTCGTCATCCCGGAGTTCGGCTACAACAAGATGCTCAGCCCGACGACCTCCCTGGGCGTGAGCGTCTACGGCAACGGCGGCATGAACACCGATTATCGTGATGGCAAAGTGGACCAAGGGATCTGCACCGTCGGCGCGCCGAACGGCGTCCTCGCGAACAACCTGTTGTGCGGCACGGGGAATCTCGGGGTGGACCTCTCGCAACTGATCATCGCGCCCACGCTGGCGTGGAAGTTCGCCCCGAATCATTCGGTCGGGGTGTCTGCCCTGGTCGGCTACCAGCGATTCAAGGCCTATGGCCTTCAGCCCTTCGCGGCGATCTCCTCGGACCCCTCGAATCTGACCAACAAGGGCTATGACAGCGCCTGGGGTTTCGGCGTGCGCATCGGCTACTACGGAAAGATCAACGACATGGTCAGCGTTGGCGCGGCCTACTCCAGCAAGGTTCGCATGGGCGAGTTTGACAAGTACCGCGGCCTGTTCGCCGGCAAGGGCGATTTCGACATTCCCGAGAATCTGAGCATCGGCGTGGCGTTCAGGCCGATGTCGGCGCTCACGATCGCGGCCGACTATCAACGCATCAACTACAGCGGCATCGATTCGGTCGGCAATTCGAGCCGGCAGTCGAACTGCGCTCCGACCTTCCCCGCCGGCCCTGGCGTCGGTCCGGACTGTCTGGGGGCAGGTGGGTCGAGTATCGGCTTCGGCTGGCGCGACATCGATGTCTGGAAGCTCGGCATCGAGTACGCCTACAGCCCCGCGCTGACCCTGCGGGCCGGCTACAACCATTCGGATCAGCCGATCAGCTCGCAGGACGTGACCTTCAACATCCTCGCTCCCGGTGTGGTGCAGGATCACGTGAGCCTGGGGTTCACGTACAGCCTGGGGCAATCGGGCGAGGTCACCGTGGCCTACATGCACGCCTTCGAGGAGTCGGTATCCGGGCCGGCGACGAATCCGCACTTCCTCGTCGGAGGCACGGAAACCATCAAGATGTACCAGGATTCCCTGGGGATCGCGTGGGGCAAGAAGTTCTGATGTCTGCATTGCCCGCGGTGCGGGCCGTGACATGAGCAAGGGGCCGGAGCGATCCGGCCCTTTTCGTTCCGCAAGCCGATATGACGCCGCCCGCGGGCAGGCTGCGGGCGGCGCGCGATGCCGACTTCACTTCGCCGCAGTGCCGAATCCCCGTGCCAGTGCCGTGGCGATCCTGCGCCAGCCGACCACGGGCGTGCGGCTGCGCGGCTGACCCCTGTCGCCGCCGTAGAGGATCATGCCGGCGGCGTTTCCGGCGAGCGACAGGAATCCCTCGACGGGCGCGAACCAGTCTTGCGCGACGGTCTGCCCGGCCTTGCATTCGATGGCCAGCAGCCGGTCGCAGCGCTCGACCAGCAGGTCGATTTCACGGCCCGTGCCGTCACGCCAGGAATAGAGCTGCTCCGGGCACGGGTGCTTGTGAAAGACCATGCGCGCCAGTGTCGTCCTGCCGGCCTGACGGGGCCCGGTCGGGGCGACGACCGGATACCAGCCGGCGAGCCGGCGGAGCGAGCCAGCGGCATCACGGGGCAGCATCGTGAAGAGCATTATCCTGCTGCGTGCAGATCGTCAATTCGATTGACAATCTGCACGATCGTCCGATCAGGAAACCGCGCGGTCCTTTTGCGCCACGAGTTTCGCCAGCACGGCCTGGAAGGCGGCGAGCCGCTCGCGCTCCTGCGCGACGACACTGGCCGGGGCGCGGGCGACGAAACTCTCGTTGGCGAGTTTCTTCTGCGCCTTTGCCATCTCGGCCTCGATGCGCGCGATTTCCCTGGCGAGCCGCTCCTGCTCGGCCGCGACGTCGACCTCGATCTTGAGCATCAGGCGGAAATCCCCGACGATCTGGATCGGGGAATCGGAGTCCGGCAGCGCTTCTGCCACGGTGACTTCGGAGAGCTTCGCGAGCGAGGCCAGGTAGGGCGCGAACGCGCGCAGCGTGTCCGGTTCGCCGGCGCAGACCAGGGGCACCTTGCGGGCGGGCGAGAGGTTCATCTCGCCGCGCAGGCTGCGGCAGCCATTGACCAGATCCTTGAGCGCCGCGATGCGCGCTTCGGCGTGCGCGTCGATTGCGGCCGGATCGCACTCCGGATAGGGTTGCAGCATGATGGTCTCGCCGCTGCGGCCGGCGAGCGGCGCCACCTGTTGCCAAAGCTCCTCGGTGATGAAGGGGATCAGCGGATGGGCCAGCCTCAGCGTCGTCTCCAGCACGCGCAGCAGCGTCCGGCGCGTTGCGCGCTGCACGGCCGCATCCGCGCTCGCGAGCTGCACCTTCGCCAGTTCCAGGTACCAGTCGCAGAATTCGTCCCAGACGAACTCGTAGATCGTGCGCGAGAGCAGGTCGAAGCGGTACTCGGCGAAATGCCGGGCGGCATCGGCCTCGGCCCGCTGCAGGCGGCTCGTGATCCAGCGGTCCGCGAAACCAGGGGAAGGCTCCGCGCCTTGAAAATGGAGTCTGACCCCATTTTCACAGTTCATCAGCACGAAGCGCGTGGCGTTCCAGAGCTTGTTGCAGAAGTTGCGGTAGCCCTCGCAGCGGGAGAGGTCGAACTTGATGTCGCGCCCCGGGCTGGCGAGCGATGCGAAGGTGAAGCGCAGCGCGTCGGTCCCGTAGCCCGGAATGCCTTCGGGGAATTCCTTGCGGGTGCGCTTCTCGATCGCCCTGGCCTGGCGCGGATCCATCAGTCCGCTCGTGCGCTTCGCGACCAGCGCCTCCAGGGCGATGCCGTCGATGAGGTCGATGGGATCGAGCACGTTGCCCTTCGACTTGCTCATCTTCTGGCCTTCGGAGTCGCGGATGAGGCCGTGGACATAGACGTCGCGGAACGGGACCTTGCCGGTGAGATGACAGGTCATCATCACCATGCGCGCGACCCAGAAGAAGATGATGTCGAATCCGGTGACCAGCACCGAACTGGGCAGGTAGAGGTCGAGCGCCGGGTTGGACTTCGCGGGGTACTCCGGCGTCCAGTCCAGCGTCGAGAACGGCCACAGCGCCGAGGAGTACCAGGTGTCGAGCACGTCGGGGTCGCGCCGGAGCTCACCCGTGGAGCCGGCCGCACGCGCGAGCTCCTGCGCCTCGCGCTCGTCGTGGGCGACGAACACGCGCCCCGCCTCGTCGTACCAGGCCGGGATCTGGTGGCCCCACCAGAGCTGGCGCGAGATGCACCAGTCCTGGATGTTGCCGAGCCACTGGTTGTAGGTGTTGACCCAGCCCTCGGGCACGAAGCGGATCTCGCCACTGGCCACCGCCGCGAGCGCCCTGCCGGCGATCGACTGGCCGCCGGGGCCCGGCTTGGTGGTGGCGACGAACCACTGGTCGGTGAGCATCGGCTCGACCGCCTCGCCGGTGCGCCCGCAGCGCGGCACCATCATGCGGTGCGGCTTCGCCGATTCGAGCAGTCCGAGTGCCTCGAGGTCGAGGACGATCTCCTTGCGCGCGCTGTACCGGTCCATGCCGCGGTACTTGTGCGGGCCGTTGTCGTTGATCTGCGCCTCCGGAGTGAGCACGCCGATCACCTCGAGGCCGTGGCGCAGCCCGATCTGATAGTCGTTGAAGTCGTGCGCCGGCGTGATCTTCACGCAGCCGGTGCCGAATTCGGGATCGACATAGGCGTCGGCGATGACCGGGATCGTGCGCGCGCTCAGCGGCAGATGCACGCGCCGGCCGACCAGATGACGATAGCGTTCGTCCTCGGGGTGCACCGCCACCGCGGTATCGCCCAGCATCGTCTCCGGGCGGGTGGTGGCGACCGTCAGGTGGCCTTCGCCATCGGCGAACGGGTAGCGGATGTGCCAGAGGGTGCCGTCCTCCTCCTCGCTGTCGACCTCGAGGTCGGAGACCGCGGTGAGCAGCTTCGGATCCCAGTTGACCAGGCGCTTGCCGCGGTAGATGAGCCCTTCGCGGTACAGCCGCACGAAGCTCTGCGTGACGGTGCGCGAGAGCCCCTCGTCCATCGTGAATCGCTCGCGCGACCAGTCGCAGGATGCGCCCAGACGCCGCATCTGGGCGGTGATGGTGCCGCCCGAGTAGGCTTTCCATTCCCATACGCGCTCGATGAATTTCTCGCGCCCGAGTGCCTCGCGCGATCCGCCCTCGGCCTCGATCTGGCGCTCCACCACGATCTGGGTGGCGATGCCGGCGTGATCGGTGCCCGGCTGCCAGAGCGTGTTGTCGCCGCGCATGCGGTGGTAGCGCACCAGCGCGTCCATCACGGTCTGGTTGAAGCCGTGACCCATGTGCAGGGTCCCGGTCACGTTGGGCGGCGGCAGCAGGATGCAGAAGTTCCGGGATTTGTCGCGATCGAGACCGGCGCGGAAGTAGCCGCGCGACTCCCACAACGGATACCAGCGCCGCTCGATCTCCGCCGGCTCGAAGCTCTTTGCCAGTTCCATGATGCCTGGAGGCGAAAAGCGCGGATTATAGCGGGTCGGAATCGCTCTCCGAGGGCGGCGGTTCGGGCTCCGGCTCGATGTGGCGTTTGATCACCTCACGCAGTTCGGCACGCGCCATGCGCTGGGCCTCCGCGCCGATGCGCGCGGCGGCCGCATCGAGCTCGGCGGACAGGAGCGGGGGGAGAGCGGTCGCGAGCCATTCGGCGAACTCCGCTTCGATTCTCGGCGCGAGTTCCGCCAGCCTTTCCGCAGCCGCGGCGGGAAGCGCATCCGCGAGGCGCCTCGAAAGCTCCTCCGGCATGCGGGCGGCGAGCGCTTCCTCGAGGCGAAGCGGGAGGACTTCCGCCACGCGTGACTCGAGCGCTTCCGGCAGGCGCTGCGCGAGCGCTTCCTCGAGGCGCGATGGAAGTTCCCCGGCGAGCCGCTCCTCGACCGCTTCGGGCAGCCGCCGGTCGAGTTCTTCGCCGATGCGGCGTTCGAGCTCCGCCGGCAGGCGCGTTGCGATCTCCTCGGCCACGCGCGCGGGAAGCGCCTGCTCGACGCCCTCGGCGATCTCGTCCGGCAGGCAGCGTTCGAGTTCGCGCTCGACGCGTTCCGGCAGTTCGGCCTCGAGGCGCTCGGCGTATTCGACTTCGAGGCGGGAACGCAGCTCCTGCTCGATCCGCTCCTCGATTCCGCGGATCTCGGCGTCCGAAACCACCTCTTCGAGCACCGGCAGGTCTTCCTCCGCCGGCTGCGCGCGCTCGCCCCCGGCGATGAACACCCGGTGACGGCGCATCAGCGCATCGGCCTGGCTGAGCAGATCCTCGGCCTTCTCGCTCATCGGTCCCGTGCTGCCAGGCTGCGCGACTCGATCGGATAGCCGCGGTCGCGGTAGAAGCGGTAGCGTTCGCGCGCGGGCAGGCGGTCGGCCTCGTCTGCACCCACCAGCTCGATCAGCCGCTCGAAGCGCGCGAAGCCCGGCGGCAGCTCGCCGTCGAGATTGATCAGCACGGCATCGCCCGCCGCGCCATCCAGAGACGAGGCGATCACGACCGGCGTCTCGCCGGCGAGCGGGGAGTCGGCCGCGCAGTGGGGCACGAAACTGATTGCCGGCTGCGTCCACAGGCTCCGGTCGAGGCGCTGGGCGGTTTGCGCATCGGGCGCATAGACGACGATCCGGAGCCCCTGGCCGTAGAGTTCGCCGATCAGCCGGCAGGCCGCCACCAGCTTGTCCGGCGCGTCGTGGAGGAATTCGATCCGCGTCACGACTTGCCGGCGCGCTCGATGAGGAAATGGACGAGCAGCGGCACCGGGCGGCCGGTGGCGCCCTTCTCCTTGCCGGATTTCCACGCCGTGCCGGCGATGTCGAGGTGCGCCCAGCGGTACTTCTGCGCGAAGCGCGACAGGAAGCAGGCCGCGGTGACACTGCCCGCGGGCCGCCCACCGATGTTGGCCATGTCCGCGAAATTGCTCTTGAGACTCTCCTGATAGTCGTCCCACAGCGGCATCGGCCAGACCCGGTCGAAGGCGCTCGCGCCGGCACGCTGGATGTCGCGCACGAGCGCGTCGTCGTTGCCGTACAGACCGCTGGCGACATGGCCGAGCGCGATCACGCAGGCGCCGGTCAGCGTCGCGATATCCACCACGCAGGCGGGATCGAACCGTGCGGCGTAGCTGAGGGCATCGCACAGGACGAGCCGGCCCTCCGCGTCGGTGTTGAGGATCTCGATGCTCTGGCCGGACATCGAGGTGATCACGTCGCCGGGGCGCGAGGCACCGCCGCCGGGCATGTTCTCGGCCGCCGCGATGATGCCGATGACATCGACCGGCAGCTTCAGCCGCGCGCAGGCCGAGAGCGTGCCGAGCACTGCGGCCGCGCCGCACATGTCGAACTTCATCTCGTCCATTTCCGCGCCCGGTTTGAGCGATATGCCGCCGGAATCGAAGGTGATGCCCTTGCCGACCAGTACGACCGGCTTGCCGGTCTTCGCGCCGCGATGGCGCAGGACGATCAGCCGCGGCGGCTGGTGCGAGCCTCGGGCCACCGAGAGCAGCGCGTTCATCCCCAGCTTTTGAAGCGCCGGGCGCTCCAGCACCTCGATCGCCAGGCGGTGCGTGCGGGCGAGCCCGGCGGCCTGCCCGGCGAGATCGGCGGGGGTGCACAGGTTTCCCGGCAAGTTGCCCAGCTCGCGTGCGAGATTCACCCCCTCGCCGATCGCTTCCCCCTGCGCGACCGCCTCTGCGGCCGGGCCGAGTTCGTTGCGGCGCGAGACGCTGAAGGTGAGCTTGCGCAGCGGCCTGCGCACCTCGTCCTTCTTCGACTTCAGCCGGTCGAACCGGTAGAGCGTCTCGAGTGCCACCGCTGCCCCCTGGCGCACGCGCCAGCGCACGTCGTTCCTGCGCACCGGCAGCTCGGTCAGGGTCATGGTCGCGTCGAACGCACCGGTCTCGTTCACCGTGCGCACGGCGGTGGCGATCGCTTCCCTGAACTGCCGCTCGTGGAATTCGCGCTCCTTGCCGAGCCCGACCAGCAGCACCCGGTCCGCGAGCGTGCCGGGAACATGATGCAGCAGCGCCGTCGAGCCCGCCTTGCCCTCCATGTCGCCGCGCCGCACCAGCTCGGAGAGGGCGCCCCCGGAGGCGGCATCGATGAGCTGCGCCGGGAGCGAGAGCTTGCGCGGCTCGAAGACGCCCGCGACGACGCAGGCGCTGCGGGTCTTCTCCGGTCTGCCGCTTTTTATGCTAAATTGCACCGCGGTTTTCCCCTAGAATGTTGATGAAATACGCCGGCCGGCGAATTATCCCCGTGGTTCGGTCGAAAAGTCAAAGCATCCGGACCCGCCGCTGATGCGTGCCGGCGTCTTCGAGCGCAGCCTCCTGCGTGAACTGGCCGGCACCGCCGGAGCCGTGTTCGTCGTGCTGTTCGCGATCATGCTCTCGACCCAGCTCGTGCGCCTGCTCGGGCAGGCGGCCGGCGGCAAGATCAGCCCGGAAGCGGTGCTCGTGCTGCTCGGCTTCTCGGCGCTCAATTACCTCGCCGTTCTGCTCTCGCTCACGCTATTCGTCGCGGTGCTGCTGACGGTGACGCGCAGCTACCGCGATTCCGAGATGGTGATCTGGTTCGCCTCCGGAATGCCGCTGACCGCCTGGGTCGCGCCCGTGTTGAAATTCGCCGCGCCGCTGGTGCTGGCGACCGCGATCCTTTCGCTGTGGCTTTCGCCCTGGGCCCTGTCCAGGGGCGAAGAGCTGAAGAAGCGTATGAACGAGCGCGACGACGTCGCGCAGGTCTCGCCGGGGATGTTCCGCGAGTCCTCGGGAGCCGAGCGGGTGTTCTTCGTGGAGGCAGGCAGCGATCGCGCCCGCGCGCACAACATCTTCGTGAGCTCGACCCAGCATGGCCGCCTCGGCGTGATGGTCTCGCGCGAGGGCCACCGGGAGACTGCGGCAAACGGCGACCGCTTCCTGGTGCTGGCGAACGGTCGGCGCTACGAGGGGACGCCGGGCCAGTCCGATTACCGCGTCATGCATTTCGAGCAGTATGCACTGAGGATCGAGGCGAAGGAGGCCGGACGGATCGAGGCCCAGCCCAAGACCATGTCCGTCCTCGAGCTGATGGCGAGCCCGGAGCGCGCCGCGCGCGGGGAAATGCTGTGGCGGATCGGCATTCCGCTCTCCGCGCTGGTGCTCGCGCTCTCCGCGCTGCCGCTCGCCTTCGTCAATCCGCGCGCGGGGCGCAGCAACAATCTCGTGCTGGCCATTCTCACCTTCATGATCTACAGCAACCTCGTCAGCCTGAGCCAGGCCTGGGTCACGCAGGGCAGGCTCTCCTTCGGCGTCGGCTGGTGGCTGGTGCATGTGGCGATGTTCGTGCTGCTCTCGGCGCTGTTCTACCGGCGCGTGCGGCCGTTCTCGCGCTTCCGGCGCTAGGCGCGCGCCGGACGCCCATGCGCACGCTCCGCCGTTACCTCGCACGCGAGATCGTTTCCGCCACCGGACTGCTGCTCGCGGCGCTGCTGGCGCTGTTCGCCTTTTTCGACCTGGTCGGAGAACTCAACGAGATCGGGCGGGGCGATTACGATCTGTGGTACTCGGCTGCCCATGTCGCGCTGACACTGCCCGGTCACGCCTACGAGGTGTTTCCGATCGCGGTGCTCATCGGCACCTTGTATGCCCTCGACCAGCTCGCGCGCCACTCCGAGATCACCGTCCTGCGCGCCTCCGGGCTCTCGACCCTGGCGCTGCTGCGACTGCTCGCGGGAGTCGGTGCCCTGTTCGTCGTGGCCACCTTCGTGGTCGGAGAGTTCATCGCGCCGCCGGCCGAGCAGGCCGCCAAGCGCCTGCGCCTGAGCGCGCAGAACGCCGTGGTGGGGCAGGAGCTGCGCTCCGGACTGTGGATGAAGGACGGCGACACGTTCATCAACGTGCGCACGGTGCTGCCCGATGCGCGTCTGCTCGGCGTGCGCATCTACGAATTCGACCGCGACTTCTCGCTGCGTTCGGTGTCCGATGCGGCCCGGGGCGAGTTCCGCCCGCCCGGTGCCTGGCAGCTCACCGATGTCGTGCGCACCGCGTTCTCCGGGGACCGCGCGGTGGTGGAACGCCTGCCCGAGCTCACCTGGCGCTCCACGCTCAGCCCGGAAATCCTGACCGTGATGCTGGTGTTGCCGGAGCGCATGTCGCTCGGCCGGCTGCACGCCTACATCCAGCACCTCGCGGAGAATCACCAGGAAGCGGGGCGCTATCAGATCGCGTTCTGGAAGAAGCTGACCTATCCGCTGGCGGCCTGGGTGATGATGGCGCTGGCGGTGCCGTTCGCATTCCGCCAGCACCGCGCGGGCGGCGTCGGCGTCCACGTCTTCGGCGGCATCATGATCGGCATCCTCTTCCACATGCTCAACGGCCTGTTCGCCAACCTCGGCATCATCAACGCCTGGCCGCCGGTGATGAGCGCGATCACGCCCGCGGCGATGTTCCTGCTCGCGGCGGCGGGGATGTTGTGGTGGGAGGAACGCCGCTGAAGGCGCAGTTCGGCACGTGTTCGCGGCTCCGGGCGCGGCGAGCCGGGTGCGTGCATCGCGGCGAGCCCGCGTGCGCCGGATCGCTCATCGGCCGTTGCCCGGCGCGGGCAGCGTGAAGTAGAAGGTCGCGCCGCGCCCCGGCTCGCTCGATGCCCAGATCGTTCCGCCGTGGCGGTCGATGATGCGCTTGACCGTCGCCAGGCCGATGCCGGTGCCGGGAAAGTCGTCGATCTCGTGCAACCGCTGGAAGGGCTGGAACAGCTTCGCCGCGTAGGCCGGATCGAAGCCCTCGCCGTTGTCGCGAACGTAGAAGGCCGGGCCCTGCGCGGACTCGACGATGCCGACCTCGATCGACGCCTGCTCCGCGCGGCTGCTGAACTTCCACGCGTTCCCGAGCAGGTTTTCGAGTGCGACCCGCAACAGACTGGCGTCGCCCCGGGCGCGCAGGCAGGGCTCGATGCGCGCCTCGACACGGCGCTGCGGCTCGGCTGCCGCGCACTCGCGCAGGACTTCGGTCGCGATCCCGCTCAGGTCGACCTCGGTCGGCTCGGTACGGCTGCGCGAGATGCGCGAGAGGTTGAGCAGGTCGTCGATCAGCGAGCCCATGCGTTCGGTGGCCGCGCAGATGCGCCCGAGGTAGCCGCGCGCGGTGTCGTCGAGCCGCCCGCCGTAGTCCTCCTGCAGCAGGTGGGCGTAGCCGTTGATCGCCCGCAGCGGAGAGCGCAGGTCGTGGGACACCGAATAGCTGAAGCTCTCCAGCTCGGCGAGCGAGGCCTGGAGCGCGGCGGTGCGGGTATGAACGCTTTCCTCGAGGTCGCGGTTCAGGCGCCGGATCTCGGCCTCCATCCGTTCGCGGGCGATGACGCTGGCAAGGATGCCGGCGACCATTCCAGCGAGGGTCGCTTCGCGTTCGCTGAAAGCCTCGACCCGGCGCGATCCTTCGAACACCAGCGCGCCGAAGAGCGCCCCGTCGGCGATCATCGGCGCGATCAGGAGCGCCTGGAGGGAACGTGTCGGGCCCGCACGCACGACCTCCCCGCGTTCGATGGCGGCACGGCTGCCGTCCTGTGCGGCGGCGGCGAGCAGCTCCGCCTCGCCCGCGGTCGCGTCTTCCGCGGGAGGCCAGCGGCGGATCGTGCGCAGGCTCCCGCCGCCGGCGGCCAGCGCGCAGGCCAGCGCGCGGCGGCTTCCGGCGAAGGCGGCGAGCCGCTCGAGCGCGAGGTCGATCTGCTGTGCGTGAGCCTCCGCACCCGCCTCCGCACCCGACCGGAGGAAGCCCTGCGAGACTGCCGAGAGCAGGCGCTCGAATTCGATCCCGCGCGCGAGATCGTGCTCGATGCGCCGGCGTTCGGCGTCGATCGCCTCGAGCTGCGCGACGCGCGCCCGCAGCGCCTCGATCTCGCGCTCGGCCGGTGTGCTTGCGCTGTCGATCATCCCGGAACCCGCAACTCGAAACCTGAAACCTGAGACCTGAGACTCGGAATATGTTACCGCACCGGCGCAACGCGCTTCGCTCATTGCGCCCGCTCCCGTAACCTCGAACGTGGAACCCGTTCAGACGCGTTCGAGGACGAGCGCGATCCCCTGCCCGACGCCGATGCACATGGTGCATAGGGCGTAACGGGCGCCGCGCCGGCGCAGCTCGTGTGCGGCGGTGGTCGCCAGCCGCGCACCGCTCATTCCGAGCGGATGCCCGAGCGCGATGGCGCCGCCATTGGGATTGACATGCTCGGCGTCGTCGGGCAGGCCCAGCTCGCGCAGCACGGCGAGGGCCTGCGATGCGAAGGCTTCGTTCAGCTCGACGAGATCGATCTGCGCGAGCGCGAGGCCGGTCTTCGCCAGCACCTTGCGCGTGGCCGGAGCCGGGCCGATGCCCATGATGCGCGGGGGCACGCCCGCGGTCGCGGCGCCGGCGATCCGCGCCAGCGGCACGAGGCCGTGGCGGGCGATCGCGGACTCGGAGGCGACGAGCAGCGCACAGGCGCCGTCATTGACCCCGGAGGAGTTGCCCGCGGTGACGGTGCCGTCCGGCCGCACGATCGGCTTCAGCCGCGCCAGGCTCTCCGCCGTCGTGTCGCGGCGCGGATGCTCGTCCTGCGCGATGACCCGCGGCTCGCCCTGCGGCAGCACGACCGGCACGATCTCCTCGGCGAAGCGCCCGGCGTCCTGCGCGGCCGCGGTGCGGCGCTGGCTCGCGAGCGCGAACGCATCCTGGTCGGAGCGCGTGATCCCGCGCTCGCCGGCGAGGTTCTCCGCGGTCTGCGGCATGGAGTCGGTGCCGTAACGGCTGTGCATCAGCGGGTTGACGAAGCGCCAGCCGATCGTGGAGTCGTGGATGGCGGCCGTGCGCGAGAATGCGCCCTCCGCCTTGGGCAGGACGAAGGGCGCCCGCGACATGCTCTCCACGCCGCCGGCGATGGCGAGATCCATCTCGCCGCAGCGGATCGCGCGGGCGGCGCAGGCGAGCGCGTCCAGGCCGCTGCCGCACAGCCGGTTGAGGGTGGCGCCGGACACGGTCTCGGGCAGCCCGGCGAGCAGCAGCGCCATCCGGGCGACGTTGCGATTGTCCTCACCGGCCTGGTTCGCGCAGCCCAGGATGACGTCATCGACCGCGCCCCAGTCCAGCTTCGGCTGCCGCGCCATCAGGGCGCGCAGCGGCGTCGCCGCGAGATCGTCGGTACGAACGCCCGAGAGGGCACCGGCGTAGCGGCCGATCGGGGTGCGGATCGCATCGCAGATGAAGGCGTGGGACATCGGTTTCACTCCTGTCCGGGTGGGTTGGAAACGGAGGCGGCGCCCTGCGGAACGCGGACGACCTCGCCGGCGATCGAGCGAGAGCGGCCCCGGAACAGCGCGATGCGCCGGCCCTCCTGGTCGCTCACCTCCACGTCATAGATGCCGCTGCGCCCCGCGAGCGAGCATTCCACGGCGGTGGCGGTGAGCGTGTCGCCCACCCGCGCGGGGGCGATGAAGTCGATCGCACAGCCTGCGGCCACCGCATTGCGGTTGTGGCTGTTGCAGGCATAGGCGAACGCGGTGTCTGCCAGCGTGAAGAGGATGCCGCCATGGCAGATGCCGTGCCCGTTGGTCATGTGCGGGCCGATCGCGAGCCGCGCCCGCGCGCGGCCCGGACCGATCTCCACCACCTCGATGCCGAGAAACTGCGCGGTGCGGTCGAGCGGGAACATCGCCTCCAGGACGGATTGTGCGAGCCTGCGGGCGGCCTCGTCGCGATTCCGGGTCATCGTCCCTCGAACCTCGGCTTGCGCTTCTCCCTGAACGCAGTCACGCCCTCGCGGTAGTCGCGGCTCGCCCCCAGCGCACGCTGCACGTCGCGCTCGAGGTCGAGCTGGGCTTCGAGGCCGTTCTCCCACGATGCGTGAAGCACCCGCCGGATCGCAGCCAGCGCGCGGGTGGGGCCCGCGGCGAGCGCCTGAACGAGCTTCTCGGCCTCCGCACCGAGCGCATCGTCCTCGACGCAGCGCCAGATGATGCCCCAGCGCTCGGCCTGCTCGGCGCTCAGCGGCTCGCCCAGCATGGCGAGCCCCATGGCGCGGGCGCTGCCGGCCAGGCGCGGCAGCAAGAAGCTCGCGCCGCAGTCGGGCGCGAGCCCGATCCGGCTGAACGACTGGATGAACACGGCCGAGCGCGCCGCGAGCACGATGTCGCAGGCGAGCGCGAGGCTCGCCCCGGCGCCGGCCGCGACGCCGCCCACCGCGCACACGACCGGCATCTCGAGCGCGCGCAGCGCGAGGATGAGCGGCTTGTACCAGGTCTCGATGGATGCGCCCAGATCGGGTGCGCGATCGCCGTCGAACACCCGCTCGTCCAGATCCTGCCCGGAGCAGAACGCCCCGCCGGCGCCCTCGAGCAGCAGCACGCGCGTGGGCCCGGCGCGGCTGCGCTCGAGCGCGTCGCGCAGCTCGCGGTGCATCGGCACCGAGAGGGCGTTGCGCTTCTCGGGGCGGTCGAGCGTGATGCGCGCGATGCCGCCGGCGAGTGCGTAACGGATGTTCTCGTACTCCGGTTTCATGGCGCGCCGCGATGCCTTTGCGTTAGCATTCGTTGGATGCCCCACCTTTGGCGCGCACCCGGCGCGCGGCGGAGACCCCGATGCCCAGAGTTTACTCGATCGACGGACTGATTCCGGTGGTGGACCCCGAAGCCTACGTCCACCCCTCCGCGGTGCTGATCGGCGACGTGATCGTCGGGGCGCGCTGCTACGTCGGCCCGTGCGCCAGCCTGCGCGGGGATTTCGGCCGGATCGTGCTCGAGGCCGGGGCCAACGTCCAGGACTGCTGCGTGCTGCACGGCTTCCCGAGCAGCGACACCGTGGTGGAGGAGGATGGCCACATCGGTCACGGCGCCATCCTCCACTGCTGTCGCGTGGGACGCAACGCGATGGTCGGCATGAATGCGGTCGTCATGGATACGGCGGAGATCGGCGCCTCCGCCATCGTCGCCGCGTGCGCCTTCGTGAAGGCCGGCATGAAGGTGCCCCCGCGCAGCCTGGCGGCGGGCGTGCCGGCGAAGATCGTACGCGAACTCTCGCAGCAGGAGATGCAGTGGAAGGCCGAGGGCACGAGGCTCTACCAGATGCTCGCGCGCCGCTCCAGCGCGAGCCTGCGCGAAGTCGAGGCGCTCACCGCGGTCGAACCCGGTCGCGCGCGGCTGGAGCTCCCGGACTTGCAGCCGCTGATCCAGGCCAAGGCGGCCTGGAACGCCTGAGCTTCTGCGCCGCCGGTATAATCCGCGCATTTTATGCGCCCAGCGGATTCGCTGATGGCTTCGCCGGCGAGGATGCGCGCCCCGATTTCGCACGGCAAGGAAGAAGCATGAAAATCCACGAGTACCAGGCCAAGGAGATCCTCCGCCGCTTCGGCGTCGCCACTCCGCGCGGCGAGCCGTGTTTCTCGGTCGAGGAAGCGGTTCGCGCCGCCGAGCGGCTCGGCGGCAGCCGCTGGGTGGTCAAGGCGCAGATCCATGCCGGCGGGCGTGGCAAGGGTGGAGGCGTGAAGCTCGCGCGCAGCCGCGATGAGGTGCGCACGCTCGCCGGCCAGATCCTCGGCATGCAGCTCCGGACCCACCAGACCGGCCCCGAGGGCCGCAAGGTGCGCCGCCTGCTGATCGAGGAAGGCGCCGACATCGTGAGCGAACTCTACGTCGGCATGGTAGTGGATCGCGGCACCCAGAAGGTGGCGCTGATGGCGTCCTCCGAGGGCGGCATGGACATCGAGGAGGTGGCGGCCAGGACCCCGGAGAAGATCCACAAGGTGTTCGTCGATCCGCAGGCCGGCCTCACCGGCGCCGAGGCGGACGAGGTCGCGCGGCGCATCGGCGTGCCGGAAGGCTCGGTGCCGCAGGCGCGCGGCGTGCTGCAGGGGCTGTATCGGGCGTTCTGGGAGAGCGATGCATCGCTCGCCGAGATCAATCCGCTCGTGCTCACCGCGGAGGGGCGCGTGGTGGCGCTCGATGCGAAGATGAACTTCGACGACAACGCGCTCTTTCGCCATGCGGACATCGTCGCCATGCGCGATCTCGACGAGGAGGATCCGGCCGAGATCGAGGCCTCGCAGTTCGATCTGTCCTACATCTCGCTGGACGGCAACATCGGCTGCCTGGTCAATGGCGCGGGACTGGCGATGGCGACGATGGACACGATCAAGCTCTACGGCGCGGAGCCGGCCAACTTCCTCGATGTCGGGGGAGGTGCGACCACCGAGAAGGTGACCGAGGCGTTCAAGATCATGCTGCGCAACGCACGGGTCAAGGGCATCCTGGTGAACATCTTCGGCGGCATCATGCGCTGCGACACGATCGCCGAGGGCGTGGTCGCCGCCGCGCGCGAGGTGAAGCTGCACGTGCCGCTGGTCGTGCGCATGAAGGGCACGAACGAGAACATCGGAAGGAAGATCCTCGCGGATTCCGGATTGCCGATCATCTCCGCCGACAACATGGGCGAGGCCGCGCAGAAGATCGTCGCCGCGGTCTCCGGGCAGTGAGCGGGCACGCAGGAAATTCATGAAATGAGCATTCTCATCGACAGGAATACACGGGTCGTCACCCAGGGCATCACCGGCAAGACCGGGCAGTTCCACACCCGCATGTGCCGCGAATACGCCAGCGGCGCCGAATGCTTCGTCGCCGGGGTGAATCCGAAGAAGGCCGGAGAGAGCTTCGAGGGCATCCCGATCTACGGCAGCGTCGCCGAGGCGAAACGGGCGACCGGCGCCAATGCGTCCGTCATCTACGTGCCGCCGCCTTTCGCCGCCGCCGCGATCCTGGAAGCGGTGGAGGCCGATCTCGATCTGGTGATCTGCATCACCGAGGGCATCCCGGTGCGCGACATGGTCGAGGTGCGCGACCGCATGCGCAAGGGCGGGCACAGGACGGTGCTCGTCGGACCGAACTGCCCCGGCGTCATCACCCCCGACGAGATCAAGATCGGCATCATGCCCGGCCACATCCACAAGCGCGGGCGCATCGGCGTGGTGTCGCGTTCCGGCACCCTCACCTACGAGGCGGTCGGCCAGCTCACCGAGCTGGGCCTGGGCCAGTCGAGCGCGGTGGGCATCGGCGGCGATCCGGTGGGCGGACTGAAGCACAAGGACGTGCTGGAGCGGTTCATGAACGATCCCGGCACCGATGCCGTCATCATGATCGGCGAGATCGGCGGCTCCGACGAGGAGGCCGCCGCGCAGTGGTACGCAACGGAATGCTCCAACCGCAAGCCGGTGGTGGGCTTCATCGCCGGCGTCACCGCGCCGCCCGGAAAGCGCATGGGGCACGCCGGCGCGATCATCTCCGGGGGCAAGGGCACCGCGCAGGAAAAACTCGAGGTGATGGATGCCTGCGGCATCAAGGTCACCCGCAATCCGGCGGAGATGGGCCGCCTGCTGAAGTCCGTGCTCTGACCGGCGCCCGGATGCGCGCCCGCTGCCCGACGCGCCGCGACGGCCGGCGTGTCTTTCCGCGCAGGTACAATCGGCCGCAAGATGCCCGACTTCGCTTCGCCCGAATTCTGGATCGCGGTGGCGCAGATCGTGGCGATCGACATCGTGTTGTCCGGGGACAATGCGGTCGTCATCGCGCTCGCCTGCCGCAACCTGCCGCCGGCGCAGCGGCGGGCCGGCATCGCCTGGGGTGTCGGCGGTGCGGTGGTCCTGCGGGTGGCGATCACCGCCTTCGCGGCGGCCATGCTCGGTGTGCCCTACCTCAAGCTCGCCGGCGGAGCCCTGCTGCTGTGGATCGGCGTCAAGCTGCTGCTGCCCGAGGGCGACGGCGAACACGAGATCGACGGTGCGACCAGCCTGGCGGGGGCGGTGCGCACGGTCATCGTCGCCGACTTCGTCATGAGCCTGGACAACATCATCGGTGTCGCGGCAGCCTCGCGCGACAGCATCTTGCTGCTGCTTTTCGGCCTCGGTCTGTCGATTCCGATCATGATGTACACGAGTCGGCTGGTGTTGAAGCTGATGGAGCGTTTTCCGGTCATCGTCCTTGCAGGCGCGGGACTGCTCGGATGGGTCGCGGGCGGCATGATGGTGACGGATGCCGCGCTGAGGGCGGCGACGAGCGCATGGATGCCGGCCGCCCACACCCTGGCCGGCGCGATCGGTGCGACTGCGGTCGTCGTCACCGGAAAATGGCTGGTCGCCCGCAGGCGGCGTGCCGAGGACCGGAAAATCGTGTGAGGTCGCCATGGCACTGTATCTGAGCGAGCAAGACGTCGAAGCGCTGGTGAGCATGCCGCTCGCGCTCGAAGCCGTGGAGCATGCCCATCGCAGCCACGGGCTCGGGCGGGCGATCGATTTGCCGCGCAACCGCACGCGCACGCCGCGCTCGACGCTGCACATGCTGCAAGGGGCGCTGGAGGACGACGGTGTGCTCGGCTACAAGGCCTACACCACCAGCAAGACCGGCTCGCGTTTCTTTCTGCACCTGTTCGACTGTGCGGACGGCCGGCCCCTGGCGGTGATCGCGGCCGATGCCCTCGGCAGGATGCGCACCGGCGCCGCCGGCGGGGTCGCCGCGAAATGGCTGTCGCGCCCGGATGCCGCGCAGGCCGCGGTGTTCGGCGCGGGCTGGCAGGCGGCCTCCCAGATCGAGGCGCTGTGCGCGGTGCGCCCGATCGAACGCGTGCGGGTTTACGCGCGCAGCACGGAAGCGCTCGTCGCCTTCTGTGCCGAGATGTCGCGCAGGCTCGCACGCGAAGTCGTCCCGGCGCCGGGACCGCGCGAAGCGCTCGAAGGCGCCGACATCGTCGTGACGATCACCACCTCCGCCCAACCGGTCTTCGACGGAAGCTGGCTCGAAGCCGGCACGCATGTCACGGCCGCCGGTTCCAATTCGCTCATCCGCCGCGAGATCGACGAGCGCGCCGTGGGCCGCGCGAACCTCGTCTGCGTCGATTCGCGCGCGAGTGCGCTGCGCGAGTCCGGCGACCTGCTGCCGCTGCTGGAGAAGGGACGCCTGCACGAGGGGCAGATGGTCGAACTGGGCGAGATCATCGCGGGCGTCCGGGCGGGGCGACGCACGCCCGACGAGATCACCCTGTTCGAGTCGCATGGGATGGCGATCCAGGACCTCGCGCTGGGCGTGCGGCTGTTGCACAGTGCGCGCGAGCGGGGCATCGGGACGAGTCTGCCGTTCTGACGCGGCGGATCGGCGCGCGCGAGAAATTTGACTAAGTTGATGCCGGACTGTAACAATATGCCTTAGGCTACTGTTTCTGCGGTCTCTTCGGCGCTTTGCCCGGCGCGTGCGCCGGCCGTTCGAAGGGCAGGAGCCGCCGGCACGGGCGGGTCGCGCGCGGGATCGGGAGGACGTGCCGGAAGCGGGGAGGGAAGCGACGTGAAGCGGACCGATTTCTGGAAGGCGGACTGGTTTCTCGGCCTGGCCGTGAGCGTGGTCGTGCTGGTGGCCGGCGGCGGCGAACTGCTGCAGAGTCTGGAGCGCAAGGCCTACGATCTCGGCGTCGCGGCGACCACCCGCCCGCCCTCGGACCGGATCGCGGTCATCGCGATCGACAAGGCGAGCATCGACAACATCGGGCGCTGGCCATGGTCGCGCGAAGTGCACGCGCGGATGATCGATGCCCTGGCCAAGGCCCGGGCGAAGACCGTCTCGATGACGGTGTTCTTCGCCGAACCGCAGCTCGATCCGGGGCTCGCCTACATTGACAAGCTCATGGAGCTGCACCGCCGCAGCGGGGCACCCGCGGGTGCGTTCGGCAGTCTGCTGCAGGAGGCCGAGGCCGCGCTCAACACCGACCGGGCGCTCGCGGACAGCTTGGGGCGCGCCGGAAACGTCGTGCTGCCCATGCTCTTCCGGCTCGGCGAGCCGCGCGGCAAGCCGGACCGCGAACTGCCGGAATTCATCCGCAGGAACGCGCTCACGCAGGTGGCGGGACGCGACGGGCTGCCGCTGCTCACCTCGGATGTCGATGCGCTGGTGATCGACGCGCTGGGCGCGCGCGCCGCGGCGATCGGCCACCTCAACGTCGCCCCCGACGTGGATGGCGCGATTCGCACCGAGCCGCTGCTGCTCGCCCACTACGACCGCTACTATCCCTCGCTTTCGCTGATGATCGCCGCGCGCAGCCTCAATCTGGGTGTGGCCGACATCAAGGTGGACCTCGGCGAGTCGGTGGCGCTCGGCAATCTCAGGGTGGCCACCGACCCCTCGATGCAGCTCTACACTTTCTTCTACAAGGACCACGAGGGCAAGCCGGCCTTCCAGGTGGATTCGTTCTTCGACGTGCTCTCGGGCAAGATCCCGCTCGACAAGTACCGCGACAAGATCGTGCTGATCGGCCCCACCGCCGCCGGAGTGGGCAGCGTGTTCGTCACTCCGACCTCTCCCGCGATGCCGGCGGTGCTGCTCCAGGCGCATACCGTCTCCAGCCTGCTCCAGGAGCACTTCTTCGTCGTGCCGTCCTGGGCCGGGCTGGCGGAAAAAGGCGTCTTCCTGCTGGTCGCGCTCTACCTGATCCTGCTGCTGCCGCGGCTCAAGGCGGGGATGGCGGCGGCGGCCACCGCGGGCGGCTTCGTGGTCCTGCTGGTGGCGCACTTCGCGCTGATGAGCACGCGGCTGGTCTGGCTCCAGCTCATGGTGCCGGCGACGCTGCTCATCCTCGGCCATCTGCTGCTCACGGTGAAGCGCTTCGCGGTCACCGAGCGCGGCAAGCTCAAGAGCGACGAACAGTCCGCCGAGTCGAACCGCATGCTGGCGCTCGCCTTCCAGGGCCAGGGCCAGCTCGACATCGCCTGGGACAAGTTCCGCCAGGTGCCGATGAACGACGCGCTGATGGAGAACCTGTACAACCTCGCGCTGGACTTCGAGCGCAAGCGCCAGTTCAACAAGGCCGAGGCGGTGTTCCGCCGCATGGCCGAGCACGATCCGAAGTTCCGCGACGTCGGCAACCGCGCGCAGCGCGCCAAGACGATGTCCGAGACGGTCATGATGGGCGGAGGCGGGCGCGGACCGGCCGCCGGCACCATGATCCTCGGCGATGCCCAGATCGAGAAGCCGATGCTCGGCCGCTACCAGGTCGAGAAGGAACTGGGCAAGGGCGCGATGGGCGTGGTCTACCTCGGGCGCGATCCCAAGATCAACCGCGTCGTGGCGATCAAGACCATGGCGCTCTCGCAGGAGTTCGACGACGACGAACTCGCCGACGTCAAGGCGCGCTTCTTCCGCGAGGCCGAGACCGCGGGACGGCTCAACCATCCGAACGTCGTCACCATCTACGACGCCGGCGAGGAGCACGATCTGTGCTATATCGCCATGGAGCTGCTCAAGGGCAAGGATCTGGTGCCCTTCACCAAGCCGGGCAATCTGATGCCGCTGTCGAAGGTGATGGACGTGGTCGCGCGGGTGGCGGAGGCGCTCGCCTACGCGCACTCGAACAACGTCGTGCATCGGGACGTCAAGCCGGCCAACATCATGTACGAGCCGGATGCGGATCAGGTCAAGGTGACCGACTTCGGCATCGCCCGCATCACCGATTCGTCGAAGACCAAGACCGGAATGGTGCTCGGCACGCCCTCCTACATGTCGCCGGAACAGCTCGCCGGCAAGAAGATCGATGGGCGCTCCGATCTCTTTTCCCTCGGCGCGATGCTGTTCCAGATGGCCTGCGGGAAGCTGCCCTTCGAGGGCGACTCGATGGCGCAGCTCATGTTCAAGATCGCCAACGAGCACCACCCGGACGTGCGTGAATTCAACCCCGGGGTGCCCGACTGCCTGGTGGCGATCATCGACCGCGCGCTGGAGAAGGACTTCACCAGGCGCTACCAGAACGGCACCGAGATGGCGCAGGATCTGCGCCAGTGCATGCTGACGCTCACCGAACCCGACATCACCCTCTGATACATGGATCTCTCCCAGGTGCTTCAAGTCGTCCTACGCACGGATCCCGGCATGGTTCGCGGCCACAACGAGGACTCGGTGTGGGCCGATGGCGCCCTCGGCATGGCGATCCTCGCCGACGGCATGGGCGGGTACAACGCCGGGGAGGTCGCGAGCGGCATGGCCACCACCCTGCTCTCGACCGAGCTTGGCCGGCTGTTCGCGGAAACGCCGCCGTACCGGCTGGATGCGGCCGGGCAGCCCTACGCCCGCAGCGCACTCGCCGCCGAGATCGCGAAAGCCAACGGCGCGATCTTCCAGTCCGCGCAGAGCCAGCCCCAGTACGCCGGCATGGGCACCACGCTGGTGGCCGCGGTGTTCTATGACAACCGTCTGATGGTCGCGCACATCGGCGACTCGCGCCTGTACCGCCAGCGCGGGGAGAGCTTCGGGCCGATCACGCGCGACCACTCGCTGCTCCAGGAGCAGCTCGACAGCGGACTGATCACGCCCGAGGAGGCGAAGCTCTCGCACAACAAGAACCTGGTCACGCGTGCGCTCGGCATCGAGGCCGCGGTCGAGCCGGAGATCCGTGATTTTGACGTCTTGCCCGGCGACATCTATCTGCTATGCTCGGACGGTCTCAACGACATGGTTTCCGACGAGGATATTTCGGCCACGCTGACCTCCATGGGAGCGAACCTCGAGCTGGCCGGCGATCAGCTGATCCAGATGGCCAACGACAACGGCGGACGCGACAACGTATCGGTGATTCTGGTCAAGGTGCTCGGCGCATTTCCGGCGCCGCATGGCTGGTGGGAGCAGTTCCTGGCGTGGTTGAAATAGGGAAGGTGGGTGGCGATCATGACCGCTAAGTTGATCCTCAGTATGGACGGCCTCGTGCTCAAGGAGATGCCGTTGGCGAAGGAACGCACGACGATCGGCCGCAAGGCGCACAACGACATCCAGATCGACAATCTCGCCATCAGCGGCGAGCATGCGGTGATCGTCACGATCCTCAACGACTCCTTCCTCGAGGACCTGAACAGCACCAACGGCACCTACGTGAACGGGCAGCCGATCAAGAAACACTTCCTGCAGTCGAACGACGTCATCGAGCTGGGCAAGTACCGGCTGAAATACGTGAACGAACAGCCGGCGGGCGCCGCCGCCGGGGCCGATTACGAAAAGACCCTGGTGCTGCGCCCCGGCACGGCACGCCCCGCCCCCGCGCCGACGGCCCAGATCCAGCCCGGCGACACCCACCCCGGCATGGCGGCACACGCCGCAGCGCCTGCGCCGCAAGGCGCTCCGGCCGCCGCGCCGCTCCCGCAAGGCGCGGCCGTCTCGCCGAGCGCGGCGCAACGCGCCC
>MNXU01000059.1 GCA_001872285.1 Betaproteobacteria bacterium CG2_30_68_42
CGCCGAGCTGCTCCGGCTGGCGCTGATGTCCTCGGAGAATCGCGCGGCGCATGCGCTGTCCCGCCACTATCCCGGCGGAACGGCGGCATTCGTCGCGGCGATGAACCGCAAGGCCGCCGCGATCGGGCTCACCGATACGCGGTTTTCCGATCCGACCGGCCTGGCGGCATCCAATGTATCGAGTGCGCGCGATCTCGTGGAGATGGTGGGAGCGGCGGCACGCTACCCGGCGGTGCGCGAGTTCACGACGACCGCGAGCTACACGGTCGAACTCAACGGACGCGTTCGCGAGTTCCGCAATACCAACGTGCTGGTGCGCAACTCGGACTGGGAGATCAGGGTCTCCAAGACCGGCTACATCAACGAGGCGGGCCGCTGCCTGGTGATGCTGGCTCAACTGGCGGGCCGGCCGGTGATCATCGTGCTGCTTGATTCCTGGGGCAAGTTCACCCGCATCGGCGACGCGAACCGCATCCGGCGCTGGGTGGAGAATGCTCAGCCCGCGAGCCGCGCGGGCTGAGCCGCGGGCCTCAGGCTTTGCGGCGCGCGACGTAGCCGATCGCCTGCGAGATCTCGTTGGCCGCGGTGCGCACGAGCGGTGCCCAGTCGGGGGTAAAGCGCTCCGCCGGCGCGGACAGCGAGATTCCGGCGACGAGCTGGCCCTCGTCGTCGCGTACTCCCGCGGCGACGCAGCGCAGCCCCATCTCCGCTTCCTCGTCGTCGAAGGCGACCCCGTGACGGCGCACGCGCTCCAGCTCGCGTTCGAGCGCGGGCAGGGCGGTGAGCGAGTGGGGCGTAAAACCCGGCAGGCCGGTGCGCGCTGCGTATTCGCGAACCTTCTCCCTTCCGTCCTCGACCAGGAACAGCTTTCCGACGGCGGTCGTGTGCAGCGGCGCGCGCGCCCCCACCAGGTGCACCACCCGCACCGAGGACTGCCCGCTGGAGGTGCGCTCCACATAGACGATGTCATCACCCTGGCGAACGCCCAGGTTCACGCTCTCCCCCACGGCGCGGTGCAGGTTCTGCATGCGCGGCATGGCGGCGTCGCGGATGTTGATGCGCGACTTGACCAGATTGCCCAGTTCCAGCAGCCGGATGCCGAGCCGGTAGGCGCCGGGCTCGTCGCGTTCGGCGAAGCCGCTCGCGCTCATCGCCGAGAGGATGCGGTGCGCGGTCGAAGGGTGCAGGCCGGTTTCCTGGGCGAGGTTCTTGAGGCTCACCGGCTCGTGATAGTAGGACAGGACATCGAGCAGCTTCATCATGCGGTCGATGACCTGGATCGGGGCCTTGCGCTGCGTCACGTCGGATGCGGTGATGTTTTCGCGATGCGAAATACTATAGCATGTGCGCCGTGGCGCCCCGCCGGGGGCAATGATCGGAGTGTGCAACGGTGAGAGTTCGCTCGATGGATTTCAAGGCACGCGCGCAGGCGAGCCTCGCCGACGCCGGGCTCCAGTCCAAGCTCGCCTCGATCAAGGGCAAGTTCGTCGACATGCGCGCGGCGGCGGTGCGCGAGCTGCCGAACTTCGAGGCCATGCGCGAGGCGGGAAGCGGCGTCCGCGACGCCGTGCTCGGCGATCTCGATGTGTGGCTCGAGGAATTCGAGCGCAACGCGACCGCACGCGGCGCGACCGTGCTCTGGGCACGCGACGGGGCCGAGATCTGCCGCCACGTCATCGAGATCGCGCGGCGCCACGGCGTGACCAAGGCGACGAAATCCAAGTCCATGCTCTCCGAGGAGGCCGATCTCAACGCGGCGCTGACCGCGGCCGGGATCCAGCCGGTGGAGACCGATCTGGGCGAGTACATCCTGCAGATCAACGACAACGAGGCGCCGTCGCACATCATCGCGCCGGTCATGCACAAGACCAAGGACGAGGTCTCGGATCTGTTCGCGCGCGTCCACCAGCGTCCGCGCAAGACCGAGATCACCGAGATGGCGCGCGAGGCGCGCGAGATGCTTCGCGCGCATTTCGTGAGTGCGCAGATGGGAATTTCGGGTGGCAACTTCCTGATCGCGGAGACCGGATCGGCAGCCCTGGTCACCAACGAGGGCAACGGCCGCATGGTCACCACGCTGCCCAGGGTGCATGTCGTCATCACCGGCATCGAGAAGGTGATCCCGACGCTCGAGGACCTCTGCCTGCTGCTGAGGCTGCTGACGCGTTCGGCGACCGGGCAGACGATCTCCAATTACGTCTCGGTGCTCACCGGCGCACGCGCGGCCGGCGAGCTCGACGGCCCCGAGCACACCTATTTCATCCTGGTCGACAACGGCCGGGCCGGACTGGTGGGGACCGACTTCGCGCTGATGCTGCGCTGCATACGCTGCGGGGCGTGCATGAACCACTGTCCGGTCTATCAGGCGGTGGGCGGACACGCCTACGGCTGGGTCTATCCCGGTCCGATGGGCTCGGTGCTCACGCCGCTGTTCGTCGGCATCGAGAAGGCGCTCGATCTGCCCTATGCCAACACGCTGTGCAACCAGTGCGGCGTCGTCTGTCCGGTGAAGATCCCGCTGCCCGAGCTGCTGCGCAAGCTGCGCGAGCGCGAGGTCGAGCGCAGGCTGCGGCCGCTCGCCGAGCGTCTGGCGCTGAAACTTTGGGCGTGGGTCGCCGCCCGCCCTGCGCTGTATGCGGCGGGAACGAAGCTCGCGGTGCGCTATCTGCGCTGGCTCGCGCGCGGCCGGACGACGATCCCGGTGCTCGCCGCCGTTCCCGCGTGGACCGAGGGACGGGATTTTCCGGCTCCGGAGGGACGCACCTTCCGCGAGCTCTACGCCGAAGGCAGGTCCTGAGGCCTTGGCGCTCGCCGCCGCCCCTCGAGGCAATGACCATGAATGCGCGTGAAGACATCCTCGGGCGGATCGCCGCCCGCCTGAACCGCAGCCCGGAGAACGCGGCCCGCGCGCGCGAGCGGATTCGCGAGTGGATCGATGCCCGCCGTGCGGGGCCGCGCCCGGAGGTCGGGGACGATCTCGCCGCAAATTTCGTGCGGCGTGCCTGCGCGCTTTCGAGCACGGTCGAAACCGTGGGCAGGCTGGACGAGGTGCCGCCGGCCGTTGCGCGTTATCTCGCCGGGATTGCGGTGGCGCCGGCCGCGGTGTGCACGCCGCAAGTCGCGGAGCTTGCCTGGGCCGGGGCAGGCGTCCGGGTGGAGGCGCGAGCCGCGCGCGACGAGGACCTCGTGGGCATCACCGGCTGCTTCTGCGCCATCGCCGATACCGGCACGCTGATGCTGTGCTCGTCTCGCGCATCGCCGGCAGCCGTGAGCCTGCTGCCGGAGACCCATGTCGCGATCGTGCCGGTCTCGCACATCGTGCCGTTCATGGAAGAGGCCTGGGCGCTGGTGCGGCGCGAGCTGGGAGCGCTGCCGCGCGCGGTGAACTTCGTCTCCGGGCCTTCGCGCACCGGCGACATCGAGCAGACCATCGTGCTCGGCGCCCACGGGCCGTACCGGGTACACATCGTGCTGGTGCGGGAAGTCTGAGGCGCAGGAGGTGCGTATGGCGAAATGGCTGATGGCCGCCCTGGCGCTGGCGGCGCTTGCCGGACCACCGGTGGCGGCGCAGGAAACCGGATCGCATGCGCACGACATTCCGTCGTGGTTTGCCGAGACCTTCCTCGATTTCCGCGACGACCTGCGCGATGCCACGAAACAGGGCAGGCGGCTGATGCTCTATTTCGGCCAGGACGGCTGCCCGTACTGCAGGGCGCTGATGCAGACCAACTTCAGCCAGAAGGCGATTGCCGACAAGACCCGCCGCCACTTCGTCGCGATCGCGCTCGACCTGTGGGGCGACCGCGAGGTGACCTGGATCGATGGCGCGAAGATGTCGGAGAAGGAACTCGCCCGCCGCATGAAGGTGCAGTTCACGCCCACGGTGCTTTTCCTGGACGAGAAGGGCGAGGCGGTGGCGCGGCTCAACGGCTACTATCCGCCGCACCGCTTCGATGCCGTGCTCGATTACGTCGCCGGCCACGGGGAGGCGAAGGAGACGCTCGCCGCCTATCTGTCGCGTGCGGTGAAGGAAACGGCTTCGCCGACCCTGCACGACGAGCCCTTCTTCATGAAGTCGAACGACCTGCGGCGCGGCCGGGGCGCGAAGCCGCTCGCGGTGCTGTTCGAGACGCCGCACTGCGCCGGTTGCGACGAGCTGCACCGCGAAGGATTCCGGCGGCCCGAGGTGAGGGCCGTGCTGGAGCGCTTCGATGTCGCCCGCCACACGCTCTCGGGGCGCGCGCAGATCACCACGCCCGAGGGCAGGGTCATGCGCGCAGGCGAGTGGGCGCGCGAACTCAAGATCGTCTATACACCGAGCGTGGTGTTCTTCTCTCCGGAAGGCAGGGAAGTGTTCCGCATCGAAGCCTATCTGCGGCCCTTCCACTTCGGCTCCTCGTTCGAGTACGTGGCGAGCGGCGCATACCGCAGCGAGCCAAACTTCCAGCGCTTCCTCAGGGCGAAGGCCGCGCGCATGCGCGCGCAGGGGCGAAAGGTCGATCTCTGGAAATAGCGCCGCGTGGAACCGCCCCGTTCCGTCCTGCTCCAACATCCATTGCGGTCTGCGCAGCGCCGAGGATGGCTTTCAGCACCAAGACACCAGGGGCCCCAGGAACATGCAAGAGAAAGCTCGTGTCACCTGGTGACGTGGTTTCCAGGGTGCGTGCTGCGGCTCGCGGACATTCGCGCAGGACGATGAAGCTGATCCGCGTTCTGATCGGCGCATGTGCGGGCCTGCTGTTCGCGACTCAGGCGATGCCGGCGGAGGTGCCGGTCGCACGAATCGAAGGCGCGATCGGGCCGGCATCCGCAGCCTACTTCCTGCGCGCGCTCGAGCAGGCGCGCACGCGGGCTGCGCCGCTGCTGGTGCTCCAGATGGACACGCCGGGAGGACTGGACACGGCCATGCGCGAGATGATCCGCGGCATCCTCGCCTCCCCGGTGCCGGTGGCCGCGTTCGTCGCGCCGAGCGGCGCGCGGGCGGCGAGCGCCGGCACCTACCTGATCTACGCCAGCCATGTCGCGGCGATGGCGCCGGGCACCAACCTGGGCGCGGCCACGCCGGTGCGGATCGGCATGGGCGGAGAGCCCGAGCGGCCCGCCCAGGGGGACGCGAAGGACGGAAAGGGCGGGAAAGCCGGCGGCAGCCCGATGGAGGCCAAGGCGGTCCAGGACGCGGCGGCCTACCTGCGCAGCCTGGCGCAACTGCGCGGCCGCAATGCCGAGTGGGCGGAAGCCGCGGTGCGCAGCGCGGAAAGCCTCAGTGCCGCGGAAGCGCTGGCGAAGAACGTGGTGGATCTCATTGCGGCGGACGTGCCCGAACTGCTCGCGAAGCTCGATGGCCGCAAGGTGAGGATGGGGGAAGGCGAGATCGAGCTCGGGCTCGCGGGCGCGCACCCGGTCGTGGTCGAGCGCAACTGGAAGGAACGCGTGCTCGCGCTGATCTCGGACCCGAACGTCGCGCTGCTGCTGATGATGCTGGGCGTCTATGGCCTGCTGTTCGAGTTTTACTCGCCTGGGATGGCGGTGCCGGGGGTCGTCGGCGGCATCTGCCTGCTGCTCGCAGCCTACGGGCTCGCCCTGCTGCCGATCAACTTCGTCGGAGCGGCGCTGCTCGTGCTGGGCATCGGGCTGATGGTGGCCGAGGCGTTCGCGCCCAGCTTCGGTGTGCTCGGCATCGGCGGCGTCGTCGCCTTCGTCGCCGGGAGTTTCATGCTGCTCGATGCGGACGTTCCGGGCATCGAAGTCTCGGCCGCGCTCGTGGTGCCGCTGGCGATCGTGAGCGCGGCGGCGCTCGGTGGCATCGCCGCGTTCGCCCTGCGGGCGCGCGCGCGGCCGCCCGCCGCCGGGGTCGAGAGTATGCTGGGCGCAGCCGTCGAGGCGATCGAGGACATCGAGCGCGAAGGCATGGTGCATGCGTTCGGCGAGACCTGGCGGGCGCGCACCAGTGCGCCGCTCGCCCGCGGCGCGCGCGCTCGCGTGCGTGCGGTCGAGGGTCTCGTCCTCGTCGTCGATCCGGAGTCCATCGAGAAAGGAGTCTGACCATGTTCTGGGAATTCGGCTGGAGCGGAGCGATCCTGGTGCTCATCGTGCTCACCGTGGCGGGCGTGCGCATCCTGCGCGAGTACGAGCGCGCGGTGGTGTTCCTGCTCGGGCGTTTCTGGAAGGTGAAGGGACCGGGGCTGGTGCTGATCGTGCCCGGCATCCAGCAGATGGTGCGGGTCGATCTGCGCACGGTGGTGATGGACGTGCCGAAGCAGGATGTGATCTCGCGCGACAACGTCTCGGTGAAGGTCAATGCGGTCGTGTATTTCCGCGTCATCGATCCGCAGAAGGCGATCATCCAGGTCGAGAAGTTCTTCGACGCCACCTCGCAGCTCGCCCAGACCACGCTGCGCTCGGTGCTCGGCAAGCACGAACTCGACGAGATGCTGGCCGAGCGCGAGCGGCTCAACATCGACATCCAGCAGAGCCTGGATGCGCAGACCGATGCCTGGGGCATCAAGGTCTCGATGGTCGAGATCAAGCATGTCGACATCGACGAGTCGATGGTGCGGGCGATCGCCCGGCAGGCGGAGGCCGAGCGCGAGCGGCGCGCGAAGATCATCCACGCCGAGGGCGAGCTGCAAGCCTCCGAGAAACTCGCGCAGGCGGCAGAGGCGCTCTCGCACACCCCCCAGGCGATGCAGTTGCGCTACCTGCAGACGCTGACCAACATCGCCGGGGACAAGAGCAACACCATCGTCTTCCCGCTGCCGATGGACTTGCTGGAGCCCCTGCTGCAGGTCGCGAAGAAGGATGCGGGGGGCGCTCGCGGGTGATGGCGCACCGGGCCGCTCCGGTCACGGCGGCCGGCCGGGGGTTTCGGGGTCACGGATTCGCTGAGGTGAGGCGCCGTTCGGGGTGGCCCTCGGGGACCCAGTGCTTTTCCCACCAGGCATCGATCTGAGCGCGCGTCCAGGGCTGATAGACGAGCACGGCATCGAGCGCGCTCGCCACTTCGGCCATGCTTTGCGGCCGCCGGTCCGGGTCTTTCTCCAGGCAGCGCCCGATCAGGGCGTCGAGCTCCACCGGCACGGTGAAGTGCGAGACTTCCGAGGCGAGCGGCGGCACCGTGTGTAGCACCTGGTAGATGAGGTCGTGCTCGGTTTCCGTCTCGAACACGCGCTTGCCGGTGAGCAACCAGAAGCCGACGGCGCCCAGCGCATAGATGTCGCTGCGCGCATCGGCATCGCCGGGATGGCGAATGCGCTCGGGCGACATGTACAGCGGCGTGCCGAGGATGCGCATGGTCCCGGTCAGGTCGCGTGTGTGCTCGCCGGAGATCTGTTTGACCAGTCCGAAATCCAGCACCTTCACCACGTCGCGCTCGCCGTGGATCTCGCACAGCATGATGTTCTGCGGCTTGATGTCGCGATGGACGATGCCGCCGGAATGCGCTTCCCAGAGCGAGGCGCAGGCCTGGCGCAGGATCCAGGCCGTGCGCGAGGGCGGCACCGGGCCGTAGCGCTCGACGAGGTCTCCCAGCGACAGCCCCTCCAGGTATTCCATCGCGTACCAGAACTCGTTGTCCGGGCCGATGCCGTAGTCGTAGATGCGGATGGTGTTGGGATGGCCGAGCGCGCTGGCGAGCTGCACTTCGCGCTGGAAGCGCGCGATCCATTCGTCGGAGCTCGCCTGCGGCTTGAGCACCTTCACCGCCGCGGGCCGCTTGAGCATGCGGTGGCGGGCGAGGTACACATTGCTGATGGCGCCCTCGCCGATTCTCCGGGCGAGCCGGTAGGGCCCGAGCTGGCGCTCCCGGCCGCTGCGCCGGAGCAGCTCCGCCAGCACCTTCGGCGGCAGGAAGCCTGACAGCCACACCGCGGCAATCAGCAGGGCGAGCACGAAAAAGCCGGTTCTCAGATGGGTCAGGGGCGCGTACGCCTCGGCGGCTTCCATTTCGACGCCGATGCCGATGTCGTGATCGCGCAACCAGCGCCAGGCGCCGATGGAATCGCGGCCGAGATGGTTCGGGTAGGGCTCCGGCAGGACTCCCGTACTCGCACCGCCGGCCCGCGCGCCGGTGGCTGCGAGCGCGAGCCGGGTGAACGCCTCCGCGCCGGTCTGCGTCAGGCGCGGCGCCAGCCCGCGGCTGCGCAACTCTTCCGCATGCCGGCTCTCGGACAGCAGCCAGCCATCGGCGTCGAACGCGAATGGTTCCCCCGTCCGGCCGGAACGCGCAGCCTTGAACAGGTCCGAGAAGCCCTTCTCCGCGGCGGAGCCGAGCGCGATCAGGGCAACGATCCTGCCGCCGGCTTCGCGTACCGGCGCGACGATCCAGGTGCGTTTCGGCTGTGCGCCGCCGTGCCGTGGCGGTACGAAGATGGGTCGCCCGGCGAATGCCGGCGCGAGACGGGCGAGGAACTCCTGCGGGACGCCCTGCCCGATCTCCGGGACGTCGCTGGAGGCCAGGAGTGCGCCCCGCGCATC
>MNXU01000092.1 GCA_001872285.1 Betaproteobacteria bacterium CG2_30_68_42
TGTCGTCGAATCCCGTGATGGACAGGTCGCGCGGCACCTCCATGCCGCGCGCACGGCATTCGAGCAGCGCTCCGATCGCGAGAGGGTCGTTGCCGCCGATCAGCGCCGTGAATCCTGGCGCCCGCGCGAGGAGCATCGCGAGCGCTGCGCGGCCATTTGCCAGCGAGAAATCCATTTCAACGACGCGCCGGGGAGAAAGCGTGATGCCCCTCGCGGCGAGCGCGTCGCGGACACCATCGAGGCGGTCGCGCGCGCGGTCATTGCGCCGCGTGTCGCCGGCAATCACCGCGAATTCGCGATGTCCCAGATCGAGCAGGTGCTGGGTGATCCGGATCGAGGCGCTGCGATGCGAAAACCCGATGCAGTGATGGCGGCCCGAGCCGTCCAGCGACCAGGTAATCTCATAGGGCACGCCAGCGTGCGAAAGCACGCCCAGAGTTTCGGGCCGGTGGTCCAGGCCCACGAGCACCATGCCATCGGCGCCCCGCTCCACGAGCGCACGCGTCGCGGCGAGTTCGGCGTCGAAATCGTAATCGTGGCTCGCGAGCAGCAGCGTATAACCGGCCGAAGCCAGTTCCTGCGCGAGCGCATGGGTCGCGCCCGCGAAGATCGGGTTGTCCACCGGCGGGAACACGGCGCCGATGGTGCGGGTTCGCCGCGTCGCGAGTGCCCGCGCCGCGCCGTGCGGCAGGTAGCCCAGCATCTGCACGGCTTCCTCCACGCGGGCCCGCGTGTTGCCGCGGACCATGCCGGGCTCCGACAGCGCACGCGAGGCGGTGGCGAGCGAAACCCCGGCGGCTCGCGCCACGTCGACAAGGCGGGGGCTAGGGTTGCGCGGCATAGGCGAGAACTCTACCACCACGCTGAAAGCGCTTGTGGTTCCTCCATGCTGCGGTGCACATTGACGCTGTGGCCGTGCGTAGATATCGTTTGCTGCAAGCGCTTTCATTCGTACCGGGAAGGAAGACCCGGGGCGCTTCCCACCGCCCGCGGCGGGTCCGACACAAACCAGCGCGCCGGCGTTCCGCGGCCGCCACATGAGGAGGAGAATCTGATGGCCCAAGCTCGATGGAACCTGGCCCGCGCGGCCGTGCTCGTCGCCGCAGTTGCGCTCGCGCCTGCACTGGCGCTTGCCCAGGGCAAGCCCGTGAAGATCCGCGTGCAATCGGTGATCCCCACCTCGGCCGACGAGGTGACGATGCTGAAGGAGTTCGCCGCAGACGTTGCGAGCCTCACGAACAATTCCGTGACCTTCGAGGTTCTCCCCGCCGGCGCGGTGGTAGCGGTGAACGACACCCTCGACGCCGTGGACAAGGGTTTGATCGAGGGTGGCTTCGCGTGGACGCACTACTGGTCAGGCAAGCACCCGGCTGCCGCGCTGTTCGGCTCGCCGGCGGCGGGCTCAGGCGTGGGCATGGACAACTTCGCCTGGGTCTCCTGGTTTCTCTACGGCGGCGGCCAGCAGCTCTACGACCAGCTCTGGAAGGAAATGAAGGTCAATGTGAAGGGCTTCATCCTGCAGCCCGTGGGTCCTGAGGCTTTGGGCTGGTTCAAGAAGCCGATCAACAGCATGGCCGATTTCCGGAAGCTGCGTTTCCGCACCCCTCCCGGCATCCCCGGCCAGATCTACAACGACATCGGCGTGGCATCCGTGGCCATGGGCGGCGGTGACATCCTGCCGGCCCTGGAGAAGGGCGTGATCGACGCGGCAGAGTGGTGCTGCCCGAAGCCGGACATGACGTTCGGCTTCCAGAAGGTCCTCAAGCATTACTACCTCCAAGGCCTGCACCAGGTGGTGGTGAATGCCGACCTCTACATCAACGGCGACGTGTGGAGGAAGCTCACACCCGGCCAGCAGAAGGCAATCGCGGTTTCCGCCAACGCTTCGCTCATGAAGACCGTCGCCTACCGCATCAACGAGAACGGCAAGGCGCTCAAGGAGCTCACCGAGAAGCACGGCGTGATCCTGCACGACACGCCGCCAGAGTACTTCAAGGAGTATGGCGCGGCCGCCATGAAGAATTTCGAGAAGAATGCCGCCGCCAACCCGTTCTTCAAGAAGGTGTGGGACAGCCAGAAGGCCTTCGCCGAGACCGCGATCCCGTTCTGGGCGAGCGCGCAGAAGTCAAACTCCGCGCTTGGCAACGCTTACGCGGAAGAGCTGGCCAAGAAAAAGAAGAGGTAGCGGCGATACCCCTCGCGGCTTGGGTCGGGAGAGCATCCCCGCGCCCGGCCGCCCTCTCCGAGGCCGGTGTCCAGCGGGCATGAGCGAGAGTCGCGCTCCTGGACGAGCGCGGCTGCGCGCGCCTGCCTTGCGCTGCCCTGCGAGCGAGGACACCCGACAATGCCGCAAACCCCGGAACTCACCGACGAGATGATCGCGGCCCGGCGCGCTGACCCCGGCGCGGGCCTGCCCGACGACATGCCGCCGTGGATGTCGCGCACCATCGTCGCGATCGATACCTTCAGCCAGTGGGTCGGCCACGCGGTAAGCTGGATCTCGATCCCGCTCATGTTCGCCATGGTCTACGAGGTGGTCGCGCGCTACGCTTTTACCGCGCCCACGGTCTGGGCCTATGACGTGAGCCGCATGCTCTACGGCGCGCTATTCGTGCTGGGCGCCGGCTACGCGCTCTCCAAGGGTGTGCACATCCGCTCCGACTTTCTGTACCGGAAATGGGCGGTGAGGACGCAGGGCCGCGTGGACACCGCGCTCTACCTCGTCTTCTATTTCCCGGCAATGCTCATTTTCCTGTGGGTCTCCACGAAGTGGGGGTGGACGTCGGTCGTCGGCGCTGAGCGCGGCATGGATACCGCCTGGATGCCGTTGCTCGGCCCCGTGAAGAGCTGCCTGCCGATCGGCATCGCCTTCCTCGTGATCCAGGGGATCTCGGAGCTGTTGAAGAGCGTGCACGCCGCCCGCACCGGGAGGTGGCCGCAATGAGCCCGGAGATGATCGGTTTCTACATGATCGCGGCGATGCTCGCCGGTATCTTCGTCGGCTTTCCGATCTCGTTCACCCTCATTTTCCTAGGTCTCGTTTTCGGTTACTGGGGGTTCGGCGAGCTGGTCTTCTATCTGATGACGCTCCAGTTCAACGCCTCCATGATGGAGCAGACGCTCGCCGCAGTGCCACTCTTCGTCTTCATGGGCATCATGATGGAACAGGCGAACCTGATGGAACGCCTCTTCGACGCGGTGCAGAAGATGCTCGCCCGCGTGCGGGGGTCCCTCTACCTCGCGGTGATGTTCGTGGCCACGATCTTCGCCGCCGCCACGGGAATCGTGGGTGCTTCGGTCACGATCCTCGGGATCATGGCCGGCAAGTCCATGACGCGCTCCGGCTACGACGTGCAGCTCTCCTCGGGTCTCATTGCCGCCGGCGGCACGCTGGGCATCCTCATCCCGCCCTCGATCATGCTCGTGGTGATGGGACCGGTGCTTGAGGTTCCGGTCACCACGCTCTTTGCCGCGGCCATCGTTCCGGGGATCATGCTGGCGCTCCTCTTCACCGGCTACGCGATGATCCGCTGCATGATCAATCCGGCGCTGGGGCCCGCACTTCCTCTCGACGAGCACCCAGCCGACATGCGCGAGGTATGGGTGCAATTCTTCCAGGGCCTCGTGCCACCTGCCGCTCTCGTGCTGGCCGCGCTGGGCAGCATCGTGTTCGGCTTCGCCACGCCCACGGAGGGCGCTGCTTGCGGCGCCGTGGGTGCACTCCTGCTCGCCGCCGCCTACGGGCGGCTCAGCCTGGCCAACCTCAAGGACGCGCTCATCCGCACGCTCGAGATTTCCGTGCTGATCCTCTTCCTCGTGGCCGCGTCGAACTTCTTCGGCGCGGTGTTCGCCCGCCTGGGCACGCCGACGATGCTCACCGACTGGCTGCTGGACATGAACCTCAATCGGTATGTCACGCTGTTCATCATCATGGCGCTCATCTTCCTGCTCGGCTGGCCGCTCGAGTGGGTGCCCATCGTGCTGATCGTCGTGCCATTCCTGCTGCCGCTGGTGCAGAAGCTGGGTTTCGACCTCGCGTGGTTCGGGATCCTCGTGGCAGTCAACCTGCAGACCGCATGGCTGTCGCCCCCGGTTGCCCTGTCGGCCTACTTCCTGAAGGGCGTGGTGCCCGAATGGAGCCTAGGGGACATCTACAAGGGCATGATGCAGTTCATGATGCTGCAGATCCTGGGCCTGGTGCTGATCATCATCTTTCCCCAGATCGCGATATGGTTGCCGGAATACATCTACGGAAAATGACCATGGCGGTCGAATACCTGAAGAAGGCGGCGAGGACCGCCGAAACCGGATTCGGGAACGCGCGCAACGTTGCGGACGAGATGCTCGCCGCGATCGCGAGGAGCGGCGAGGCGGCCCCGGGCGAATACGCACACAAGCTCGATGACTCGATCGGCGTGAACGTGACGAGCGCCGAGGAAATCGAGCGGCGCGCGCGCGATCGATCCGGCCGTGAAGCGCGACATCGACTTCGCCACCGCCCACGTGCGGCGCTTCGCCCTGGCACAGCGCAAGTCGATGCGCAAGCTCTCCACCGACGAGAAGACCAGCATCCAGGCGCGGTGCCGTATCCATCCGAGCCTACCGACCGGGCCGGACAAGCCGATGCGCGTGGAGCACGAGTACGCCCGCGGCGGGGCCTGGGCTGATCTGGCTGCGCCGGACGTACATCATGCCAAGGTGTTTGGGCGCTGTGAAGCCACCACCGGAATCGCGCCGTTCAAGCGCCTGGTCGATCAGGTCATGGTCAGCACGCCCTACAAGAGCGTGCGTTGCGTGTTCTGGATCATGGACCACGCTCCTCGCATCGTGGCGATGCTTCGGTGCGGCGCCTTACGCAAGCCCATCCCCGCATGGTCACGGTTACGGTCCGGCCACGCGAGTGGCTCAACCAGATCGAAATCTACTTCTCGATCGTGTAGGGCAAGGTCCTCACACCCGATGACTTCCCCTGAATGGAGGCGGTGCGCGAGCGGCTGGCCGACTTCGACCGCTACTTCGAGCGCTACTTCGAGCGCTACTTCGAGCGCTACTTCGAGCGCATCGCGCATCCGTTCGAATGGAGGTTCACCCGTGCTGACGGCAACGCATTGATCGTACGCATGCGCTCACGCTATTGGCACAGCCAGCACCCGAAACCAGCCGCCTGAGCGGTACGTGTGCGAACTTCTGAAATGGAGTGCTAAGTGCAATTGTCGGCGAGTCTTGCCGGGGCCATGGCGATTGCTGGGCTAGGCGGCGTGGTCCGTGGCACCACCGGATTTGGCGGCGCGATGGTGATGACACCGACGCTGTCACTGCTCCTTGGCCCCGTCCCGGCCGTGCTGACTGCATTGATGCTGGAGACCTTCGCCGCACTCGCCATGCTGCCGGCGGCGGCGCGCATCGCGCGCTGGCGCATGATCGCACCGATCTGCGCTGCAGCGTGCCTGACGGCGCCACTGGGCGTCCACCTGCTGCTCACGCTCGATTCGCAATTGATGCGGCGGGCGATCGCCGCAACTGTGCTGATGTTCTCACTACTGCTGCTCGCCGGATTGCGCTACCGTGGGCAGCAGCGTGTGGGCACCTCGATCGCACTCGGCGCCGGGAGCGGCGTGCTGACTGGCGCCACCAGCGTCGGGGCGCCGCCGGTGATTCTCTACTTGCTCGCGGGCTCGGATCCCCCCGGCGTGACGCGCGCAAACCTGACGCTCTTTGTCACTGTCATCTCGCTCGCAGCCCTGGTGGTGATGGGCTGGCGTGGCATGCTCAGTCGCCCGGATATGCTGACCGCGCTCGCGCTGAGCCCGATGTATTTCGGCGGCGTGTGGCTGGGCGGCCATCTTTTTGGTCGCCTCGATGCGGCCACGATGCGGCGCGGGACGCTGGTATTTCTCGTCATCGTCTCGGGCGCCGTATTCTTGGTCTGACTTGCGCTGCCTCCGCGAAAACGCCCGAATGCGCCTCAAGAGAACACAACACGATCGCCAGCGAGAACGCGGCCCACATCGTGCGCGCCAACATGGTCTGCTGGGGTTCGTGCACACGCCGGCGGTCCAAAATGAGATTTCCAAGGCAGCAGCGCGTAACGACATTACTGACACGACAGTGCTCAGCGATGTGATCCTCGGAACTACTGCCGCCGGCGAGATCTCACCAGAGAACAACATCGCGGGAGCCGATGTGTTCCTCGCGGGGATCCCATCTTCAGCGCTGACGAGACAGTCAATCACACTCAGCCACGGTCGGAACATATGCTGTTTTGCAGCGGGAGAGAAGGACAATGAACTCCGAGAACTATGATTTCGTCATAGTCGGGGCCGGATCGGCGGGCTGCGTGCTTGGCAACCGCTTATCGGCGAGCGGGCGCTACTCGGTGCTGCTGCTCGAGGCAGGACCGGCGGATCGTTACCTGTGGATCCACATTCCGATTGGCTACGCCAAGACGATGTTCCACCCCGTCTACAACTGGGGCTTCTATACCGATCCTGACCCGAACATGCACGACCGGCGCGTCTACTGGCCGCGGGGTCGGGGTTTGGGCGGATCGAGTTCGATCAACGGACTGATTTACGTGCGCGGCCAGGCGCAGGATTACGAGCGCTGGGCAGATGCCGGCAATGCCGGTTGGGGGTGGCACGACGTGCTGCCGTATTTCATCAAGTGTGAGCACAACACGCGTGGCGCGAGCGAGTACCATGGAAGCAGCGGCCCGCTCTGGGTTTCGGATATTGGTGAGAAACACGAACTGATGGAAGCCATTATTCGTGCCGCCGCCGAGCGCGGTGTGCCGTTCAACGACGACTTTAACGGCACAATCCAGGAGGGCGTGGGCTACTACCAGCTCACCACGCGCAACGGCTGGCGCTGCAGTACTGCGACCGCGTACCTGCGGCCCGCACGGCGCCGTGCCAATCTGCGCATCGAGACCGGCGCTCATGCCATAGGTATTGTGTTTGACGGCCGCCGTGCTGCCGGCATCCGTTATATCCAGCGCGGGCGCGAGCGGGAGGCGCGCGCAACGCATGAGGTGATTCTGTCCGCTGGATCGCTTCAGACGCCGCAGTTGCTGCAGATCTCCGGCGTCGGTAATGCAAAGCAGCTTCAGGTGCTGGGTATCCCCGTCACCCACCATCTTCCGGGTGTCGGCGAGAACCTGCAGGATCATCTGCAGTTGCGCCTGATGTACAAGGTCTCAAAGCCAATTACCATCAATGACGATCTGCAATCGCCGTGGCGCAAAATGCGCATGGGCATCAAGTGGATCCTCTTCCGACGCGGCCCGCTCGCCATCGGCATCAATCAGGGCGGAATGTTTACCAGGATGCTGAAGGAATCAGACTCGCCGGACATCCAGTTTCACTTCGCCACGGTATCGGCCGAAATGGCCGGCGCGAAGCCGCACCCATGGTCGGGCTGCACCTTCTCGGTGTGCCAGCTGCGTCCGCTGTCGCGCGGAACGGTTTTTGTAAGATCGCGCGATCCGCGAGCGGCCCTGGGCATACAGCCGAATTACCTGTCGCACGATACAGACCGCCGCTGCGCCGTGGCGTCCATCAAGTACGCGCGCCACCTGGCGGCAGCGCCGGCCCTTCGCGAGTACCTCGCCGAGGAATACCGACCCGGGAGCGCTGTTCGAAGCGACGAGGAATTGCTCGACTGGGCGCGCGACTACGGCGCCACCATCTTTCACCCGTCCGGAACGTGCAAGATGGGCTGCGACCCGCTGGCGGTGGTCGATGCGCGGTTGCGCGTACACGGCCTCGCCGGGCTACGCGTAGTCGACTGCTCGATCATGCCGACGCTGGTGTCAGGCAACACCAACGCGCCGGTGATCATGATCGCGGAGAAGGCTTCCGACATGATTCTGCAGGATCACGCCGCACACCCGACTCCTTTAGTCGATCTGTCCCCTACGATCTAACCCTCGCGCACTCGAGGTAGTTGCGGATCAGACGCGAGCAGTCAAGCGAATCGGTCCCGGTCACTGGGTGACGAGCGCATTGACGCGCCGCATCAGGCGCTGGACCCGCTTACGATTGACGGTGTGGCCCATCGTCTTGAGGAAGATGACCATCTTGCGGCTGCCGAAGAACGGGTGCCGGGTGTATTCCTCGTCGATCAGGCGACGCAGCAACAGGTCGCTTTCATCGACCGACCGGGGCTGTTGCCGCGCATAGACCGTGGCGCGGGTGTACCGGCTCCGATTGTCTGGACACGTTTTTGCAACTCAGGCTGCCTTTCGCATGGCATAAGCCTGGCGGACTTCAAGGGGTGACATGAAGCCCATTTTTTCGAGACGCCAATGGCGATTGTAGCGTTCCTTGAACTCGGCCACGGCCACACGAACTTCCTCGAGGTTCTGGAAGATACGACCGTGGAAGACCTGTTCC
>MNXU01000066.1 GCA_001872285.1 Betaproteobacteria bacterium CG2_30_68_42
CCGCCTGTTCGGCCGCAGTCAGCGCCGTCCAGTCTTTCAGCGTCATGCCCACTTCGTTGCCGCTGACCGCCAGGCCGATGGTCCACATCCCCGCGTTGAGCCCCTCCTCGACGCCAGGGACCGTATCGTCGATCTTGACGCAAGCCTGTACCGTGCTGACGCCGAGCTTGACGACGTTGAGCAGGCACATGTGAGGAAACGGCCGGCCGGCCGGCACGTCACCAGCGCAGACCGTGGCATCGGGCTCGTAGCCCTGGCGCTTCGCATCCTGCTGGTTGACCCGCATCATCTCTGGAAGATAGCCGGAGGTCGAGCCGATCTTGATGCCGCGCCGGCGCAACTCGGCGATCACCTCCAGCGTTCCCGGGATCAGTGTCGAGTACTCGGACAGGCAGGCGACCTGAAGCGGCACGAACTCGGCGAACATGGCGCTCACGTCGCCGTCGGTGGGCGGCCGGCCGTGGGTTTTCATCCAGCGGGTGTGCACCGATTCGAGTTCGGTGATGCGCTGGATGTGCACGCGCTTGTGCGCGCCCATCGGCGCGCGCGCTTCCTCAATCGTGATCGGCACGTTCTTGCGTTTGAATACTTCGACGAACACACGTGCTGGCGCCATGCAGCCGAAGTCCATCGTGGTGCCGGCCCAGTCCAGCAGCACGGCCTCGATCGGCCCCTTGTAGCTTCGTTTGTAATTGAAATTCACGGTATGGCCCTGGAGATGGCTAAAGAGGATTGATCCGGTTTCCCCACGACGTCAAAAAAGATTCCCTCGAACACCCATGCTGGCGTTTCCAGCGTTTCCCTCTGCTTTCAATCCCACCGCAGTCATCAGCCCCCTGATTTCCTTGAGCTGCGCCGGGGTGATGCGTTCCGCGAGTTGCTTGCCAACCAATTCATCCATAGCCGCGCGCAAGTCGATCATTGCGACCGCTTCGTCGATCGGTATGGCGCGTACACACACGTCACAAATCTCGGTTGTTCTGGTTGCGCACCGAGCCTGCGCTTTCGCAAACATTGTGAAAGGCCTCGCGCAACGGGCCGCGCGACACGCCTGTCTTCAGCGCCGGGGTCGTCTCGATCAGCTTGCTGCCGGGCGCGTATTCACCTACCGGAACGGCGCGCTCGGTTTCCTGGTGTACCACCGTGTCTTGCGGACTCTCCCGTCGCTGCGTTCCGTCATCGTCCCGCAACAATCGCCGCATAGACTTCCAGCGTCGCAATATCGCGACGCAATCGGAATTCGACATGCGGATCGCAAGGGATCTGCTTCGAAGCAGCGCGATGGTCGGGTGAAAGAGCGCGCTCATTGGCTACATTGAAGCAGAAAACGAGGGATTGTCAACAATTTACAAAAAACAATTGACAAGATGTAAGGGTCGGCATTAAATAAACCCGCGTCGGGTTGACAGGGTCTGAACCCCTTGCGCGCGGCTCGGGTCATCACAGCGTCATCGCACGGACACGATCAGGTCACGACATGGCAGATTTTTTCCGGAAAGGACTTTTCATGCTACGGGCTACCCTACTCAAACGCCTCGCCAAGGCCCTGACCGCGGCTGGCTTGCTCGCGATGGCCGCTGGCGCACTGGCACAGAAAACCCAATTGCTGGTCTACACCGCGCTCGAGACCGACCAGCTCAAGGCCTACCAGGAAGGCTTCAATAAGGTCCACCCCGACATCGATCTGAAGTGGGTACGCGACTCCACCGGCGTGATCACCGCCAAGCTGCTGGCCGAGAAGTCCAACCCGCAGGCCGACGCGGTGATGGGCGTGGCCGCCTCGAGCCTGGCGCTGCTCGACAAGAACGGCATGCTCGAGCCCTACAAGCCGCTCAACATCGACGCCATCGTGAGCCGGTACCGCGACAAAAAGAATCCGCCGGCCTGGTTCGGCATGGATGTCTGGGGCGCCACGGTGTGCTTCAACACGGTCGAGGCCAAGAAGAAGAACATCCCCAAGCCCGAGACCTGGAAAGACCTGCTCAAGCCGGCCTACAAGGGCCAGGTCGTGATGCCCAACCCGGCCTCGTCGGGCACCGGCTTCCTCGACGTCACCGCCTGGCTGGCGCTATGGGGTGACAAGGACGGTGCCGGCGACGGCTGGAAATTCATGGACGGCCTGCACCAGAACATCGCGCAGTACACCCACTCGGGCTCCAAGCCGTGCAACATGGCCGCAGCCGGCGAGTACGTGGTGGGCATCTCGTTCGAATACCGCGCCAACACCAACAAGGCCAAGGGTGCGCCGATCGACCTGGTGTTCCCGAAGGAGGGCCTGGGCTGGGACCTCGAGGCGTTCGCGATCCACAAGGGCACCAAGCACCTCGACGCCGCAAAGAAGCTGGCCGACTGGGCGTCGAGCAGGGACGCGATGCTGCTGTACGGCAAGAACTTTGCGATCACCGCGCAGCCCGGGGTGGCCGCACCGCTGGCCAACGTGCCCAGGGACTACGAGGCGCGGCTGGTGAAGATGGACTTCACTGTGGCAGCAGAGAACCGCGAACGCGTCCTGGCCGAGTGGAACAAGCGCTACAGCGCCAAATCCGAACCGAAGAAGAAGTGATCGCGCCCGCGCCGTAGGTCGCGTTGTCTGTCTTGTCTGCCGTTGCGCCAGCCGCCGCGCCCTACCTGCGGCTGGCCGGCATCCGCAAGGACTTCGGCAGCTTCACGGCGCTGCGCGGACTGGACCTCGATATCGGCGAGGGCGAGTTCGTCTGCTTCCTCGGCCCCTCGGGCTGCGGCAAGACGACGCTGCTGCGCATCATCGCCGGGCTCGAGGTGCAGAGCGCGGGGCGCATCGAACTGCGCGGCCGCGACATCTCGAGCCTGCCGCCGGCCGGGCGCGACTACGGCATCGTGTTCCAGTCGTACGCGCTGTTCCCCAACCTCAGCGTTGCCGACAACGTGGCCTACGGGCTGGTGAATCGCAAGGCGTCGAAGGAGCGCGCACGCGAGCGCGTCGCCGAGCTGCTGGCGCTGGTCGGCCTGCCCGGCAGCCAGGGCAAGTACCCGGCGCAGCTCTCGGGCGGCGAGCAGCAGCGCGTCGCGCTGGCGCGCGCGCTGGCCACGTCGCCAGGGCTGTTGCTGCTCGACGAGCCGCTGTCGGCCCTCGATGCCATCGTTCGCGTCAAGCTGCGCCACGAGCTGCGCAGCCTGCAGCGCCAGCTCGGCGTGACCACCATCATGGTGACGCACGACCAGGAGGAGGCGTTCGCGGTGGCCGACCGTATCGTCGTGATGAACCGCGGCGCGATCGAGCAGGTGGGCAGCGCGATGGCCGTCTACCGCGACCCGGCCACGCTGTTCGTCGCCGATTTCGTCGGCCGCATCAATGCGCTGCCCGCTACCCTGGACGGCGGCGGCTCGGCCGCCGGCGTTCGCATCGGCGAGCAGGTGTTCCGCTGCGAGCATGCGTCGCTGGCCGGCCACGCGCCGGGCTGCGAATGTCAGGTCTACTTGCGCCCCGAGGACGTGCTGGCGCGGCCCGCCAGCGCCGATGGCGGCAATGGTTTCGCCGCCGGCGACCCCAACGTCTTCGAGGCCGAGATCGACGCCATCGACTTCATGGGTCCGTACTGCCTGGTGCGCGTCACGAGTCCGCGCCTGGGCAGCGTCCGGCTCAGCGTATACCTCTCGCTCAACTACCTGGCCGAGTCACGGTTGGAAGTCGGTAGCCGGCTGCCGTTGCGGCTGATGCCGCAGCGCATGCGGGTGTTCGGATGAGCGCCGTCACACTGCGCACGATGGTCGTGCGGCAGCAACTGCACTGGAGCGAGCGCCTTGCCGAAATGGCATTGCTGCTCGTCGCCGTCGCACTGCTGGCGTTCCTGGCGGCGCCGCTGGGCGCGGTGTTGCAGCAGGCGGTCGAGAATGCCCAGGGCCGCTTCGTCGGCGTCGCCAACTTCGTCGCCTACGCGCGCACGCCGGCGCTGCTTGGCTCGCTGTGGAACAGCCTGTGGGTCTCGGCGCTCGTCACCGCGGTCACGCTGCCGACCGCGTTCGGCTTCGCCTATGCGCTGGCGCGCAGCCGCATGCGCTTCAAGGGCCTGGCGCGCGCAATCACACTGGTGCCGCTGCTCGCACCGTCGCTGCTGGCGGCGATCTCGCTGATCTACTGGTTCGGCAACCAGGGCGTGTTGAAGACCGTGCTGACCGAGCTCGGCGTCGAGCAGATCTACGGCGCGCCGGGCATCGTGCTGGCCGAGATCTTCGCGACCTTCCCTCACGCGCTGATGATCCTCGTCACCGCGCTGGCCGCTGCCGACGCGCGGCTGTACGAGGCTGCCGACGCGCTAGGCACCTCGGCGCGGCGCAAGTTCTTCACGATCACGCTGCCGGGCGCCCGCTATGGGCTGATCTCGGCCGCGCTCGTCATTTTCACGCTGGTGATCACCGATTTCGGCATTCCAAAGGTGATCGGCGGCAGTTTCAACGTGCTCGCCACCGATGTCTTCAAGCTGGTGATCGGCCAGCAGGATTTCCGGCGCGGTGCGGTGGTCGCGCTGCTGCTGCTGGCGCCGGCGCTGCTGACCTTCTCGGTCGACCACTGGGTCAGCCGCAAACAGACCGCGATGCTGACCGCCCGCGCCGTGCCCTACGTGCCCAAGCGCGCGCCGCGGTTCGACGCGCTGATGTCGCTGTACTGCGCCGGCGTGTGCGTGCTGATCCTGGCGATGCTGGGCATGGCGGTATTTGCCTCGTTCGCGAGCTTCTGGCCGTACGACCTGAAGCCCAGCCTGCAGCACTATGTGTACGGCCTCGTCGGCGCCGAGGTCGGAGCCGCGTTCGTCAACAGCCTCGTCATGAGCGGCGGCACCGCGCTCATCGGCACACTGCTGGTGTTTTCCGGCGCCTACCTGCTCGAGAAGGTGCAAGGCTCGCAATCCGGTGGCATCAGCCCGATGCGCGGCGTGCGCAGCCTGCTGCGGCTGCTCTCGATGCTGCCGATGGCGGTGCCCGGGCTGGTGCTGGGGCTGGGCTACATCTTCTTCTTCAACGCGCCGGCCAATCCGCTGAACGGCCTGTACCACACGCTGACGCTGATGACGGTGTGCACCGTGGTGCATTTCTACACGACCGGCCACATCACCGCAGTGACCGCGCTGAAGAGCCTGGATGCCGAGTTCGAGGCCGTCTCGGCGTCGCTCAAGGTGCCGTTCTACAAGACCTTCTGGCGCGTCACGCTGCCGATCTGCACGCCGGTGCTGGTCGACATCGCGCGCTTCTATTTCATCAACGCGATGACGACGATCTCGGCCGTCGTCTTCCTGTACTCGCCCGAGACCAAGCTGGCGGCGATCGCCATCCTGAACCTGGACGAGGCCGGCGAGATCGGTGCCGCAGCGGCGATGGCCGTACTGATCGTCGCCGCCAACAGCGTGGCGATCCTGCTGTTCATGGCGCTGTCGCGGTCCGTCGATCGCCGCACTCAGGCCTGGAAGCAACCCTGAATCACCGGAGACTCTTGCGATGGACCGCGAACGCATCCTGCTCACTCCCGGACCGCTGACGACCAGCCTGCGCACCAAGCTCGCGATGCTGCGCGACTGGGGCTCGTGGGACGCCGATTTCAATGCCGTCACCGCGCGCGTGCGTTCGCAGTTGCTCGACATCGTCGGCGCCCAGGCCAGCCACACCGTGGTGCCACTGCAGGGCAGCGGCACCTTCAGCGTCGAGGCTGCGGTGGCCACCCTCGTGCCACGCGACGGCCACGTGCTGGTCCTCGACAACGGCGCCTACTGCAAGCGTGCGGCCCGGCTCACGCGGCTGATGGGCCGCCGCACCAGCGTGTTGCCATTCGCCGAGGTCGAGCCGGTCTCGGCTGCGGCGCTCGAGTCGGCGCTGGCCGCCGATGCCTCGATCAGCCACGTCGTGCTGATCCACTGCGAGACCGGCACCGGCGTCGTGAACCCGTTCGTCGAGGTGGCCGCGGTGTGCCAGCACCACGACAAGAGCCTGATCGTCGACGCGATGTCGAGCTTCGGCGCGCTGCCGATCGATGCGCGCGAAGTGCGCTTCGATGCGCTGATCGCCGCCAGCGGCAAGTGTCTCGAGGGCGTTCCCGGCATGGGGTTCGTGCTGATCCGCAAGGCCGTGCTCGACGGTTGTGCGGGCCACAGCCAGAGCCTGGCGCTCGATCTGCACGACCAGCACCAGTACATGGAGCGCACCGGCCAGTGGCGCTTCACCCCACCGACGCACGTCGTGGTGGCATTGGCCGAGGCGCTCGATCAATATATCGAGGAAGGCGGCCAGCCGGCGCGCCTGGCGCGCTACGCCGACAACTGCCGCACGCTGCTGGGCGGCATGGCCGCGCTCGGCTTCGAACCCCTGTTGCGTCCGCAAGTGCAGGCGCCGATCATCGTCACCTTCCATGCGCCGGCGGCACCGGCGTACGATTTCAAACGCTTCTACGCGGCCTGCAAGCAGCGCGGCTTCATGCTCTACCCGGGTAAGCTGACCGAGATCGAGACCTTTCGCGTCGGCTGCATCGGTGCCATCGGCAGCAACGAGATGCGCCAGGCCGTCAGCGCGGTGGCCGATGTGCTGCGCGAGCTGGGAATCGACAGCGGCGCCCCGGCACCTCTCAAGCCCTGAGCCAACAGGAACCGACAGCATGGCATCCAAGCCCCCGAAGGAACATCCCGCCCTCGCCGCGTTGCGCCAGTCGGGCGCGGCCAAGGTCAAGGTCGCGTGCAGCGACATCGACGGCATCCTGCGCGGCAAGTACCTGCACAAGGACAAGTTCTTCGGCGCCGCCGAGCCCGCCCCCGCGGGCGGCTTCGGCTTCTGTGACGTCGTCTTCGGCTGGGACTGTGGCGACCACTGCTACGACAACGCCCAGGTCACCGGCTGGCAGCACGGCTTTCCCGACGCGCTGGCGCGCATCGACCTGGACACCGCGCGCCGGGTACCGTGGGACGGCGACGTGCCGTTCTTCCTCGGCGAGTTCGTCACCGCCGACGGCATGCCGTCGCCGATCTGCCCGCGCCAGACGCTCAAACGGGTGTTGAAACGCGCCGCGAAGCTGGGCCTGCAGCCGATGGCCGGCGTGGAGTTCGAGTGGTTCAACTTCGTCGAGACGCCGCAGAGCTGGGCCGCCAAGAAGGGTGTCGAGCCGACCAGTCTGACCCCGGGGATGTTCGGCTATTCGCTGCTGCGAATGGCCGACAACCGGGGCTTCTTCAACGCACTGATGGACGAAATGCGCGCCTTTCGCGTGCCGATCGAGGGCCTGCACACCGAGACCGGCCCCGGCGTCTACGAGGCGGCGATCGGTTTCAGCGAAGCTCTCGAAGCGGCCGATCGCGCGATCCTGTTCAAGACCGGCGCGAAGGAGATCGGCAAGCGCTTCGGCATCATGCCCAGCTTCATGGCCAAGTGGAGCCAGGTGCTGCCGGGCTGCTCGGGGCACATCCACCAGAGCCTGTCGGACGGCAAGACCAACCTGTTCTATGACGCGAAGAGCCCGCGCCGGATGAGCAGGCTGTTCGAGAGCTACCTGGCCGGTCAGCTCGCCTGCCTGATGGAATTCGCGCCGATGTTTTGGCCCACCATCAACAGCTACAAGCGCCTGGTCGACGGCTTCTGGGCGCCGGTCAAGCCGACCTGGGGCATCGACAACCGCACCGCGAGTTTTCGCGTCATCGCCGGCAGCCCGAAGGCCACGCGGCTCGAGACGCGCTGCCCCGGCGCCGACATCAACCCCTACCTCGCAATGGCAGCAGTCATCGCCGCCGGACTGCACGGCGTGGAGAACGGCCTGAAGCTCACCGCGCCACCGATCAGCGGCACCAACCAGGGCGCCGAGAACATCCCGCGCGCGCCACGCTCGTTGATCCGCAGCACGCAAAATTTCAGACAGTCGGCCATTGCCCGCGATTGGTTCGGCGACACCTTCGTCGACCACTTCGCCGCCACGCGCGAGTGGGAACATCGGCAATGGCAGGATGCGGTGACCGATTGGGAATTGAAGCGGTACCTCGAGATCATCTGAGCATGCGTTCCCCGTTGATGTTGCGCAGTGGCCGCACCGAGCCCCGAG
>MNXU01000004.1:0-4113 GCA_001872285.1 Betaproteobacteria bacterium CG2_30_68_42
GAGATGGGTCCGACCCAGCTCAACATTCCGCGTGACTACTTCTACGGTGAGATCACCACGGAGATTCCGAAGCCGATGCGGGTGGAGCGCGGAGCGGGTGGCGAGAACAGCTTGAACCAAGCCGTCGAGCTGCTCGCAACCGCGAGATTCCCGGTCATCCTGTCGGGCGGTGGTGTCGTAATGGGCGACGCTGTCGAGGAGTGCAAGGCGCTTGCCGAGCGCCTGGGCGCACCGGTGGTCAACGGTTACCTGCGGAACGACTCGTTCCCCGCGAGTCACCCGTTGTGGTGCGGTCCGCTAGGCTACCAGGGATCGAAGGCGGCGATGAAACTGATCGCCGGGGCCGATGTGGTGATCGCGCTCGGGTCGCGCATGGGTCCCTTCGGCACGCTGCCGCAGCATGGTCTGGACTACTGGCCGAAAAACGCCAGCATCATCCAGGTCGAGGCCGACCACACCAATCTCGGCCTGGTGAAGAAGATCTCGGTAGGTATCTGCGGCGACGCAAAGGCCGCTGCCAGGGCGCTGACTACACGCTTGGCCAACAAGGCCTTGGCCTGCGACGCCACCAGGACCGAGCGCGCCGCGCAGATCAACGAAGAAAAGGCCGCTTGGGCAAAGGAATTGGACGGATGGACACACGAGCGCGACCCGTTCAGCCTGGAAATGATCGAAGAGGCCAGGAAGGAAGGCGGCCACTGGTTGCACCCACGCCAGGTGTTGCGCGAACTCGAGAAGGCCATGCCGGCGCACGTCATGGTATCGACCGACATCGGCAACATCTGCTCGGTGTCCAACAGTTACCTGCGCTTCGAGGAGCCGCGCAGTTTCTTTGCCGCGATGAGCTACGGCAACTGCGGCTATGCCTTCCCGACCATCATCGGAGCCAAGGTCGCGGCACCGACCCGTCCGGCGATCGCGTACGCCGGTGACGGCGCCTGGGGCATGAGCATGTCGGAAGTCATGACCTGTGTGCGCCACAACATTCCGGTGACCGCGGTGGTGTTCCACAACCGCCAGTGGGGGGCAGAGAAAAAGAACCAGGTCGATTTCTATGACCGCCGCTTCGTCGCGGGTGAACTCGATAACCAGAGCTTCGCAGGAATCGCCAGGGCGATGGGTGCCGAAGGCATCGTCGTTGACCAGATCGAGCAGGTCGGCAAAGCGCTGGAGAAAGCGATCGACCTGCAGATGAACCAGGGCAAGACCTGCGTAATCGAAATCATGTGCACGCGCGAACTCGGCGATCCGTTCCGCCGCGACGCGCTCTCCAAGCCGGTGCGTTTCCTCGACAAGTACAAGCACTACGCCTGAACCGCCGCACGGCAGGCATATGAGCCATGAACGATCTCGCTTCAACCGTGGCCCATCCGAGGCTCAATGCGCTGGTGAAGCGTGCGCGCGAACGTTCGCAGCAACCAGTGCCGGCGGTCGGTGTCGTCTACCCGTGCGACGCGCTGGCGCTGGAAACGGCGTCGCGCATCGCGCGCTTGGGGATCGCACGCCCGGTGCTGATCGGCCCGCTTGAGTTGATCGAGCGCGCGTCCGATGCGGCAGCCGTCGATGTGCGCGACTTCGAGCTTGTCGCAAGTCGAGACCCTCCCCGCGAGGCTGCGCGCCACGCCACCACCCTTGCGCGTTCCGGCGCCGTATGCGCATTGATGAAGGGAGCCTTGCACACCGACGAGCTGATGTCGGCGGTGGTCGACAAGCTTACCGGGCTGCGCAGAGGATGCCGCATCAGTCACGCGTTCCTTTTCGACCTTCCGCGCTACCACAAGCTGCTCGCGCTGACCGATTGCGTCGTCAATATCGCACCCAACGTTGCGGCCAAACACGACATTCTCGGCAACGCGATTGAACTACTGCGCTGGATCGGTATCGAGCGCCCCAAGATCGGCATTCTCGCAGCGATCGAGACCGTCAACGCCGCCATTCCCGCGACCCTCGACGCAAGAGCGCTGGTGCAGATGGCCGATGAGGGCGCATGGCCGGGCGCGATCGTCGAAGGCCCGCTCGGGTTCGACAACGCGTTCTCCGCCGCAGCCGCACGAATCAAGAGAATCGAATCCCAGGTGGCTGGCGACGTCGACCTGATGCTGATGCCCGATCTGAACGCCGGTAACCTGCTCTACAAGAGCTTCAACTATGTCGGTGGCGGCGAGTGCGCGGGCCTGGTGCTCGGTGCGAGCGTTCCGATCGTGCTCACCTCGCGCGCGGATTCCATTGCTGCGCGCATCGCCTCGGTCGCGCTCGCGGTGCTGGCCGCGGGCGCGCGCATCCCCCCAGAGATCTGAAGCGCACTCCCCCGCGTCGAAACGCAGCTACGTTCGCCCCTTCCACGGCACGAGCTTCCGCTCGACCCAACGCATGAACAGGTCGAACAGATATGCCACCACGCCGATCACGATGATGCCCATGATCACGATGTCGGTGCGCAGGAAGTTCGACGCGTTCAGCACCATTTGCCCTAGCCCGACGTTGGCCGCCACCATCTCGGCGGCCACAAGCGTGCTCCAGCCGAAGCCTATTGCGATGCGCATGCCTGTCAGAATGTCCGGCAGCGCCGATGGGAGAATCACGTGGCGAATCACCTGGCCGTAGCTCGCACCCATCGAATACGCCGCATTGATTTGTTCCTGCGAGGCGCTTTTCATCCCCGAACGGGCAGCCATCGCGAGCGGGGCGAAAGAGCCCAGGAAGATCAACAGTACCTTGGGCAGTTCGTCGATTCCGAACCAGATAATGATCAGCGGCAGGTAGGCAAGCGGCGGAAGTGGACGGTAGAGCTCGATCGGCGGGTCGAAGATACCGCGGGCTACACGTGACATACCCATCGCGATTCCGATCGGCACCGCGGTCACGACCGCCAGCGCGAATGCGACCGAGACGCGGGAAATGCTCGCCGCGGAATGCTGCAATAACGTCTTGTCGTTGGCGCTGCCCGTCAGATATTCGTAGAACTGTTGGATTACTGCTTGCGGGCTGGGGAGGAACAGCGGTTTGACCCAACCCATGTTGGTGATCAGAAACCAGAGCACGATCAGCGTGACCATGGTGGCCACACTGATCGCAGCACTGTTGCCCTCGCCGGGCACCTTGAACCTGCTGGTCTGGAGTTGCGCCTCGGAAGCGGCGGCGTCAGGCATCGGTAGCCTCCTCCGCGAGTGCGGGATTGCGGTGGTGGACAATCGCGAGCACCTCCTCGCGCATGCGGATGAACTCTGGCTCTGACTTCACCTTGCGCGCGTCACCGTGCTGCAGAAACTGCCGCGAGAACGGCACCGCATCGTAGACATGCGAGACGCGGCCCGGGCTCGGACTCATCACGATCAGTCGGGTCGCCAGGAACAGCGCTTCTTCCACGGAGTGAGTGATGAAGAACACCATCTTGTTCGAGGCCGACCACGCATGCAGCAGGATTTCCTGCACCTGTTCGCGTGTGAACGCGTCAAGCGCGCCCATCGGCTCGTCCATCAGCAACACCGCCGGATCGTTGGCCAGCGCTCGGGCGACGCCAACGCGCTGCTGCATGCCGCCGGAGAGTTCATAGACGGCGCGGTCGGCGTACTTCTCCAGGCCGACCAACGCCAGCTTGTCTTCGGCCACGCGCTCGCGCTCGGCCTTCCTCACCCCGCGCAGGCGCAGCCCCAGGCTGACGTTGTCGCGCACATTGAGCCACGGCATCAACGTATGTTTCTGGAATACGACGCCACGGTCAGCACCAGGGCCGAGCACTGGCGTTCCATCGAGCAGAATTTCACCGCTGGACGGCGGCAGAAAACCGGCAATGCAGTTCAGCAAGGTCGTCTTCCCGCAACCCGAGGCGCCCAGCGCGACGACAAAATCGCCGTCGCGCATGGTCAGGCTCACTGATGCCAGCGCCTGCAGTACGCCACCCTTGACGGCGTAGTTGACCGTCAAATTCCGGATTTCCAATTGTGGCATGACTATTACTCCATCACTCGGAACAACAGCGGGCCGCGGTGCGCTCGGGTCTCCGGGTTACTTGCTCATCGCCTTCCTGACGTAGACGTCAGTCACGAACGCAGAATAGTTCGACTTGACCTCCTGCACCCGCCCCTGTTCCTTCAGGAATGCTGCAGTGTTGGC
>MNXU01000004.1:4119-7983 GCA_001872285.1 Betaproteobacteria bacterium CG2_30_68_42
CTTGGCGGCGCCGCCGCCAAGCCAAGTGGCTGATATGCCTGTTCTTTCAGCGTCGGGAAACTGTAGAGTGCGACCATGCCCTTTACGGTCTTCGGGTCAGCCTTGGTCCACTTGGCCATCGCCTTGACTTGGGGAGAATCGGTGGTCCAGCCGCCGGCAGTACGGCGAACCTCGTCGTTTGCGCGGTTCAGCGCCTTCACGAAGGCCACCATGAAGGCCTCATTGGCGGCTGCCCACTCGGCATCGACGACAATACCTTCGAAGGTCGGGAAACCCTTCTTCCCGATGTCGCCCGAAGTCGCGATGACCTTGCCATTGCCCTTGATCTTGCTGAGCACGGGGTCCCAGACGAACGCCGCGTCGATGTCGCCACGCTCCCAGGCGGCCGCGATTTCAGGCGGACGCATGTTCATCACCTGCACGCCCTTTGCGTCCACACCTTCGAGCTTCATATCCACCATCAACTGATAGTGCGCGGTCGAAACGAATGGCGTGGCCACGCGCTTCCCCTTCAGATCCTTGACGCTGTTGACGCCTGAACCATTGCGCGCGATCAGCGCCTCGGCGCTCCCGATGTCGGCCGAGATCCAGAACAGTTTGATGGCCTGGCCCTGGCTGGCTGCGGCAGTCAGCGGGCTGGAGCCGGTTTCGCCCATCTGCACGTCGCGCGAAGCCATTGCGCGGATCACGTCGCCGCCGCCATTGAACATGCGCCAGTTGATCTTGTAGCCGGTGGCCTTCTCGACCTCACCGGACTCCATCACCAGACGCAGCGGCACCAGCATATCCTGGTGAGCAAAAGTCACTTCCTTTTTCTGCGCGAATGCCGTGCCGCAGACGACCATCGTGGCGGTGGCGGCGGCACACAATAATTGACGTTTATCGATCTTCATGGCTTCCTCCTTTGAATCGATTCGTGGATCGGGTCTGTGCGCACGTTGGCAGCGCAAGGTGGATTGTGTGCGAAGCGCCAACACGTCGATAGAGCCAGCAGCAACACGGGCATGGAGCCAGACGCTCCGGACTTGCGCTCGCGCTGCCAAGTGCTCAAGTGCGAGCTGTACAGCGCCTCGGTGAGGTTCGTCAGCCCGTGTCTGCGACAGCGCCGCAAGCGGGCGTTCTCGGTCTTCGCGTGGGAGAGCCCCGGCAGGTGTCTGCCTCCATCGCCCTCAATCCCGGCCATGGCTAGGATGTGGTGGCCGGCAACGGCGATGCCGTCCAGGTCCAGCACCAGGATGGCCATGCCTTCCAGGCACCGGCCCATCAGATCTTCCAACGCTCGCGTGCTCAGCCTGATGAATTCCAGCGGTACGGAACTTTCATCCGTACCCACGCCGCCGGCCATCGCTGGGAGCACACGACGTGCTCACGCAGAACCGCCTCGAAGCGCGCCGCACGCACGCCGCGCTCAGGAAGAGTTCAGGCCGCGCTCAGTCGGCACAGGTGCAGTTTCAGGTTGCTCTGGTGCGAGATTGGGTCGAGCGCCCCTTCCGTCAGTACGTTGACCGAAGGCCACGGATTGAAGGGTTGCATCCGATCCCAGCCGATCGGCACGTACACTGCGTCGGGGCGAATGCCGGCGGTAATCCACGCGCGCGCCAGAATCGCGCCGCGCGCCGTTTCGATTCGCACGTTCTGGCCATCGTTCAGGCCGATGGCGCGCGCCTTGTCTGGGTGGATCTGGCAGTACAGGTCGGGCCACATTTCCTGCGCCTGCCAGAAATAGTGCGTCCACGAATGAAAATGTGGCGCCGCCGGCCGGCCGGTAACGAGTTCAGTGTCGAAGCCCTGGGCGCGCAGCCGTGCACCGGCTGAAGCGGCCGAGGCCGGCACGATCCGCGCGCTGGTCACGGCCGCACGATTGCGAAAGAATGGCGACAGCGTCAGGCCCGCACCGTCACCGGCGAGTTGCAGGCAGGGCAGGTCGATCCGCTGCTGCACCTCGCCGTAGAACTGCGGCAGCGCCGACAGCCCCAAGCTGCCGAACTTGGCTTCCAGCGCTTCGCTCCAGAACTCCAGCTTGCCGCTCGGCGTGGGAAAGCGTTGGCCCGCGCCGCAGCCGAATGCGGTGCTGCCCTCCAGGTACAGCGTGCCCGGCTCGGCATCGTCTTCATGCGCTACCGGGGTGCGCACCCAGCGATGCGGAACCGCCTTCAGGCGGCGCAGCGTCACGCCGTGCAGGTCCGGCGTGGCGCGGCGAAAGACCTCGTCCCAAAAGACGGCCGGGTCCTTATAGTCGTCTTTCAGTACATCGTCGTAGCCGAAGCGCTTGCCCAGCTCGATCCAGATCCAGTGGTCCGAGCGCGCCTGGCCCGGCGGCTCGGCGATCTTGTCGTTCCAGACGATGCGGCGGTCTTCGGCCAGGCGGCTGATGCCGCCTTTTTCGATGCCGGTGGCCGCTGGCAGTACATAGTCCGCCAGCGCCGAGGTCTCGTTGCGGAACAGCTCGAAATGCACCAGCAGGTCCAGCCCCGTCAAGGCCCGGCGTACCGCCGCTGCGTCGGGCCATTGCGCGGCTGGGTTATTGCCGGTGATCAGCGCGCGGATCGGATAGGGCCGCGCATGGCTCATGCCGTCGAGCCAGGACACCGGGCTGCGCCCGAGTGCGGGCCGCTCGATCGGCGCGCGGCGCGCTTCGGGCACCGGCACCGCGACCCAGTCGGGCTCGCCCGCGACGTTGAAATAGCCGCCGCCCTTTCGCCCCCAGTTGCCAGTGATGGCGGCGAGGAACATCAGTACCCGGTTGGTCTGCACCGAGTTGCTGTGCTGGTTGATGCCACGACTGGCGAACAGCATGCATCCGTCGGCGGCGGCGATGTCGGCGGCCAGCGAGCGGATGTCCTGCAGCGCCAGGTCGGTCACGCCGGCAGCCCATTCGGCGCTATAGCCCTGCGCGGCGATGAAGTTGCGCCAGCGTTCCCAGCCCATCACCCACCGCTCGCAGAACGCCTGGTCGTGGCTGCGGGTCGCGAAGATCTCGTGGATCAACCCAAGCGCCAGCGCCATGTCGGTGCCAGGGCGAATGGCCAGCCAGTGGTCGGCTTTGCTGGCCGTGGCGCTCAGCCGCGGGTCGATTACCACCATGCGTGCACCGCTGCGTAGCCGCCAGTCGTTCACCAGGCCGAAGTTCACCGGCCGTGTCTCGGCCTGGTTGTCGCCGAAGTAGACGAACAGTTGCGCGCTGCCGATATCGCATTCCGTGTAGATATTGCCCAGGTTCGTCGAGCCCAGCGTGAGTTCGAGCGCCACGACCTTGCCGGCATCGCAGAATGGCTCGGTGGTCAGCACGTTGGGTGTGCCCCACAACTGCGCGAACATGGGTGTGTAACCCATGATGTTGAGCACGCCGGTACGCGTGCCCATGTGGATCGCCAGCGCTTCGCTGCCATGCGCGGCGCGCACCGTGCGCAAACGCTCAGCGATCTCGTCGAGCGCCTGCTCCCATTCAATTACCGCGAAGCGGCCGCTGCCGCGCGCACCCACGCGCTTGAGCGGGCGCGTCAAGCGTGCCGGGTTCCGGTAAAGCTGTAGCGTCATCTGCGACTTCGCGCAGATGCGGCCCTGGAACATCGGATCCTCTTCATTGCCGAGGATGTTCACCAACTCGCCGTCGCGCAGGTGGAACTTGACCGTGCAGGCATTGAAGCAGATGTGGCAACCGCCGGGCTTGACGTCGTCGGGCGGCGCCGTGTTGTCGCGCCGGTAGGGTGCGAGCGCGTCGCTGCCGCGCAGCCGCCGTCGCGTAACGGAGTCGGTCAGCAGCGCCGGCGAACGCGAGCCGGCGAGCCGGTCGACGCCTACCAGCGCGCCGGCAGCCGGCTTGCGGTCGAGGTACAGCGTGGCTGGCCCCTGCAGGAAGTGGTC
>MNXU01000068.1 GCA_001872285.1 Betaproteobacteria bacterium CG2_30_68_42
ATGCACAAGGATGCGAAGAAGTACGCCGAAACCGGCGGTTGGGGCTTCGAGGGCTTCAAGGGCGATTCGAAGACGGAACGGGCGGTGGCGGGAAATGCCGCCAAGGCCTGCTTCGGCTGCCACGAGCCGCAGAAGGACAAGGGTTACGTCTTCAGCGCCTGGCGCAAGTGAGCGCGGGCGCGGTGCCCCGCGCCTGGGTCGCCGCCACCGACGCACAGCCGGACGTCATGACGGCCGCAGGACTCGATCACCCGCTTGAGCGTCGTCGCCACGTCGCGCTCGTCCTCGACGACGAGGATCCGTGGCGTGGCACCGCGATCCATCCACCGCTTATGCGACGCAGCACATGAGTGCGATTATCCCAGATTGTCCGTTCGGACGCGCGAGGGTGGCGCGGCGGTTTTCGAGACAATTCGCGTGCGGGCGACGCGCCCGTCGCCGGGCCTCCGGGTGAGGGGCATGGGGGCGAAGATGCCGAAATGCAGCCACCAGGGCGGCGCAGCCCCGCAGGGTCACCGAATGGACAATCCGGGAGATCACACCGCAAGGCCAGCGCGCCGCGCCTCTGCGGTCCCTGCGTCGAAAGAGGTTTCAGCCGAACGGGCAGGCAGCGGGCAGCGCACGCCGGAGCCGGCGGGACGCGCAGCGGGATCATTTACAAGCGCTCAGTTCGCCAGTTTGCGCAACAGCGTCTTGTAATCGATCGCTAGCAATCGGGCCGCCTCGGACTTGTTGCCGCCGGTCTGCCGGAGAATGGCGCGCACGTGATTGCGCTCGACAGCGGCCAGGGTCTGCGCAGCGCCAGCCGCATCGGCTTGATCCACCCAGCCTCGGCCTCCGAGCGCGGGAGGCAGCAGATCAACATGCAATTCGGAACGCGCCGCCGGGCACAGGATGACCGCCTGCTCGATCGCGTTCTCCAGTTCGCGCACGTTGCCCGGCCAGTTCGCGCTGCACAATGCAGCCGAGAACTCGGACGACAACCGCAGCACGTTGCGGCCGTGGGCGCGCGCGTAGCGATGCAGGAAATGCTCGGCCAGCAGGGGAATGTCCTCGCGCCGCTCGCGCAGGCTGGGCAGGCGAAGGTGCAACACGTTGATGCGATGGTAAAGGTCACGGCGGAACGCGCCCTGTCCGACCAGGGTGTCGAGAGACACATTGGCCGCGCAGATCAGGCGGAAATCGGACGCCAGATCCTGTGTCCCGCCCACCGGCCGCAAGCGCTTGTCTTCCAGCACCCGTAGCAGTTTCGCCTGCAACGACACACTGGTGGCGTTCACCTCGTCGAGAAAGAAGGTACCGCCGTCGGCCTCGCGCAGCAGGCCGGCATGGTCGCGCACCGCGCCGGTGAAGGCGCCGCGCCGATAGCCGAAGAGTTCGGCTTCGGCGAGCGCTTCCGGAATCGCTGCAGCATTGATGGCGACGTAGGCGCCGTGCCCTCCGTGAATGGCGCGCGCGGCCAGCTCCTTGCCCGTGCCGCTTTCGCCTTCGATCAGGACGTTGGCTCGCGTCGAGCGCACGGTGGCGATCCATTCGCGCACGCGGCGCATGGCGGAGCTCTCGCCGATCAGCGCCGCAAGCTCCGGATCGACACAGGTTGCACGCCGGCGCAGGTCGATATTGCGCTCGGCCTTCGCGAGGATCAATTCGATCGATTCGGGCTTGAACGGTTTGGCGAGAAAATCGAAGGCGCCTGCCTTCACGGCACGCACCGCGTTTTGCAGACTGGCATGGGCACTGATCACGACCACCGGCAGGCCGGCGTCGAGCGCACCGACGCGGCGGATCACCTCGAAGCCGTCGAGGCCGGGCATCGCGAGATCGGTGAATACGAGATCCGGCAGGGGATCGAGCGCCGTATCGAGGGCGGCCGCATCGGTCAGCACCCGCGCACACCATGTGCCGGTGGCGTCGACGATGCGCTTGAGGATGGCGGCAACGTCCGGCTCGTCTTCGACGACCAGGATGGACGGGGAGCGCGTCACCGCGACTTCGATTCCCCCTGTCCGCGGGCGGCGAGGTAGTCCGCGAAGGGCCGAACCTTTTCCAGCCTTCCGATGGCGTAATCCATGGCGAGATCGAACTTGCGGGGCGATGCGTAGCCCACCAGCCTGAGGGCGACGCCGCCGCCTTCGTCGAAAACGATCAGGGTCGGCGTCGCCGCCGCATTCATGACCTTAGCATACTCCTTCTCGGTCACGGTGCGGCCGTCGGTTCCGGTCACCTCGCGCGCGCCGAGGGTATCGATGGCGACGACATCGAAGTGACGCCGGGTCTTATTCGCGACGTCGGGCTGGTCAAAGTTCTCCTTGAGGAACTTCGCGCAGTAGGGGCAGCCCTCCTGGTGGAAGTACAGCATCAGGCGGCGGCCGCCACGTGCGGCCTCGGCCACGTCGTCGCGCAGATCCAGGAAGGACTCCTTGAACCAGGCGGGCGTTTCGCTGTGGATGGGCACGAGACGCGCCGTCGCGGGCGATCCCGGTCGGGCCGCGACCGCCTGGGGTGCGAGCGCCACAATCAGGCAAAGCAGTGCGACGATCTTCGGCATGCGCGAGCTTCCGGGCGGATGACGGGGAGGCGGCGGGCCGGAACGGTACCCCGCCGCCCCGCTCACGTCATTCTATGACAGCTTCGTCGGTACGCGTATCCCCCTTGTTATCCACCCAGCTCGCGACCACCTTGTCCCCTGCCTTGACGCCGCGAACGCGGAAACCGAACAGCGGGTTCTTCGAAACCGAGGTACCCACCTCGTACCGGGCCACACGCTTTCCGGCGACATCGACCGTCAGCGTCTGCACGTAGTGGGCCGGTATGGGCTTGCCGGCGCCATCCTTCCGCAGACCGGTTTCCATCGGATGCACCGCGAGGATGCGGATCTGGGCGGCATCGCCATTCATGCGGGCTCGGATTTTCATCGGACTTGCCATGACATCTCCTTTCGACCGTTTGTAGTTCAGCCACCGCAACCGCCGATGGTGACCTTGATTTCGTGCCGAGCGACGTAGAACTTGCCTCCGGCCTGCGCGACGGCCCTGACGGCAGAGGTCTTCGCCATTTTCAGGCGCGCGACCGTCTCCGTGACACCACCGCCCGAGAACTCCACATGCAACGCGAGGGGCAATGGGTTGTTGTCGACCAGGATCGACAGTGACGTCGTACCCGGAATGTTGCTGATCACCTCGACCGGCACCACGGCGCCGTTCTCGGCGATGTCGGGCGCCTTGAGCACAAGGTCGGCGCTTTCGGCGGGAGTCCCTGCGGACAGGCCCCTGAGCGCATCGGCCAGGCCTGTTGCTTCGAACGCGGCCCTGCGCGGATCTGCGGCCAGCACTCGCACGGGACGCAGGATGCCGGCGGCGAACAGACTGGCGAGGACGGCGCCGTTCGTGCCGGCCTTCAGGAGGGTTCTACGGGTATTGTTCATACGGGTTTTCTCCATGATCAGTCGCGGGCGCTGGGGACATCCACGGGATATCCGTTGCTGAGCGCGGTGAGGAACACTTCGATATCCGAATATACGGGGCTGCCCGGACGCAACGGCTGCGCGCCCGCATTGCGGTTGCACTCGGCGAAGCGCACGTGCAGCGATTGCAACTCGTCCTTGGTGCGATAGGTCGGCCAATGAGCGGCATCGCCGTAGGGCGTGGTCAACACCTGTCCGCGCAGGCTCCGGCCGACCAGTGTGACGTGGCAAGTCGCGCAGGCGAAATGCGTCGCCCCGTTGCGAAGGTGGAAGCGTTCGCGGCCTCGCTCGAAAGCGTCTTTCAGCGGTCCCTTGCTGACGTCGATGTTGATCGGCATGCCGTTGCTGAACTCGGTGACATAGACGGAAATCGCCGAGTTGTCGTAGCTCCCGTTTTCCAGCGTGACGTTCTGTCTGGCGGCGCAATGCTCGATCATTTCCTCCAGGCCGACCACCCGTCCGAGTGCCGTGCTGTATTGCGGATAGTGATTGGCGCGCAGGCCTTTCAGATCGCCGTTACGGGCGCCCAGGCAGGCGGCGAAGGCACCGCCGGCATCGAGCTTCTTGTACAGCGCCGCGCCGCGATCACGGGCGATATGGCCCCCGTGCAGAGTGTCGTCGTAGCTCGGATCCATGAACTTCCAGTTCAGTTGCCACTGATGTTCCTTGGAGGCTACCCAGTCGGGATTCAGTGCCTTGCGGTCCTTCCAGTACTGATACGTGCCGGTGTGTTGGATGTCGCCGGTGACATCAGGCTTCCAGTCGATATACGGAACATGTTCGCGGTAGGGTTGGGCATTTCGTTGCTGCGCGAGGGCAGTGCCGGCGCCGGCCGTGACCGCCGCCAGGGAAATCAGCAAAGCAAGACGCATGGGATCGCTCCTATTCGATGGATTGCAGAAAGGCGACGACATCGCGCAGTTCCTGTTCGCTCAGGAGGCCGAAGGTGCCGAAAGGCGGCATCGCGCTGACCGGGTTGACGACGCGCGCGTCGAAAACCTGCTCGTAGACACGGGCGTCGGTGTAGTTGCGCGCCTTGAAGGCAAGCAGCGAAGGCCCGGCCGTGCCCGCCTGAGGATCACCGGGCAGCGCATGGCAGGCCCAGCAGTTGCCGCGTCCCTTGTTCATGGCGACCGCCTTCCCGCGCGCGGGATCGCCATTCAGCGTGCCGGTCAGTCGAGCGCGCTGCGGCCTGGGCGTCGCCCGATCGTCTCCGTAGCTTAGCGTCGGCCACTTGGAAAGATCGCGTCGATGATCCTTGTAGATCAACTTTCCGCTGTCCTGCTGGGGATAGGGCCAGATGGTCTTGTTCTTGGCGCCTTCGTCGACGAGCACGTCGGCGGGCAGCGGGCCGGCGCCAGCCGCTCCGGCGATCATCACTACCGCGACGGCGATGGGTAACTTCATGGTTCCTCCTCTGGTCTGATCATCCGGCGGATGCCGGCAGGCCGAAGAAAGCAGCGATCGTGCCGGATCGCGCCTTCGTGCAAGACCTTGTTTTTGCAGTACGTCGATTCGCTCGTTCGGGCAGATCGCCCATACCCCCGCCGAACGTTGTGGCGAAACGCCATGATTCGCAGCCGGACCGATGCATCCATGCGAGCGCTCCGGCCCGCTGGGATACACTCGCGCTGCGATGATATCGAGTCCATTGCGCGCCCTCTCTCATCGATCCCTGCTCGCGCGCCTCCTCGTTGCGCTCTTGCTCGCGATGCTGCTCGGCGCGGCCGCGCTGTTTTTCGCCCTCGACTATTTCGTCAGCGACCAATTCGCGCGTCTGAGGCAAACGCAGATCGCACGGAGCGCCGCCGAGGTCCGCCGTTTCGTCGATGCCGAAGGCGAGCGCCTGGTGAGTCTCGCCACGCTGCTGGCGAACGATGCCGACCTCAACCACAGCACCTTCTATCACCTGTTCCTGGCAGGCGAGCGCGAGCACCCCCAGGCAGCCGTGGATCGCATCGGCTTCGCCTTCGATTTCGATGCCGTCAGCCTGTGGGCCATGAACGGGCGGGCGATCGCCGCCGCGCCGGCAGCCGTTTTCGACAGCGCGCCGCCGCACGATCTCGCGCCCGGAAGCCGGATCGTCGAGCTGCACGGCCGCCCCTGGCTCGTCGCCGACGCACCGCTCGTGCGCGAGGGCAACCCCATTGCGATCCTGCGCGTTGCCAAGTCGCTCGAGAATGTACTGGCCACCGGCCTGCCCGCGCTCTACCCGACCGCGCTCAGGTTGGTCCGCGGGGCAACGAACGCAAGTGCGGCTCGCGTCGAACTGCCGCCCTTCGCGATCGAATTAACGTTGCCCGATACCGTCGGCGAAGCACTCGCCGAAGTGAAAACGGTACTGGCGACCATCCTGGTCGCCAGCGGCCTGATGCTCGCCCTGATTCTCGGGGCATACCTGCGTTGGCAACTGCGGCCGCTCGCCGCATTGTCGGCCGCCGCCGTGGCGGTCGGACGTGGAGATTTCTCGCAGCGCGTCGCGGCGCCGGCAGAAACGGAAATCGGGCAGCTCGCGGCCGCCTTCAATGCCATGTCCGCCGGACTGGGGAAACTGCGCGAGATGGAGCGCCGCCTCGCGCATCAGGAGCAGCTCTCCGCCATCGGCCGCATCGCCGCCCGCGTCGCGCACGACATCAACAATCCGTTGACTGTGATCGCAAACACGGCGCGCCTCGCCCTCAAGCCGCCTCCCGCCGATGCGCAACTCGCCGAGGACCTGCGCCGCATCGTCCATCACGGCGAGCGCTGCATGCGCACGCTGGACCTCCTGCTCGATTACGGCCGCCCGGTGCGGGTGAATTCGGCGCCGTTCGAACTGGCGGAGCTCGCGCGCGGCACTGCCCGGCGCTGGAAGGCCACGGCACGGGTTCCAGCGTCGATCCCGTTCGAAGGCGATTCGATACTGATCGAACAAATGCTTGACAACCTGCTCGCCAACGCGCGCGAGGCGGCCGGGCCCGGAGGCACGGTCACGCTCGCTGCAGCGGCGCTCGCCGACGAGGTGCAGCTCCTGATCGCCGACAGCGGTCCGGGCTTCGCGCCGGAGGTGCGCGCACGACCGTTCGAGCCGTTCCACACCACCAAGGTCGGCGGCACCGGGCTTGGGATGGCCTCGGCACTCGCCATCGCCCGCGCCCATGGGGGCGATCTGGAAATCGCGAACACGGAGAACCCCGGCGGCCAGGTGATCGTGAAGTTGCCGCTTCAGCCACGGCCGAACGTGGCCGCGCCGCGATAACCGGCCTCGCCGGCCGAGACCGGGATCAGCCCGCGCGCGACGATCGAGCGGCCCTGGGGACCATAGAGGAAGTCGAAGAAGGGCGTCATGCGAACGGGGTCCCAGGCACCGAAGACGATCGACAGCGCTCCAGTCAGCGGATAGCGCGCCGGGTCACGATCGGGCCTGAGGCCGTCGAGCGCAAGCAGCCGCAGCTTGCCGGCCGCCACCAGCGGTCGCGCGAAAACCCAGCTGACGATGCCCAAACCGGCGGGAAAGCGCGAAACGAGATCGATGATCTGCTCATCGGTATCGACGAACAGCGCATTGGCCGACCAGGCGGCACCACCGGGGAGCAGGGTCGTGCGCACCGGTTCCGCGTACTCGGCGCAATGGCGGCGCACCACCTGGGCGATGGGGCGCGCCGCGCCTCCCAGATCCCGCCAGTCGAGAAGCGTGCCGCGCGCGATGGCCTTGAGCTGAGCGAACGACAGCCCGGCCACCGGATTCGCGCCATGCGCAATCACCGCCTTCATGTCGCGCGCGACGACGAGATGCGGCAGCCCGTCGGCGCGCGAGCCCTCGACGGGGCAGCACATGCCACCGAAATCCGACACCCGGCGCATGACGCCTGCGATGCCATCGTCGCAGCCGCCCCCGGCCACCGCCAGGCGTTTGCCGCGGCTCGCCATGAAGGCTGGGGCGATGTCCATCAGCGCACCGTAGGCGAGGATGTGGGTGCCGTGATAGGAAAGCCCGCCCGGGCCCGTCGAGGCGACGAAGATCGGAGGCGCAGACGGACTGAGGCAAATGTCGTCGCCGATGCGGCGCGGCGGCGCGGCGGCTGACGGTTCGCGCCGCGGCGCACCGATCAGCGCGGCACCTGCAAGGGACAGAAAGGCGCGGCGATCCACGGCTCGAAGTGTAGCACCGGCATCGGCGTGCGTGGGCACTTCGGACCGGAGGCCGGAAACGGCGGCGGGGGTCCGACCGGCGGCGGCCGGAGCCCGTGCCACGCGCACCGGTTGGACATCGCAGCGCGGCGCCGGTAGACTCCCCCCGCGCAGGCGGCATTCCCCTTCGAGCGCACGCGGGACGGCCGCCTCGCACCGACCGGGGAACGACGTCGAACACGGAATGGCCGTCTATCCGATACTGTGCGTGTTCTCGGGCGCCGGGCTGGGCGCGTGCCTGCGCTGGTCGCTCGGGATCGCGCTGAATCCGCTCTTCCCGACGCTGCCGCTCGGCACGCTGGCGGCGAACCTGC